>DASTRQ010000099.1:0-6822 GCA_035761145.1 Gemmatimonadales bacterium
GGGGAGGTGCCGGGACTCGACGCACCCCGCCGCCACGACCGCCATCCGGGTGAGCGAGAGAGCCCCGGGGTGACGGCCGCGACGGCCGGATGACCTGCGGCGGAGAGGGACGTGACCCGTGCCCCGGGGGCTGGTCCGTCATTGGGGTGAAGACCCGGGGTCGGTGGCCCGCCCCTCTCCGTCTTGCGTGGTCGGCCTCGTGCACGATTGCGGCGGATCGCTCACCACGCTTCCGGACACCGCCACCCGCGGCGCCTTTCCGCGTGATGCAACCTGCACCACGCCCTTCTTCTTATCGCCGATACTCTACGTCGCCCACGTCCTCCCGGATTCCACTGATGGCGGCGTAGCGTCGCACCAGCTGTACGAATTCGCTCCTGTAGCCATCTCGGTCACTTCCCATCCCGGCGCGGGCGAGGCGCAGCACCTCGTCCACGCTGCTCGTTCCCTTGTGCTCGCTGCCGCGGAGCAGCATCCCGAACTCGGCCACCGCGGCGGCGAAGCCCAGCTCGCCTGAGGGGATGCCGCGGGCGTCGCTGTCCCGCACCGGCGTCTCGATGAGCCGGCTGGCGCCCCCCTGGGGCGGCTGGTAGCGGAGCTTCACGGTGAGGAGTTCGCCGCGCGGGGCGCCGGCGGGCCGCAGCGGGCGCTGATAGCGCAGCGGATCCACGCCGGGGATCCGCTCGTCGAGCCCGGCGGGAACGACCTCGTACAGCGCCGTGACGCTGTGGCCGGCGCCGAGCTCCCCGGCATCCACCGAGTCGTCATTGAAGTCCTCGTCGCGGAGCGCACGGTCCTCGTAGCCCACGAGGCGGTACGCCGCCACCTCCGCCGGGTTGAACTCCACCTGGATCTTGACGTCCTTGGCGATGGTGAAGAGGGTGCCCTGCAGCTCGTCCACGAAGACCTTCCGCCCCTCGAGCAGGTTGTCCACGTAGAAGTAGTTGCCGTTCCCCTTGTCGGCGAGCGACTCCATCCGCTGGTCGGCGTAGTTGCCGGTGCCGAAGCCGACCACGGTCAGGAAGATCCCGGCGCGGCGCTCCTGCTCGATGAGCCGCACCAGCTCCCCCTCGCTCGAGGCGCCGACGTTGAAGTCGCCGTCGGTGGCGAGGATGACGCGGTTGTTGCCGCGGGCGATGAGGTTCTCCCGCGCCACGCGGTAGGCCAGCTGGATGCCGGCGCCGCCCGCGGTGGAACCACCCGCCTCGAGCCGGTCGATGGCGTTGAGGATCGTGGCGTGCTGGTCGCCGGGGGTGCAGGGGAGGACGAGCCCCGCGTTGCCGGCGTAGACGACGATCGAGACACGGTCCCGGGCATCGAGCTGGTCCACCAGGAGCCGCAGGCTCCGCTTCACCAGCGGCAGCTTGTCGGGCTGGTCCATCGACCCGGAGACGTCGAGCAGGAACACGAGGTTGCTCCCCGGCACCCGCTCGGGGTCGAGGCGCCGGCCCTGGATCCCGATCCGCACCAGGCGGTGCGCGGGGGCCCACGGGGCGGCGCCGACGTCGGTGGTCACCGAGAAGGGATGGGGCCCGCGCGGCTCGGGGAGGTCGTAGCTGAAGTAGTTGATCATCTCCTCCACGCGCACCGCGTCGGCGGGGGGGAGGGAGCCCGCGGTGAGGAAGCGCCGCACGTTGGCGTACGAGGCCTTGTCCACGTCGATGCTGAAGGTGCTGAGCGGCGCCGAAGCGACGGGGCGGAAGCCGTTCTCGCGGAGATGCGCGTACTCCTCGGTGTTCCAGCCCGCCGGCGGTGGCGCGGCCACCCGGTCGTAGCAGCAGGGGGCGCTCTGGGCCAGGCGGCCAGCAAGCTCGCCCGAGGCCGTCGGCCTGGATGTCACCTGTTCACGAGGCACGAGCGGCTGCTCGGCCTTGACCTCGATATCGGCCACCTCCGTCACCGCGGCCTCAAGGGTGAAGTCCCGGCGCGTCACCTGGCCGCTCCGCACCAGGAGGCCACGCACCACCACCGGCCGGTGACCGACGAAGGCGGCGCGCAGGTCCACCCTCCCCGGTGCGACACCGGAGATCAGGTAGTGGCCCCGGGCGTCGGTGAGTGCGCTGAGGGGGGTGCCGATCACGAAGACCTGGGCATTGCTGATGGCGGCGCCCGCCTGGTCCCGGACCAGACCTTCGATCCGGCCGGGGGCGTTGGCGGGGGTGGGGCGGCCGGCGCCGAGTCCGGCGATGGCGACCACGCTGAGGACGAGCGTGCGAAGGAACATCGGTATCTCCTGTGACCGGTGGGTGGGTGCAACTCGGTCGGGAGATGGCGGGAATGGCGCGCTTTGCACGCCCGGGCTGGCGATGTGCAAATCCGGGGGGACGCGGCATCTCCGGCCCTTTCCGGGGTGGAGTTGCCGGACTTGCGGCCGCGCCGTAGCATTGCCGGATGCCTTTCCAGCGGAAGTACCGGTACCTGGCGCTCGCGGTGCTCGGCGGGTCGCTGGCGTGCAAGGTGCGGACGGCGCCCCCCGCCGCGCCTCCGGCCGCCGCCGCCGAACTCCTCGAGCCCGACGGCGCCGATCCCTTCAGCGTGGAGGTGCGCCGCGGCCGCGCCATCCTCAATGCCACGCGCGACAGCCTGCCGGGCAACGTCGGGAACGCGCTTCGCTGCACCAGCTGCCACCTGCAGGACGGCACGCGCGAGGTCCTCGGCTGGGAGGGCGTGTACGCGCGGTACCCGCAGTATCGGAGCCGCAGCGCCACCGTGCAGACGTTCGAGGACCGCATCAACGACTGCCTGGAGCGGAGCATGGCGGGGCGCGTCCTGCGCGCCGACACCGCCCCGATGCGCGCGATGGTGGCCTACTTCGCCTGGCGCTCGCGCAATGCGCCGGTGACCCCGTCGGTGGCGGGGCCTTCGATCACCCGTCCCTTCGAGGGGCTCACCCCCGACACCGCGGCGGGACGGCGGCTCTTCGAGGTCGAGTGCGCCCGGTGCCACGGCCCGGACGGGGAAGGGACCGTGCTCGCCACGCCGCTCTGGGGTCCGCGCTCCTTCACCATCGGGGCGGGGATGGCGCGCTTCCGCACGGCCGCGGCGTTCATCCACGCCAACATGCCCTTCGACCGCCCCGGGACGCTCACCCCCCAGCAGGCGGTGGACGTCGCGGGGTTCGTCACCTCGCGGCCGCGGCCCGACTTTGCCGCCAAGGGGCGGGACTGGCCGCAGGGCGGCGCCCCCAAGGACACCCCATACGCCACCGACGCCGGTGGCCGCACGGCCCGGCACTAGGGCGGACCGGCGCTCCGGCCAGCACGAGGAGGAACGATGTCCGAAGGACCGACCCCTTCCACCACCCGGCGCGGCTTCCTGGCCACCAGCGCCGCCGGCGCGGCCATCGCCGCGCTCGGCACCCTGCCGGCCTTCCCCGGGCTCGCGGCCCAGCAGGGGACCCCGCAGGTGGACCAGGCGCAGGGCTGGCTCCGCCCCATCCGCAGCAAGTACCGGCAGTTCTTCGACACGCCCCGGATGGACAACGCGATCCCGCTCCTGCACGTCAACAACTACCTCGGCACCTGGCGCGCCCAGCCCGGCGTGAAGCACGACGACGTGCACGCGGTGCTCGGCATCTTCGGCTTCGCGGTGCCCGTCGTGTTCGGCGACGCGATGTGGTCGAAGTACCAGCTCGGCAAGGCGCTGGGCCTCACCGACGCCGCCACGGGGCAGCCGTACGTGCGCAACCCCTACCTCGCGCCGCAGAACGGCGAGCTCCTCGCCTCCCCCGACGCGGCCATCCCCGCGCTCCAGCGCAACGGGGCCACGGTGATCCTCTGCAACAACGCCTTCGGCTTCTGGGTGGGCCGCATCGCGCAGGGGAGCGGCGCCGCCCCCGACGCCGTGCGCGCCGAGATGCTCGCCAACCTCGCCCCGGGGGTCACGCTCGTCCCCGCGATGGTGATGGCGGTGGAGCAGGCCCAGCGGTACGGGCTGACCTACATGAAGAACATGTGACCGGTGACCGGTGAGCGGTGAGCAGGGCGCTCCGGAGTCCGGGAGTCACCCCGCTCACCGCTGGCCGCTTCCTGCTCGCCGCAGTGTCCCCCACCGACCAGCGTCTCCGAAGCCTCGACGTCTTCCGCGGGCTCACGATCGCGGGGATGATCCTGGTCAACGACCCCGGTTCGTGGGCGCACATCTACCCCCCGCTCGAGCACGCCGAGTGGGATGGATGGACGCCCACGGACCTGGTGTTCCCCTTCTTCGTGTTCATCATGGGGCTCACCGCGGCGATGGTGGTGGAGCGCCGGGAGGCCGCGGGGGCGGGGAAGGGCGCGCTCACCCGGAAGGTCGTGGTCCGCGCGGCGCTCCTCTTCCTCATCGGGGTGCTGCTCAACGGCTTTCCCGCCTACGATCCCGCCACCCTCCGCGTGATGGGGGTGCTGCAGCGGCTGGCGCTCTGCTACCTCGCCACCGGCCTCATCGTCCTGCACGCCCCCACCCGCGCCTGGCGGTGGTGGGTGGCGGCGCTGCTGCTGGGCTACTGGCTGGCCCTGCTCCTCATCCCGGTGCCGGGCCACGGCGCCGGCGTGCTGGCGCGCGAGGGGAATTTGCCCCAGTACGTGGACGCCCTGGTGCTGGGCGCCCACCGCTGGCAGGCGGACTGGGACCCCGAGGGGCTCCTCACCACCTTCCCGGCCATCGCCAGCTGCCTGCTGGGCGCGCTCACCTGGCGCTGGCTCCGCACCCCCCGCACCACCGCGGAGCACGCGCTCGGCCTGATGCTCGGCGGCGACGCTCTCCTTGTGCTCGGGTGGATGTGGAGCTGGGTCGCGCCGATCAACAAGAACCTGTGGAGCAGTTCGTACGTGCTCTGGACCGCCGGGATGGCGATGCTCGTGCTCGCGGCCTGCCACTGGCTGGTGGAAGGGCTCGGCCGCGACCGCTGGGCGCGACCGTTCGAGCACTACGGCCGGAATGCGCTGGGGGTCTTCGTGCTCTCGGGGGTGGTGGGAAGGCTGCTGGTGCTGGTGCGGGTGGGGGAGGGGGCCGGCGAGACGCTCAAGGCGTGGCTCTACTCGGAGCTCTTCCTCTCCTGGGCAAGCCCGGTCAACGCGTCGCTCGCCTTCGCGCTGGCGATGGTGACGCTCTTCTGGGGGGTGGCGTACCTGATGTGGCGGAAGAGGTGGTTCGTGAGGCTGTGAGGCTACCCCCTCCGCCGCCGGAGCTCCGCCTCCACGCGGGCGCGGAGCATCTCCACCCCGATGGCGTTGTGGCCCCCCTCGGGGATGATCACGTCGGCGTGGCGCTTGCTCGGTTCCACGAACTCCAGGTGCATCGGGCGCACGGTGCCCAGGTACTGGGCGATGACCGAGTCGACCGAGCGGCCGCGCTCGCGGGTGTCGCGCTGAAGGCGGCGGATGAAGCGGACGTCGTCGGGCACGTCCACGTACACCTTGATGTCGAGCAGCCGGCGCACGCGGGGGTCCACGAAGAGCAGGATCCCGTCCACCAGGATCACGTCGCTCGGCACCACGCGGATCGTCTCCTCCGCGCGGGTGTGGGCGGCGAAGTCGTAGGTGGGCTTCTCGATCGCCACGCCGTTGGCCAGCGAGGAGAGGTGGGCCACCAGGAGGTCGTTGTCGAGCGCGTCGGGGTGGTCGAAGTTGACCTGGGTCCGCTCCGCCAGCGACAGGTGGGCCAGGTCCTTGTAGTACGCGTCCTGGTCGATGAAGGCGGCCTCCACCTCGCCAAGGGAGTCGAGGATCGCCCGCGCCACGGTGGTCTTCCCGGACCCGGAGCCGCCCACGAGGCCGATGATGAGGGGTTTGGCGGACATGGTGGAGGTCGGAAGAGAGGAGGGGAGGAAAGTAAGAAGGTAGGAAGGTAAGAGGGGAGGAAGGTAAGAAGCCACGCCCGCTCCGGCCCGCCGCCCGCTTCCCCTCTTCCCTTCCTACCCTCCTACCTTCTTACCTTCCTCCCCTCCTACCTTCTTACCTCATGCAACCCACCGACCACCCGGCCGTCCCGGCCCAGGATCTCGAGGTCGTCCCCGTGACCCGGGCGGAGACGATCCCCTCGGCGTGGTACGTGGACCCGGGCTTCCACCGGCTCGACCGGGACGCGGTGTTCGCCGCGAGCTGGCAGAACGTCGGGTGCCTGGAGCAGGTGGGCCGGCCGGGGCAGTTCCTCGTGGCCACGGTGGCCGACAACCCGATCATCGTGGTGCGGGGCGAGGACGGCGCGCTGCGCGCCTTCTACAACGTCTGCCGGCACCGCGGCGGCCCGCTGGCGCTCTGCGACGGCGAGGCCAGGGCGCTCCGCTGCCAGTACCACGGCTGGACGTACCTGCTCGACGGCTCGCTGCGCGGGGTGCCGAAGATGGACCGCAGCGAACTCTTCGATAAGAAGGACTTCGGCCTGCGGCCGGTGGCGGTGGATGTCTGGGAGGACCAGGTCTTCGTGCACCTCGGCGAGCGCCCCGAGCCCCTTGCCCGGCTCGTCGCGGGGATCGCCGAGCGGATCGCGCCGGCGCGGGTCGGGGGGCTCCGGCTCGCCAAGCGGGTGGACTACGAGGTGGGGTGCAACTGGAAGGTGTACGTGGACAACTTCCTCGAGGGGTACCACGTCCCCTTCGTCCACCCGGAGCTCGTCTCGCTGTTCGAGTACTCGCGGTACCGCACTGAGCTCTTCGAGCGGCATAGCCTGCAGTGGAGCCCGCTCGACGCCACGGCCGCGTCACCGTACACCGCCGCCGGCGCGGCGGCGGGGGCGGAGGGGCAGGCGTACTATTACTGGGTGTGGCCCAACTACATGCTGAACATCCTGCCGGGCCGGCTGCAGACCAACGTGGTCGAGCCCCTCGGGCCCGGACGCTGC
>DASTRQ010000100.1:0-8203 GCA_035761145.1 Gemmatimonadales bacterium
CACCGGCGGCGCGCCGGTGGGGTCGCTGGTGAGGAACACGGCGCACCCGGGGACGCGCTGGGGGCGGCGCCGGCCGATGTCCTCGAGGAAGAGGTTCATCGGGAGCGAGTTCTCGCGCATCAGCGCGGAGAGGATCTCGCGGCCCTTCTTCCAGGTGGTCATCAGCGCGAAGACGACGCCTGCCACCACGAGCGGGAACCACCCTCCCTCTTCGACCTTGATGAAGTTGGCCGAGAAGAACGCGACATCCACCCCGAGGAAGAGCAGGGTGACGGGCCACGTGCGGGCGCGCGACCAGCCGAAGCGCTCCCGCGCCACACGATGGAAGAGCAGGGTCGTGATGATCATCGTCCCCGTCACCGCGATGCCGTACGCGGCGGCGAGGTTGCTGGTGCTCCGGAAACCGAGGACCAGCGCCACGCACCCCACGCCCAGGGCCCAGTTCACCTGGGGGATGTAGATCTGGCCGATCTCGGTGTGGGACGTGTGCCGGATGGTGACGCGGGGGGCGTAGCCGAGCTGCACCGCCTGCCGCGTGAGGGAGAAGGCCCCCGAGATGAGCGCCTGGCTCGCCACGATGGCGGCGAGGGTGGCGATGACGATCATCGGGTAGAGCCCCCACGCCGGCACGAGGTGGTAGAACGGGTTCACCGCGGCCGAGGGGTCGTGGAGGATGAGCGCGGCCTGCCCGAAGTAGTTGAGCATCAGCGCCGGCATCGCCACCACGAACCAGGCGAGGCGGATGGGGCGCCGGCCGAAGTGCCCCATATCGGCGTAGAGCGCTTCGCCGCCGGTGATGACGAGCACCACGCTGGCCAGGATCAGGAAGCCGCGGAAGCCGTCCTCGCGGAAGAACTCGAAGGCGTAGGTGGGCAGCGCGGCGCGGAGCACCGCGGGCTCGTACAGGATGCCGCGCACCCCGAGCGCCGCGATGCAGGCGAACCACACCAGCATCACCGGCCCGAACACCGCCCCCACCGTGGCGGTGCCGCGCTTCTGGAACGCGAAGAGGAGCGTGAGGATGACCACGCTGAGGGGCACCACGAAGCGCTCGAGCGCGGGGGTGGCCACCCGGATCCCCTCGACCGCGCCGAGGACCGAGATGGCGGGGGTGATGATGCCGTCGCCGTAGAGCAGCGCCGCCCCGAAGAGCCCCAGCAGGATGAGCGCGCGCCGCGCGCCGCGGCCGGGGTCGCGCTGGCCCACCAACGCCAGCAGGGCGAGGATCCCCCCCTCGCCCCGGTTGTCGGCCCGCATCACGAAGCCGAGGTACTTGAACGACACCACGAAGGTCATCGCCCAGAAGACGAGCGAGAGCACCCCGAGGACGTTGGCCGGCGTGGGCGGCACGCTGTGGTGCCCGGTGAAGCACTCCTTGAGCGCGTACAGCGGGCTGGTGCCGATGTCGCCGTACACCACCCCCAGCGCCCCCAGGGCCAGGAGGCCGAGGGCGCGCCCGGTCGGTGCCGCCCGCTCCTCGCCGTGGCTCATGCGGCCGTGGTGGCGCGGCCCAGCGCGCGCCAGCCGAGCCAGGCGGTGGCGCAGAGCAACGTGATGATCGCCGCGGAGCCGAGGCACCAGCGGCACCAGGCGTGGATCAGCGCCGCCTCGGCGTAGGTGAGCCAGGCGGTGAAGCCGACCCCGAGCGTCGTGGCGACCAGCAGGAGGCGGTCGCTCCAGTGCCGCCGCTCCGCGCCGGTGCCGACGCCGACGAGCGCCAGCGCGAGACACGCCGCGTATCCGGCCACGCCGATGAGCGCCACCTCGACGCCCAGGAAGCGGGCGTACGGGCTCGCCTGCACCGTCTCGCACCCGCCGGTGCCGCAGACGAGCCCCGGGATGGCGCCGATCTTGTAGAGATAGAGGTAGGCCGCGAGCAGGACGCCGAGCAGGCTCAGCACCGCGGCCGCCATCCGGTACTTCATCGCGCCGGGGCCGCCCCGCGCGCGGCGATCAGCGAGTCCACCAGCCGGCGCATCTGGTCGCTCGGGGTGTTGCCCGGCAGCACCAGGTTGCCGATCACGAAGGTGGGCGTGGAGCCGACGCCGAGCCGGCTCCCGAGCTCGCGGCTCGCCTCGATGCGGCCGGCGTACTTGGCGCTGCTCATGCAGGCGTCCCACTGGCCGGCGTCACCGCCCAGCGCCGTGAGGTAGTCGCGGAACTGGGAGTACTGGGAGCTCCCCACCGACCACTGCCCCTGGTAGGCGTAGAGCCGCTCCTTGTAGGGCCAGAACTTCCCCTGGTCGGCGGCGCAGGCGGCGGCGTGGCTCGCCAGGCGGGTGTGGGAGTGGAGGCCGTCGATGGGCCAGTCCCGGTAGATCCACCGCACCTTGCCGGTCTGCACCAGCTGGGCGTTGACGTCGGGCCACTGCACGCCGTCCCACTCGCCGCAGACGGGGCACTGGAAGTCGGCGAACTCGATGATCGTCACGGGCGCGCTGTCGCTCCCGAGGACGTAGCCCGAGAAGCCGGCGGTGTCCGCCGCGGTCACCACGACATCGGCGGGGATCACCGCGCCGCGGGGACGGCTCATCTGCCACCCCAGCACCCCCACCCCCACCACCGCGATCCCGCCCAGCACCGTGTAGAACGTCTTCATGTCGGATCCCGTCCGGACCAGGGTTCATCGTCGTCGGGGTCCTCGAACCTGAGCTCGAGCCCCTGGATCGCCTCGTCGACCACGCGGCGGCTCTCGGCCACCTCGGGCGTGTCGTACGTGGAGCGCACCTCGTAGTGGAACAACTCGCTCCGCGCCTCGCCGAGCAGCCGGAGGAGCTCCGGGACCGTCTCCAGGAGCTTCCCCTCGGCGTCCAGGGCGTGGATGCGCGCGGCCAGCGCTCGCAGGCGCTCGCGCAGGGCCCGGATCCGGGCCGCCCCGTAGGTCTCGTCGTGCTCGGACATCGTATGGACGGTGGAATCTATACGCTCGGGGGCCGGGAATGGGCCCGCCCCTGCAATTTCGGCCCCGGTCCGCCTATATTATGACACTGAAGGACTTACGGACCCTAAGGAGAGTGGATGTCCAAGAAGAAGCCTCGGAAGCCCCAGGCCGCCCCCTCGACGTTCGACCAGGCGCGCGATGAGCTGTTCAGCCACATCCTGCGCTGCGGCGTGCTGGAAGCGGAACCGGAGCACCAGAAGGATTGGTTCGACGACACGATGCTGTACCTCACCGAGCGGTACGAGGATCTCGGCGAGGAGGAACTGGGCCAGTTGCGGGTGCTGGGCGAGCGGTATGTCCAGCCGGTGGTGAAGAACCAGGCGCAGCCCGCCGGCGCCACCGCCTGAACCGCTGACGCTCCGTTCCGCCTGAACGCCCCGGGGATCTCCCCGGGGCGTCGTTCTTTCCCTCCCCCTTCACCAGCGCCGCCGCCACCCGAGCGCGACGCGCGCCCCCCCGCCCCACCCTGCCTCGACGAAGATCCCCTGCGGTGCCCCGGGGGCCTGTTCCACGCCAAGGAGCGCCACCAGCCACGCCTCGGCGCCGTGCGCCACGTCCACGGCCACCCCGCCCGCCGCGTACGGGCCCCAGCCGCCCCGGTGGCCGGGCGCGAGGAGGAAGGCGGCGAGCGCCTCGCCGCGGCCGCCGGTGGTGCCGTCGGCCCAGCGCGGGCCCGCGGCCACCGAGAACCGCACCCGGCGGCTGGTGCGGAGCGCGCCGGCGGCCATCGGGGCCACCGCGGCGTCGGCGGGGAAGAGGGCCGTCACCTGCAGCCCGGCCTCGCGCCGCACCTGGGCCGCGGCCGGGACGCTCCCCAGCGCCAGCAGGAGGAGCGCGCCGCGCACCTCAGCCGAGCCGGATCTCGAAGGTCACCGGGATGGCGGGGTCGAGCGAGCTGAGGACCGAGCAGTACTTGGTCATCGAGAGCTCCACCGCGTGCCGCGCCTTGGCCTCGTCGAGCCCCTCGCCGGCGAGGTGCCACACGACGTGGATCGCGGTGTAGCGCCGGGGGATCTCCTCGCGGCGGGTGCCGGTCAGCTCGGCGCGGAGCGAGCGGAGGGCGACGCGCTTCTTCTGGAGGATGGTCACCACGTCCACCGCGGCGCAGCTCCCGGCCGCGTTGAGGAGCGCCACCACCGGGCTCGGCGCGCTCCCGCCGGTGCCGTCGAGGAAGTGGCGCGGGCCGTCGGGGGCGCCGGCGGCGAAGCGCTCGTCGCCCAGCCACTCGACGACGGCGGTCCGGAGATTGGAGCTCATCGGGAGAAGGGGGTCAGGCGCCCAGGGGCCGGCTCTCGGTCGGCACCGCGCGCGCGTAATCGTAGATGGCGTAGAGCCCCACCGCGGCGGTGGCCCACGCCAGGGGTTGCAGGAACCGCGACTGCCAGACGAACGCCGCCAGCGTCACCACCTGCAGCAGCGTCACCACCTTCCCCCCCGCGCGGGCGGGGATGGCGCGGGGCCGGCGCCCCGCCAGGCTCACGAAGAAGGCGAGCGCGGCGAGGAGGTCGCGGAGCACCACCAGGAGCACCTCCCACCAGGCCAGCACCCCCGAGAAGAGCACCACCGCGAACGCCGCGGCCATGAAGAGCCGGTCGGCGACGGGATCGAGGAAGGCGCCGAAGCGCGAGCCCCCGATGCGGCGGGCCAGCCACCCGTCGGCGAGGTCGCTGGCGGCCGCCACCGCGAGGATGGCGAGCCGGGTCTCCGCCTCGGGGCGCAGCACGAAGGCCACGGCGAGCGGGAGGCGGAGCGCGGTGAGGAGATCCGCGGCCGCCACGGCGGGCCGACCTTGCCGCCCCCCCGGGGCGGGACTAGCTTCGGGCATCCCGTACCCCGCGTCCGCCGGACGCTCCCATGGTGACCGACCTCCTCAAGCAGACCGCCATCTTCGCCGACCTCGACGAGGGGGAACTGGCGCGCGTGGCCGAGATCTGCAAGGAACAGAAGTTCGCGGCCGGGGCGCCCATCTTCAAGGAGGGGGAGCCGGGGAACCGCCTCTTCGTGATCGTCACCGGCGAGGTGCGCATCAGCCGCACCGTGCCGGGCGCGGGGGAGGAGGCGCTGGCGGTGCTGAAGCCGGGGGCCTGCTTCGGCGAGATGTCGGTCTTCGACCGCTCGGAGCGCTCCACCGACGCCATCGCCCACCAGCCCTGCACGCTGCTCACGATCACGCGGCCCGAGTTCGAGCTCCTGCTCGACTTCAACCGCGACATCGCCTACAAGGTGCTCTGGTCGGTGACGCGCATGCTCTCCACCCGGCTGCGGGCGACCAACGACAACCTCCGGTCGCTCCTCGCGATGTCGATGTTCTGAGGCCCGCCGCGCGGCGCGCGCCCCGATGTCCCCCACCTTCACCTCCCACATCACCGAACTGACCGCCCTCTCCGGCGCCCGCCTGGCCGAGGAGGCCTCGCTCGCGGCCGTCGCCATCTCGGCGGCGAGCGCGGTGGGGCTCGTGCCCTACGGGACGCCGCTGGTGCGGTCGGGGCCGCGGGGCACGGCGGTGGCGCTGCTGGCCCACGGCGGGCACCTCGTGCTGCACGCGGTGCCCGAGGAGGGGTGCTGCCTGGTGGACATCGTGGCCCCGGTGCCGGCCGACCCGCGCAAGGCGATCGAGATCCTGGTCCGGCGGCTCGGCGCCTGACGCCTCAGGCCGTCCCCCGCACCACCCCTTCCGCGCGCGCGGCGGCCGCGAACGGCGCCGCCACCTCCCGCACCTCCTCGGCCGTGACCGCGCGATAGCGCGCCCAGGGCGCCTCCAGCTCCTCCAGCCCCCGTCCCTGCAACCACGCCTCGGCGATCTCGCCGGCGATGGCGCCCGCCGTCATCCGCGAGAGCTCCGCCTGTCCGGCGAGGTACTCCCGCGCGCGGCCCAGCTCCTCCTCCCCCACCGGCTCCGCCGCGAACCGGGCCAGCTCGCGCAACATCTCCGTGCGCGCCTCGTCCTCCCGCCCAGGCGAGGTGGCGATGTAGGCGCCGAGCGCGCCTCCCCGGCGCCGGCTCCACGCCAGCCCGAGCACGGTGTACGCCAGCGACCGTCGCTCGCGGAGCGCCTCGAAGAGCCGCCCGCCGAGTCCGCTCGCGACCGCGGCCCAGACCTCCGCGGCGGTGTGCCCCGCGTCGCGCCGGGCGGGGCCGGGGAAGAGCATCGCGAAGGCCGACTGCTGCTTGGCGCGCGGCACCACCATCGGCGCGCCGGCGCCCTGCCAGCCGGCCGGCGCGGCGCCGTCGCGCGCGGGGCGCGAGGGCCCGTCGCCGAACGCCCCGGCCAGGAGCGCCGCGAGCCGCCCGGGCTCGTCGTCCCCCACGGCCACCACCACCGGGCGCGCCGCCGCCACGACCTCGCGCCAGTACGCGGCCACCCGCGGCGCGTCGAACGCGCGCAGGCTCTCCTCGAGCCCCCCCGCGGGCAGGCCATAGCCGGCGTCGCCGAAAGCGGCGCGGAACGCGAGCTGGAACGGGTAGCGGAACATGTCGTCGGCCACCTCCCGCGCCTCCTCGAGGAGCACCGCGCGCTCGGCCGCGACGTCGGCCGCCGCGAAGGCGGCGTCGGTGAGCAGCGCGCGCACCAGCGCGGCGGCCTCCGCGGTGCGCTCGCCGAGGACCGTGACGCCGAGCGAGAGATGGTCCGCCGTGGCGCCGGGGGCGAGCGCGCCCCCCAGCCGCTCGACCGCGAGCGCGAGCCCGCCGGCGTCGAGCCCCGCGGCGCCGCGGATGGCGCTCCGCACCGCGAGGGCGCCGAGGCCGGCGGTGCCCGCCGTCTCCCAGGCGCGCGGGAGGTACACCGCCAGCGTGGTGGTCGGGATGCCGCGCTTGCGATGGACGAGCAGGTCGGCCCCCGGAGCGGCAACGTGGAGCGTGCCGGCCTCCGTGCGCCCGGTGAGCGGGAGCGGCGCGCGGGGCGGCGGCGGCGCGATCGCCGTGGCGGCGAGCGGCGTGGCGGCGCGTCCCGCGAAGGCGGCGGTGAGCGCCGCGGGGGTGAGTTCGTCGCCCCCCTCGCGGGGGAGGTAGGCCACCGCCGCGAGGGTGTCGGGCGCCAGGTAGGCGCCGGCGGCGGCGCGCACCTCATCGGGGGTCACGGCCAGGAGCCGCGCGTATTCCCGGTCCAGCAGCGTCACGTCGCCGTGCGCCACGGCCCACGCGAGCGCGGTGGCGCGGGCGTCGAAGCTCTCCATCCGGCGCACCCAGCGCACCCGGAGGAGCGTGCGCGCGCGCTCGAGCGCCTCCTCGCCGGGGCCGTGGGCGCTGAGGCGCGCGACGGCCTCCCCCATCGGCGCCAGCATCTCGGGGAGGCGCGCCACGTCGCCCGAGGCGGCGAGGCCGAACACGCCCACCTCGTCGGGTGCGTAGCTGTAGGCGCCGGCCGAGGCGGCGATCCCCGGCTCGCGGAGGGCGCGATGCAGCCAGCTCCCCCGCCCCGCGCCGAGCACGGCGGCGGCGAGATCGAGCGGGGTCTCGTCGGGATGGAGCGCCGGCGCCGCGCGCCAGCCGACGACGAGCTCCGCCTGCGTCACGTCGCCGCGCAGCGTGCGGGCGCGCACGCCCTGCACCGGCGGCTCCTCGGGGCCCGCCTCGGGCGCGGGCGCGGTGCCGACCCAGTCGGCGTAGCAGGGGCGCGCCGCGTCGAGCATCGCGCGGGGGTCGAGGTCGCCCACGAGCGCCACGACCACGCGGGCGGGGACGTAGCGCGAGGCGTAGTAGCCGCGCACGTCGTCCGCGGTGAAGCCGGCCAGCTGCTCCGCGTGGCCGATGCGCCAGCGCCGGATGCGGTGCCGGTCGAAGCGCACCTCGTGCAGCGTCTCCCCCGCCACGGCGGCGGGGGAGTCGAGCTTGCGCTTGGCCTCCTCGATGATCACCTGCAGCTCGCGGGCGAGCTCGCCGGGGTCGAGGGCGGGATGCCGCAGCGCGTCGGCCTGGATGTCGAGCGCGGCGGCCAGGTTCCGCGCGGGGAGCACCGCGTAGTACACGGTGCGGTCATAGCTCGTGCTCGCGTTGAGGTAGCCGCCGAGCGCCTTGGTCTCCTGGGCGATGCGCCCCACGCCGCGCCGCGCCGTGCCCTTGAAGAACATGTGCTCGAGGACGTGCGAGATCCCCTGCCAGCGGTCGGGCTCGTCGAAGAATCCGGCGCGCACGTGCGTCACCACGGCGACCGCCGGGGCGGCGGGGTCGCGCTGGGCCACGAGGGTGAGCCCGTTGGGGAGGCGCTCGACGAGCGCGCCGTCGGTCCAGGTCATGAGGGAAAGGTAGTCGGGCGCAGGGACG
>DASTRQ010000101.1:0-2571 GCA_035761145.1 Gemmatimonadales bacterium
GCGCTCCGCGTCCCGGCGGTCGAGGTGCGGGGCTTCCACTTCCGCTACGCCCCCGGCGCGCCGTGGGCGGTGGAGGACGTGAGCCTGGCCCTCCCGCGCCGCGCGATCACGGCCATCATCGGCCCGTCGGGGTGCGGCAAGTCCACCCTGCTCCGCGCCATCAACCGGCTCAACGACCTGATCGTGGGCGCGGGGCACGCGGGGGACATCCTGGTGGACGGCCGCTCCGTGTACGCCCCCTGGACCGACGTGGTGGAGCTCCGCACGCGGGTGGGGATGGTGTTCCAGCGGCCCAACCCCTTCCCGCGCTCGATCTTCGAGAACGTGGCCTACGGCCCCCGGCTCTCGGGCGCGGTGCCCGCGCGCGACCTCCCCGACCTGGTGACCGACTGCCTGAAGCGCGCCGCGCTCTGGGATGAGGTGCAGGACCGCCTCGACGCCCCGGCGCTGGGCCTGTCGGGGGGGCAGCAGCAGCGGCTCTGCATCGCCCGGGCGCTGGCCAACGCGCCCGAGGTGCTGCTGATGGACGAGCCCTGCTCGGCGCTCGACCCGGTGGCCACCGCGCGCATCGAGGAGCTCCTGGTGGAGCTCAAGCGCGACCACACGATCGTCATCGTCACCCACAACATGCAGCAGGCCGCGCGGGTGTCCGACCGCACGGCCTTCCTCGACGCGGGGCGGCTGGTGGAGTTCGCGGACACGCGGACCCTCTTCACCCGGCCGGCCGAGCCGCGCACCGAGGCCTACATCACCGGGAGGTTCGGATGAGCCGCGACGTCCGCCGTCACTTCCACGAGGACCTGGACCACGTCAAGGTCCGCCTGCTCTCGATGAGCGGCGAGGCCGAGGCCGCGCTGGCCCTGGCGGTGGACGCGCTGGTGCAGCGCGACCCCGCCAAGGCCCGGCAGGTCATCGCCAACGACCGCGCCATCGACGACCTCGAGGTGGAGATCGAGGAGCAGTGCATCGACCTGCTGGCGCTGCACCAGCCGATGGCGAGCGACCTCCGGATGCTCACCAGCGCGCTCAAGATCGCCAACGACCTGGAGCGGGTGGGCGACCACGCGGTCAACATCGCCCAGTCGGCGGAGCGGCTGGCCCAGAGCCGCCCGATCACCCCGGAGCCCGAGATCCTCGAGATGGCGCGCCTGGCCCGCGAGATGCTGGCCGCGGCCCTCGAGGCCTTCATCCGCGGCGACGCGGCCGCCGGGCGCGACGTGTGCCGCCGCGACGACCAGGTGGACGCGCTGCACCGCTCGGTGTTCCGGATCCTCCTGACCCACATGATGGAGGACGCGCACATGATCGGCGCGGGGATGGAGCTCTTCCTCGTGAGCCGGAACCTGGAACGGGTGGCCGACCTGGCCACCAACATCGGCGAGGACGTGGTGTTCCTGGTCGAGGGGAAGTCCATCAAGCACCACGCCGAGGACCGCGGCGAGGCGGCGGGACGCTAGGCGCCCCGCCGGCGGTCACTCGCCGTAGGGCACCCAGATGTTCTTGACCTGCGTGGCCTCGTCGAGGAACTCGCGCCCCTCCCCCGCACGGACGTCCATCCAGTCGCGCCCCTCGCCATAGCTCACCCAGGTGCGCTTGAGGTTCCCCGCCGACCCGCGCTCCACCAGCGTGCTCCCCGTGGCGCTCCCGAAATACCACATCCCGTCGACGCCGTCGTGCGCCGCCAGCACCTGCGCGAGCTCGTCGCGCGGGCCGGTGACGATGTTCACCACCCCCGGCGGCACGTCCGAGGTCTCGAGCACCTGGTAGAGGTCGGTGGCCACGAGCGGCGCGCGTTCCGACGGCACCACCACCACCGTGTTGCCGAGCGCGAGCGCGGGCGCCACGAGCGAGACGAACCCGAGCAGCGGCGCCTCGCGCGGGCAGGCGATGCCGAGCACGCCGAGGGGCTCGGGCATCGCGAGGGTGACGTTGCGGAACGGCGTGTGGTGCACGGCGCCGTCCCACTTGTCGGCCCACGCGGCGTAGGTCCAGAGCCGGCGGATGCCGGCCTCCACCTCCGCGGCCGCGGCGCGGCGGGTGGCGCCGGTGAGCCGCGCGATCCGCGCGGCGAACTCGTCGGCGCGCGCGGAGAGGTTCTCGCCCAGGTAGTAGAGCACCTGGGCGCGCAGGTGGGCGGTGGCGCGCCCCCATCCCGCCGCCTTGGCCGCGGCCTCGACGGCGTTCCGGATGTCCTTGCGGTTCCCGGTGCCCACCTCCCCCACCAGGGTCCCGTCGGGGGCGTGGACCGGGGTGCTGTACCCCGAGTCGGGGCGCGCCTGCTTGCCGCCGATGACGAGCTTGGCGGTGCGGTCGATCCCCGGCGGCGACGACGGGGCGCCACCGCGCTTCGCCGTGGCCCTGGCCTTCGTCGCGGGGTCGACCCACTTCGCGGGGGCTCTGGACTTCGCACCCTGCGCCCCTGCGCCCCTGCGCCCCTGCGTTCGGACGACGTACTCCCTGAGCCCCTCCCGCCCCCCTTCGCGCCCGAAGCCGCTCTCGCGGTACCCGCCGAAGCCGCTCGCGGCGTCGAAGACGTTGGTGCAGTTGATCCACACCGTCCCCGCCTTGAGC
>DASTRQ010000102.1:0-3048 GCA_035761145.1 Gemmatimonadales bacterium
GGCACGGCGCACAAAAACGCGAACGGCGCCGAGTGGGCGCCGTCCGGTGAGCCGAAGGCCTTGAGCAGGGCGAGGAATCGGTGGGGTCCGATCCCCGGCGTCAGTGCCAGGGTGACCCACGCCTCGCGGTCAGGAGTGGTCACCATCCTCCTCCTCCCCAAAGTCATCCGAAGATCCCAGACCGTCTTGAGCGTCTTGAGCGTCTCGAGCGCCTTCCACCCGCGCCTCACGCGCCTCACGCGCCTTCCAACTCTCAACCACCTTCCACAGATACTCCTTCACCTCTTCCACCCCCGTCCCGCTCGCGCTCGAGATCGCGAGGACGCCGGTGGCGTCGGGGGCCTCGAGCGGCGGGAGCGTCTCCTCCTCGGGGAGGAGGTCGCGCTTGCTGAGCAGCACCACGTGCGGCTTTCCTGCCAGCTCCGCGCTGTATTGCGCCACCTCGGCGCGGAGCTTGGCATACGTCGCCTGGATGTCGCTGCCGTCGAGGGGGAGGAGGAAGGCCAGGATGCGCGTGCGCTCCACGTGGCGCAGGAACTTGAGCCCGAGCCCCTTCCCCCGGTGCGCCCCTTCGATGATGCCGGGGATGTCGGCCACGACGAAGGTGCGCCCTCCCGAGAGCTGCACCACGCCCAGGTTGGGCTCGAGGGTGGTGAAGGGATAGCCGGCGATCTTGGGGCGCGCGGCACTGACGACCGAGAGGAGGGTGCTCTTTCCCGCGTTGGGTTCGCCGACGAGCCCCACATCGGCGATGAGCTTGAGGGTGAAGCGGAGGTTCCGGTGCTCCCCCTCCTCCCCCGGCTCCCATTCCCGCGGCGCCTGGTGGGTGGGGGTGGCGAAGCGCGCGTTCCCGCGGCCGCCCCGCCCTCCCTTGGCCACCAGCAGCGTCTCTCCCGAGTGGAGGATCTCGCCGAGCCGTTCGCCGGTGTCGGCGTCCCAGATCTCGGTGCCGGGGGGCAGGGGGAGGTACACGTCGTCGGCGCTGGCGCCGGTCATGTTCTTGCCGAGCCCGTGCTCCCCCCGCTCCGCCTTCCAGGCGTCGCGATAGCGATAGTCGAGGAGCGTGGCGAGGTTGGCGTCTCCTTTTACGTAGACGCTCCCCCCCCGCCCGCCGTCACCGCCGTCCGGCCCCCCCTTGGGCTTGTACTTGAACCGCGCGAACGAGCTGGCCCCCGATCCCCCGGTGCCGGCCGTGACGCTGACGGTGACTTCGTCGATGAACATGTTCGCTTTTGGCTATTGGCTATTGGCTATTGGCTGATGGCTGATGGCCGATGGCCGATGCCCGACGGCCACCACCCTACCCGACCACCCGCCGCCACAACTGCCACGCCTGTTCCTGCTCGCGCGGGCTGACATTGCCCAGCACCGCATCGAGCGTGTCCCCCACCTCGGTGGCCGAGGCGCCGGCGTGGAGCGCCCCTTTGAGGTGGCTGTGGAGCTGGTGGGGCACGTCGAGCACCGCGCACATCGCCACCATCAGCAGTTCGCGGACCCGGAGCGTGAGCCCGGGGCGGCTCAGCGTGCGGCCGTATCCCTCGGTGATCATCCACCCGTCGAGGTCGGGGTGCAGCTGGCGCACCGTCTCGCGGAGCCGCTCGTAGTTGGCGCCGTAGACGATGCGGCACGTCGCCTCGCCCTCCCGGGTCCACTCCTCGTGGCGGCGGTAGTCCGAACCGGCGGCGGACCCGCTCACCGCTGACCGCTCACCGCTCACCTTCCGCCACGCCCGCATCGCGATGAGCGTCCGCGGGAACCCCACCGCCACGATCGCCATCAGGATCGCCTCGTCCACCATCTCCGCCGGCACCTGGGCCTCCTGCACGCCGGCCAGCGCGCGCTCGAGGCGCTCATCCCCGCCCTGCGCCACCGCCGCAGCGAGGCGCACCAGCGCGAGTTCGTGCCCGGTCACGCCCTGCCCCCCTCACCCCCTGGCCCCCTTCTCCCCCTCTCCACGTATGTGGAGAGGGGGCCGGGGGGTGAGGCCAATGTAGCTGCGGCCGGCGCCGGGGTCGTCACCGAAAAGTCGCTCGGCCGGTTCATTCGAACGCCAGCTCCCCTTCCGCGTACACCTGTCCTGTCACCCCCTTGCGGGTGTTCCTGATCTCGTACGCGCCGTGCTGGGGGGTGAGTGCGCTCCACCGTTCGCTCCAGCCGAGGTGCCGGGCGAGCTGGTCGAGCACGTGGACCAGCGCCACGGCGAGGGTGCGCATATCGCCGTCCTCGACCTTGAGGGCGAAGCCGAGTCCGGTCCCCGGGAGCGCGCCGCAGTACACCCCGTCGGCGCCGAGCTTCACGAGCGCCTTGCCGGGGGCGGCGCGCATCACGTCGGTGCAGCTCCGTCCGGTGCCGGCGACGAGGTCGGGCCGGGCGAGCATCGCGTCGCGCAGGGTGGCGAGCTCGGGGGTGGCCCCGTCGCCGAGCGCCGCGTAGGCGCGGGCCATCCCGGTGAGCGGGAGCCCGAAGCAGACCGCCACGCAGCCGTCGATACCGAGGTGGAGAGGCGCGTGAGGCGCGAGAGGCGCGAGAGGCGCGAGAGGCACGGAAGGCGCGTGAGGCGCAAGAGGCGCGAGAGGACCCAGCGGACGGGACGTCTCGCGCGCCTCACGCGACTCACGCGCCTGGTCCACACTGCAGCCCGTCCACCGCTCCACGACCTCCAGGATCCGTTGCTGCACCGGGTGCTGCTTCGCCTCATACCCCTTGGTCGGCCACCCGTGGTGCTTGGCAAGCGCGAGCATCCCGCTGTGCTTCCCCGAGCAGTTGCTCCAGCGCGGCGTCACCGTGATCCCTTCGCGCTGCACCCGTTCGGCCACGGTCGGCCCCAGGGGGGTGTGGGGTCCGCACGCCAGGTCGGCCTCGGTGCAGCCGATCTTCGCCAGGAAGCGGTCGGTCACCTCGAGGTGCACCGGCTCGCTCGAGTGCGAGGCGCAGGCGAGCGCCAGCTCCTCGGTGGCGAGGCCGAAGCGCGCCGCCGCGCCATCCTCGAGCAGCGGCAGGGCCTGGAACGGCTTGGCGGCGGAGCGCCAGAAGGTGACCAAGTCGGGA
>DASTRQ010000103.1:0-4866 GCA_035761145.1 Gemmatimonadales bacterium
GGGGCCCGAGTCCCCGGTCACCCTCACCGTGACGCGCCCCCCCGCCACCCCCCACGGCTGGACGCCGGTCTCGAGGGGGTCGAGCCCCGCGTTGCGCACCACCGCGTCCCCCGGTGCCGCCACCAGCACCGGCACCGCCAGCGCGGCCGGCGAGAGCGCGGTGGCCTGGAGATCGCTCAGCACCACCACGCCGCGCGGCCGCCCCTCGCCTGCCGCGGTCGCCTGCGCCGCGGCCTGCACCGCGGCGCCGAGGTCAAGGCGGCGCGGCGAGGGGGCGAGGGTGTCCACGATGGCGCGGAGTTCCCCGGGCGTGCCGCGGCGCGGGATCCCGTCGGCCGTGACCAGCCAGAGCGCGTCGCCCGGGGTGGCCCCGGCCAGCACCCCGGTCGCGGCGCGCCGGAGGGCGTCGAGCCGCGGCGTGCCGCCGGCCACCGCGCCGCTCGAGAGGGAGTTGTCGAGCACGAGGGCGAGCGCGGCGGGGGCGTGCGGCCCCGCGCCGCGGAGCGGGAGCGAGGGGCCCGCCGCCGCGAACACCAGCGCCGCCAGCAGCAGGAGCCGCAGGAGGAGCAGGAGCCGGTCGCGCCAGCGGAGCCGCTGCTGGAACTCGCGGGTGGCGTCCTGCAGGTAGCGCACCGCGGGGAACGGCACCGTGGGCGGCTCCCGCCAGCGGCGGCGGTGCAGCAGGATGGGCACCGCCCCCGCCGCGAGGCCCAGCAGCAGCCAGGGATGGAGGAAGGCGATCACGCGAGACGCGCGCCCTGCACCAGCGCGGCGCGGAGCGCCGTGCCGAACGGCTGGTCGGTGGTGACCGGCGCGTAGCCGATGCCCCGCCGGCGGCACTCGCGCCGCCACGCGGCGAGGACGCCCGCCACCGTCTCGCGGTAGGCGGCCGCCCAGTCGTGGGGCCGGAGCACCACGCCCGCGCGCGTCTCGGGATCCTCGAATCGCGCCTCGGCGGGGCCGGAGAGCTCGAGCTCCGCGGGGTCGAGCACGTGGAGCACGAGCACCTGGTGGCCCCGGTGGCGCAGGAAACGGAGCGCGCTGAGCGTCAGCGCGCGCTCGAGCAGGAGGTCGGAGATGAGCACCACGAGCCCGCGCCGCCGCAGGAGCCCGAGCACCCGCCGGAGCGCCGGCTCCGCGGCGGTGCCGGCCCCCGGCGCGAGCGCCTCGAACGCGTGCGCCAGGCGGCGCCACTGCGACCGCCTGGCGCGCGCGGGCACCACGGCGCGCACCGCGTCGTCGAACGCCACGAGCCCGGTGGCGTCCCGCTGGCGCAGCAGCACCAGCGCGAGCGCGGCGGCCAGGCGGCGCGCGTACTCGAGCTTGGGGAGCACCGCGCCCGGCCGCCCGCTCCACGCCATCGAGGCGCTCACGTCGCACACCAGCATCGCGCGGAGGTTGGTCTCCTCCTCGTACTGCTTCACGTAGAGCCGGTCGTTGCGACCGAGGAGCTTCCAGTCGATGTGCCGCAGCTCGTCGCCGGGCTGGTACATCCGGTGCTCGGCGAACTCCACCGAGAAGCCGCGCCGCGGCGAGCGGTGCAGCCCCGCGAGGAACCCCTCCACGACCCCTTCGGTCACCACCTCGATCCCGCCGAGGCGCGCCACCTCGGCGGGGTCGAGCAGGTCGGGACGCGACGCGGCGATCATGGGCGGATAGTAGGGGGTCGCGGCGCGCGGGTCGAGGGCGGCCCGCCGCGGCGGCGGAGGTGTCTGGCCGGCGGGACAGCACCCGGCGCGGGGTCGCCGGCGACCCCGCTAACTCCTTGCGCGGGAACGCCTTGGCCGCTGGCCCCAGGATGGCACGGGGGGTGCACTACACTTCGCGGTCAGTCCCGTCCGTTCCACTGGAGGACAATATGTACGCCACCCTCGGTCTCCTGGCCGGCCTCACCCTGGCCGCCACCCCCAAGCCGGTCGATCACGCCCGCCTGGCGCGGCTGCTCGCCCAGCAGACCCGGGCGCGGGTGTCGGTCTGGATGGACCAGACCGATCCCTACCAGCGCGGCGAGCGGGCGCACGTCTACGTCTCCACCACCGACGACGCGTACCTCACCATCCTGCGCATCGACACCGACGGCCGGGTGCGGATCCTCTTCCCGGTCGAGCCGTACGACGACAACTACATCCGCGGCGGGCGCACCTTCGAGGTCGAGGGGCGCGACGCTCGCGAGGCGTTCCGGGTGGACGACGCGCCGGGCGCGGGGTACGTCTTCGCCATCGCATCCGACGACCGGTTCGACTACACCCCCATCACCACCACCCGCGACCACTGGGACTACCGCGCCATCAGCGACGGCCAGGTGCGCGGCGACCCGTACGTGGCGGTGACCGACCTGGCCGAGCGGATCGCGGGCCAGGAGGGGTACGACTACGACCTGGCGCAGTACGACGTGGAGCGGCACTACGACTACCCGCGCTTCGTCTGCTACGACTGCCACGCCTACGCCCCGTTCTACGCCTGGAACCCGTACGCGCACTCGTGCATCCGGTTCCGCGTGGTGATCTACGACGACCCCTACTACTACCCCTACCGCTACTACCGCGGTCGCCGGGTGGTGGTGGTGCGGCCGCGCCGGCCCGAACCGCGCTACGTCTTCGTGGACAACCGCGGCGGCGACACGTACGTCACCCGCCTCCCGACCCGGCCGCGCCGCGAGGCGGGCACGACGCCCACGCCGGGGGAGCTCCGGCCGCGGCGCGCCGACGACGTGGGCGGGCGCGGCGCCATCCCCACCCCGTACGACCGCCGGCGCCCCACCCGCGAGGCCCAGCCCCGGCCGGAGGCCCGGCCCGAGCAGCGGCCCGGCGACACGGGCCAGCGTCCCGACAGCCGCCGCCCCGAACGCCGTCCCGCGGGGGACCAGCGCCGCGACACCCCGGTGATCCGGCCCCAGCCCCCGGCGCCCGAGGCGGAGCGTCCGCGGCCGCGGCAGGAGGAGCCGAAGCCGAAGCCCCCCGCACGCGAGGAACGCCGGCGTGACGAGCCCCGCGCCGAGCCGCATCCCCGACCGCGCCCCCAGCCGCGGGCCGAACCGCGCCGTGACCAGCCGCGGGCCGAGCCGCGCCGTGACCAGCCGCGACCGCAGCCCCAGCCCCGTGCGGAGCCGCGGCGCGAGGGGGGAAGCTCCCGCCCCGCACCGAGCCCCCAGCTCCGGCGGCGCAAGCCGTAACGACTGAAACCCTCCTCCGAGCCCCCCCGTACCGTGACCGCGTCGGGGGGGCTTTATTGCGGAGTTGGGGCGCCCGCGCCCCGGCACAGGCCCGCCCCTGTTCCCTTCCCAGATCCCGGAGCGTTCGGAACGATGAAGTCCCTTGCCTTGTTGACCTTGTGCGCGCTGCCGCTCGCGGCGCAGCAGGAGCCGAAGCCGGTCCGCGACGCGGCCGCGACGATCACCGCCGCCGACGTGCATCACCGGCTCTCGATCATCGCCGACGACTCGATGGGCGGCCGCGACACGCCGAGCGAGGGGCTCGACAAGACGGCCGCGTACGTGGCCGACCAGTTCCGCCGCTTCGGCCTCCGGCCCGGGGGCGAGAACGGCACCTACTTCCAGCGCTACGCCATCGAGCGGCGGAAGTTCGACGCCGCCGGGAGCAGCGTGATGGCGATGGGCCCCGGCGGCCACGCGATGGTGACGCTGGCGGAGGGCGCCTGGCTCGCCTCGGGGAGCGCGCCCCAGGGCGCGGTGACCGGGGACGCGGTGGTGCTCGGCAGCCTCCTCCCCCCCGAACAGCTCGACGCCGCGTCCGTGCAGGGGAAGGTCGTCCTCGTGGTGGCCGACTATACCAAGAGCCAGCCCACCACCTTCAACCGCCTCCTCGCCGCCATCCGCGACGCGGGGGCGCTCGCCATCCTGCGCGTCGCCAACCGCGACAGCACCCAGTTCGCGACGATGGTGACGCGGATGAGCGGGCGCGAGCGGGTGGTGGTCGGGGGCCGCGGGCCCCAGACGCCCATCCTCGAGGTGCGCGACGGCTTCGTCGCCGGGATGGGCGTGGACCTCGCGGCCATCCGCGGCGGCGAGGCGCAGGTGCGCCCGGTGACGGGCACCCGCGTCACGCTCGACCTCAAGGACACCCTCCTCGAGCAGACCACCGCGCCCAACACCATCGGCATCCTGCCGGGCAGCGACCCGGCGCTCCGCGACGAGTACGTGGTCTTCTCGGGGCACATGGACCACATCGGCACCGCCGGCAAGGGGAGCGGCCAGTGCCGGGCGATGGGGGCCGACTCCATCTGCAACGGCGCCGACGACGACGGCTCGGGCACCACGGGGGTGCTCGAGCTCGCCGAGGCGTTCAGCCGCCGCGGCGTGCGCCCCAGGCGGTCGATGATCTTCATGACCGTGAGCGGCGAGGAGAAGGGCCTCTGGGGGAGCAGCTACTTCGTGGAGCACCCCACCGTGCCGCTCCAGGACGTCGTGGCCGACTTCAACATCGACATGATCGGCCGCAACTGGGAGGACACCGTCGTGGCCATCGGGCGCGCGCACTCGAACCTGGGCCAGGTGCTCGACGACGCCGCGCGGCGGCACCCCGAGCTCCGGATGGCGTCCATCGACGACATCTGGCCGCAGGAGAACTTCTACTTCCGCAGCGACCACTTCAACTTCGCGCGGAAGGGCGTGCCGATCCTCTTCTTCTTCACCGGCGTGCACGAGGACTACCACAAGGCGAGCGACCAGGTCGAGAAGATCGGCTTCGACAAGGAGGCCCGCATCCTCCAGCTCCTCTTCTACACCGCGTACGCCGTGGCGCAGAACCCCGAGCGGCCGCAGTGGAACCCCGAGAGCTGGGACCGCATCGTGGAGCCGGCGGCCAAGGCGGCGCGGGCGGGGCGGTAGGACGCGGGACGTCCGGACGG
>DASTRQ010000104.1:0-3744 GCA_035761145.1 Gemmatimonadales bacterium
AGCCGGTGGATCGGCATGATCGGGAAGAGCTGGTCGATGGCCCAGCTGTCCGGCAGCGACTGGAAGAGCGAGAAGTTGCAGAAGTAGCGGTCCACCAGGGTGCCCTCGATGTCCCCCTGGATGTCGCTGTAGTTGGCCTTGTCGTCCCCCACCACCCGCGACACCGCCTTGACCGTGCTCAGGTACAGCTGCTCGGCGTCGGCGCGGTCCTGCAGGGTGAACACCCCGCTCGCGAAGAGCTCCTGCGCCCGCTCCTTGAGGTAGAGCGCGTCGTGGAAGGCCTCCACCACGTTCTCGGGCGTGCCGGCAAGCTCCAGGTTCTCCTGCATCTGCGTCAGGAGCGGGTGCGCGTCGGGACGCCGCGCGGGGGCCACCGGCTCCTGCTGGGTCTCGACGTCGATGACGTTGATCAGCAGCAGCGCGTGGTGCGCCGTGGTGGCGCGCCCCGACTCCGAGATCAGGTTCGGGTGCGGCAGCCCCTCGGCGCGGCAGATCTGCCCCAGCGTGTACACCACGTCGTTGGCGTACTCCCGCATGGTGTAGTTCATCGAGGCCGGGCGCGTGGAGCGCGAGCCGTCGTAGTCCACCCCGAGACCGCCCCCCACGTCCACGTGCGTCACCCCGAAGCCGCGCTTGCGGAGCGCCGCATAGAAGCGCCCCACCTCCTCGAGCCCCGCCTTGATGTAGCGGATGTCGGTGATCTGGCTGCCCAGGTGGAAGTGCACCAGCCGGAGCTGGTCCTGGAGCCCGGCGGCCTCGAGCCGGGCGCAGAGCCGCGTGAGCTGGCTGGCCGAGAGGCCGAACTTGCTCTTCTCGCCGCCGCTCTTGGCCCACCGCCCGCTCCCCTCCGTGCTCAGCTTGATGCGCACCCCGATGTTGGGCCGCACCTCGAGCTCCTCGGCCACGCGGAGCAGCGCCTCCAGCTCGTTGAGCTGCTCCACCACGATGAACACGTCGTGCCCCAGCTTCTGCCCCATCATCGCCAGCCGCAGGAACTCCTCGTCCTTGTAGCCGTTGCAGACGATGATGTGGTCGGTGCCCTCCGAGAGCCCCAGCACCGCCTGCAGCTCGGGCTTGGAGCCGCACTCGAGCCCCACGCCGAGCGGCGTGCCGAACTCGACGATCTCCTGCACCACGTGGCGCTGCTGGTTGACCTTGATCGGGTACACGGTGGTGTACGACCCCTCGTACCCGAACTCCTGCCGCGCCTTGCCGAAGGCCTCGGCCAGCATCTCGAGCCGCGAGCGGAGGATGTCCGAGAAGCGGATCAGGAGCGGGAGCCGGACCCCCTGCGCCTCGAGGTCGAGCGCCAGCTGGAAGAGGTCGAGCCCGCGCTTGGGGTCGCGGCTCGGATGCACCGCGATGTGCCCCTCGGGATTGACGCGGAAATACCCCTGCCCCCACCCCTGTACATTGTAGAGCTTCTCCGCGTCCTTGACCGTCCAGCTCGGGGACGCGGGCGCGACCGGGGCCGCCGAAGCGGGGGCCGGCGTGGCGGGTGTGGCGGCGGACTTGGCCGTGGTACCGATCGTGGTCTCCAGCGGATGACGGGCACAAAGGTAGCGCCCGGCTCCCGCGCGTGAAAGACGCCCGACCTCTCCAGCCCCCGGAGCCCGCACCCCCGATGCCCACCTTCCGCCACGCCAGCGATCTCCCCGTCCCCCGCCAGGCGGTCTGGGACTGGCACCTCCGCCCCGGCGCCCTCGTGCGCCTCAACCCGCCGTGGGAGCGGGCCCGCGTGGTCCGGAGCGGCGGCGTGGCCGAAGGGAGCGAGGTGGTGCTGCAGGCCGCGGTGGCGCCCGGGATCGAGACGACCTGGGTGATGGAGCACCACGACGTGACCGCCCCCGAGCGCTTTCGCGACCGGATGCGGCGCGGGCCGTTCGCCCGCTGGGAGCATCTCCACGCCTTCGAGGCCCTCTCCGCCGGCCGCACCCGCCTGGTGGACGAGATCGACTTCACCCCGCCCCTGGGCCCGGCCGGTGCCCTCGCCGCCCCCTCCATCACCGCCCGGCTCCGCCGGATGTTCGCCTACCGCCACGCCACCCTGGCCGCCGACCTCGAGGCCCACGCCGCCGCGGGAGGGCGCACGCTCCACATCGCCATCACCGGCGCTTCGGGGCTTATCGGGCGCCAGCTCGAGGCCTTCCTCACCACTGGCGGCCACCGCGTCACCCGCCTGGTGCGCGGCACCCCGCGCCCCGGCGAGGTGCGCTGGGACCCCGCCGGCGATTGGGACGCCGCCCCGCTCGACGGCGTGGACGCGGTGGTGCACCTCGCCGGCGAAGGGATCGCCGCCGGACGGTGGACGGAGGAGCGCAAGCGCCGCATCCGCGAGAGCCGCGCCCGCGGCACCCGTTCGCTCGTCACCGCCCTGGCGCGCCGCCCCCACCCGCCCCGCACCTTCATCTCCGCCTCGGCCGTCGGCATCTACGGCGACCGCGGCGACGAACCCCTGACCGAGGCCGCCCCGCCCGGCACCGACTTCCTGGCCACCGTGGGACGGGAGTGGGAGGCCGCCGCCGCGCCGATCGCCGCCGCCGGCGCGCGCGTCGTGCAGCTCCGCTTCGGCGTGGTGCTCTCCCCCGCCGGGGGCGCGCTGGCCAAGATGCTCCCCGCCTTCCGGGCGGGGGTCGCGGGGCGGCTCGGCTCCGGACACCAGCGCTTCCCGTGGATCGCCCTCGACGACGCGCTCTACCTGATCCACGCGGCCCTGCTCGACGACCGCTACACGGGCGCCCTGAACGCCACCGCCCCCGACACCCCGACCAACGCGGAGTTCACCGCGACGCTGGGCCGGGTGCTCCGCCGCCCGACGCTCCTCCCGGTCCCCGCCGTCGCCCTCAAGCTGCTCTTCGGGGAGATGGCCGAGGCCACGATCCTCGCCGGCCAGCGGGTGGTGCCCGAGCGCCTCACCGCGCTCGGCTTCCGCTGGCGGTACCCGGCGCTCGAGGGGGCGCTGAGGCACGCGCTGGGGCGGTGAGCGGCGCGCGGCGGACCCCTTAGCTTCCACCCATGACACGCCACGCCGTCGTCCTCCTCTCGGGCGGGATGGACTCCGCCACCTGCCTCGCCATCGCGCGCGCGGAGGGGTGCACCACCCACGCGCTGAGCTTCCGCTACGGCCAGCGCCACGCCGTGGAACTCGAGGCGGCGGCGCGGGTGGCCACGGCGCTCGGCGCGGCGGAGCACCGCATCATCACGCTCGACCCCGCGGCCTTCGCCGGCTCCGCGCTCACCAGCGGCGGCGCGGTGCCCAAGGACCGCTCCGACGCCGAGATCGGGCACGGGATCCCCTCCACGTACGTCCCGGCGCGTAACACGATCTTCCTCGCCTACGCCCTCGGCTACGCCGAGGTCCTCGGCGCCGCCGACATCTACATCGGGGTCAACGCCCTCGACTACTCGGGGTACCCCGACTGCCGCCCCGAGTACATCGCGGCCTTCCAGACGATGGCGCGCCTGGCCACCAAGGCGGGCGTCGAAGGCACCGCCCCCGTGACGATCCACACCCCGCTGCTCGCCCTCACCAAGGCGGAGATCGTCCGGCGCGGCGCCGCGCTCGGCGTGGACTACGGCCTGACGCTCACCTGCTACGACCCGACACCCGATGGGCTCGCCTGCGGCCACTGCGACGCCTGCGCGCTCAGGCGGAAGGGGTTCGAGGCGGCGGGGGTGGCGGATCCGACGCGTTACCCCGGGTAGGAAGGGAGGAAGGTAGGAGGGTAAGAAGCGGACCTAGCC
>DASTRQ010000105.1:0-4358 GCA_035761145.1 Gemmatimonadales bacterium
ATCACGGTGGAGCGGGGGGGCGCCAAGGCCACCGTCGTCGGTTCCTCCCTCGGCGCCGGCCGCATCCTGATCACCGAGCTCGACGGCTACCCGGTCGAGATCTCGGGGAGCTTCCCCGTGCTCGTCATCGTGGCGCAGGACCGTCCCGGCATCGTGGCCGCCATCTCCACGGCGCTCGCGGCCGAGGAGACCAACATCTCCACGATGCGCGTCTCCCGCCGCCAGAAGGGGGGGGACGCCATCCACATCTACGAACTCGACGCCGCCGCCACCCCCGGCGCCATCGCGCGCATCCAGGCGCTCGGGGCGGTCAAGCTGGTGCGCGCCATCGACCGGGTGAGCTGATGAGCTTCGACGCCCTGCACGATGCGGTGGCCCGCGCCACCGCCGAAGGGATCTCCCTCGGGGAGATCGCCCTGCGCGCCGAGGCGGAGCAGGGGCTCCGCACCCGCGAGCAGGTGGAGGCCTCGCTCCTGCGCGCGCTGGGCGTGATGCGCCACGCCATCGGCGAGGGACGCAAGGGCGACCTCCGGAGCGTCTCCGGCCTCGTCGGCGGCGACGCCGCCAGGCTCGCCCACGCCAAGGGCCCGCTCGGCGGCACCCTCTTCACCGAGGTCCTCGCCAACGCGCTCGCCGTGCAGGAGGTCAACGCCGCGATGGGGGTCATCGTCGCCGCGCCCACCGCCGGCGGGGCCGGGGTGCTCCCCGGCGTGCTGCTCGGGCTCGCGTCCGCGCGGCAGCTCGATGACGCGACGCTCGTCCGCGGCCTCGCCGCCGCCGGGCTGGTGGGCGCGGTGTGCGCCGTCCGCGCCTCGCTCTCCGGCGCCGAAGGCGGGTGCCAGGCCGAGACCGGCGCCGCGGCGGCGATGGCCGCCGCCGCCGGTGTCGAGGTGCTGGGGGGGAGCGCGGAGGAGGCCGCCCACGCCGTCGCCCTCACGATGCAGGGTACCCTGGGCCTCGTCTGCGATCCCCTCGGCGGCCTCGTCGAGGTGCCCTGTGTGTATCGCAACGCCACCGGCGGCGCGATGGCGCTGGCCGGGATCGAGATGGCGCTCGCCGGCGTGCGGTTCCCCATCCCGGTGGACGAGGTGATCGACACGATGGGGGAGATCGGCCGCACGATGGATGTGCGCTATCGCGAGACCGCCGGCGGCGGGCTCGCCGCCACCCCCACCGGCCGGAAGCTCGCCAAGTCCCGCTTGGTGGAGCTCAAGGGGAAGCGGACCTGAGGCTCGCCGGGCCAGTGGTATCCCACTGCCGGGCAAAGAGTTAGCTTATCCGAAGCGGGTCGGCGTTTCGGGCTGAAACAAAGTGGAACGTCTCCTCGTAGGGCCCCCCATGACCGGCACATACCGCGCAGGCGCGCAGCGCGACACGACCATCAAGTACCTCGTGGGCGGGGGAGTGGTGGTGGTCGGCCTGTTCGTCCTCGTGTTCGCCTTCATCGTGAGCGAGATCGAGCGGGTGGGCCCCGCGGGGAGCGGTGCCATCGCCGGCCTGGGTGCGGTGATCGCCGCTGCGTTCGGCGCGATGATGCTGGGGCCGCTGGGGCGCGCCATCGGGAAGCGCATCCTGGAGGGCGGGGCCCCCGCGCCCGTGCTGGAGGAGCTGGACGATCTCCGCCTCCAGGTGGACGAGCTGCGGCAGGCCCTGGCCGAGACGCAGGAGCGCCTCGACTTCACCGAGCGCGTGCTGGCGCGCGGTGACGCCGCCCCCGAGGACCTGCACTGATGATCGGTGAACTGACCGGCCTCGTGGCGGTGCTCGCCATCTTCGGCCTCCCCGGCATCTGGCTGCTCGGCAAGACGCCCATCGGGCAGGCGCTGGTGCACCGCATCGCCCACGGCGTGACGCCCGAGGCCGACCCGCAGATGCTGGCCGAACTGGACGAGCTCCGCGCGCGCCTGGCCGACGTGGAGGACCGCCTCGACTTCGCCGAGCGCCAGATCACGAGCGGTGGCGCCCCGCGCGCACCGCAGCCCTGAACCGCCGGGACGCCCCATGGAAGACATCCTCGCCATCATCCTGATCTTCGGCGGCGGCACGGCCATCGCGATCGCCTTCAGCCCCGTGGGGAAAGCGATCGCGGACCGGATCCGCGGCCACGGCGCCCTGGCCGAGACCGACCCGGCGGTCCTCGCCGAACTGGACGACCTGCGCGGCCAGGTGAGCGAGCTGCAGGAGCGGGTGGACTTCACCGAGCGGCTCCTGGCCAAGGACCGCGAGGGCCGCGCCCTCGGTCCTGGAGTGGAGTGATGCTGATGATGTCGCACGGCCGCCGCCGCTCCCCGGGCTTCCCGCCCATCTTCGCGATGCTGCTCGGCTCGGCCTTCGTGCTGATGCTCGGCCTTGGCAAGGCCGCCAGCGCCATGGGGGCCGCCGCGATCCCGATCTGGCTCGCGGCCATCGCCGGCGGGGTCTTCGTGCTGCGCGGCCCCCTGGGCGAGGCGATCCTTCGGGCGATGGCCGCGGGCGACGCCGAGCGGGACGCGGAGGGGACCGACCCCGCCGTGCTGCAGGAGCTCGACGACCTGCGCGCCCGTGTGGCGGAGCTCGAGGAGCGGGTGGACTTCAGCGAACGGCTGCTGGCCCAGGCGCGGGAACGCGCCGAGGTACGGCCGGGAGAGACGGCATGAGCCGCGGCAACGACCATACCCTGGCCTACCTGGCCGGCTTCATCGGCGCGCCGCTGATGGTGGCGCTGTTGCTCGCCACCATGAAGCTCGGCCCGGCGGCGATCCCCTTCTGGGGCATCGCGGGACTCACGGCCTGGTTCGTCTCGCGCGGCCCGATCGGCGAGGCGCTCGCGGCGCGGCTCCGCGGGGACGCCGGCCCGGCGGAGCTCCCCGACGAGGCGCTCCACGAGCTCGACGACCTGCGCGCCCAGATGGCGGAACTGCAGGAGCGGGTGGATTTCGCGGAGCGGCTCCTGGCGCGGCAGGGGGAAGCGGCGCGGCTCCCCGAGGGGGGCGCGTGAACTGGAAGAAGGTCTTCGGCCTCGACGCCATCAACACGGCGATCTTCGCCACGGTGTCGGTGGCCATCGGGCTCCTCATCGCGGTGGAGACGGGGGATCCTGAGCCGGTCATCTGGTTCGGCTGCACCGCGCTGGTGACCTTCGGGGTGACGCGGTCGATCCTGCTGCACCTGCGGGCCAGGGAGGAGCGGACGGAGTCGAGCGGCGCCTGGCGCCTGGCCGAGGCGGAGGCGCACCTCGCCGAGTTGGAGGAGCTGCGCCAGCGGGTGGCCGAGCTCGAGGAGCGCGCCGATTTCAGCGAACGGCTGCTGGCCGGCAAGGACGAGCCCCTGCGGCTCGAACGGGAGCGCCGATGAGCTGGTGGCGGCGCGTCTTCGGGCTCGACCCGGTGGAGCTCGTGATCCACTTCGTGGCCGGCGGCTTCCTGGTGGGAGGCCTCGCGGAGGCGAGCCACAACGACACCGTGGCGCTGGTGGCCACCGCCGCGCTCTTCGCCGGCTACGCCTGGCGCCGGCAGCGGGCGCTCGCGAAGCTGGCCGCGGCGGGGATGACGAGCGGCGAGGTGCGCCTGGCCGAGCTCGACGCGCAGGGCGAGGAGCTCCACGAGCTCCGGACACGGGTGGCGGAGCTGGAGGAGCGGCTCGACTTCACCGAGCGCCTGCTGGCGCAGCAACGCGAGCCCGAGCGGCTCCCGGGGGCGTGATGGACTTCGAGGCGGTGCTCAAGATCCTGGTCGCGGTGGCCGCGGCGGTGGCCATCCCCGTCGGCGCCTACGCCGCGATCGTGGCCACCCGGGCCATCTGGGTGAAGGGGGTGCCGGCCGAGGGGGGCACGCCCTCCGAGGCCCGCCTGGCGGAGCTCGAGGCGCGGGTGATGGAGCTGGAGGCCGAGCGGGCGCACGTCGCCGAGCTCGAGGAGCGGCTCGATTTCGCCGAGCGGCTCCTGGCCCAGGGGCAGGCGTCGGGCCTCCTCCCCAGGGGCGGGGAGGGGGAGCGGCGATGAACGAGGCGGGGCAGGTCGCCTTCTGGGGGGCGGCGGCGCTCTTCGGGATCGGCTTCTGGGTCTCGGTGGCCCCGGTCATCCGGGCCTTCGCCGACCGGATCCGCGGGCACGCCAGCGGGGACCTCGAGGCCCGGATCGCCGCCCTCGAGGCGCGCAGCCCCATCACCGGCGAGACCGACGCGGTGCACCAGCGGGTGCTGGAGCTGGAAGAGCGACTAGACTTCACTGAGCGCCTGCTGGCGCAGGCCCGGCCCCCCGAAGGGGTCCGGCCGAAAGGGACCGAGCGATGATGCAGGCCATCCCCATCCCCCCCGCGCCCCCCGCCCCCGAGGCGGTGGTGGTCGCGGGCGGCCCGCCCGAGGCCGCGGTGATCGCCGCG
>DASTRQ010000106.1:0-2126 GCA_035761145.1 Gemmatimonadales bacterium
CGCTGCCGTACACCAGGTACGCGGTGCCCACCTATTACATCGTGAATCCGGCCGAGGCGGCGAGCAACCTGGCGCGCTTCGACGGCGTGCGCTACGGCCACCGCGACGGCGGCAGCCAGGCCGACCTCCACGGCCTCTACCGCGCGAGCCGCGGGGTCGGGTTCGGGCCCGAGGTGCGGCGCCGCATCCTCGTGGGCACGTACGTGCTGAGCGCCGGGTACGCCGACCGGTACTACCACCAGGCCCAGCGGATGCGCACCCTCCTGGCGCAGGAGTTCGACCGCACCTTCACCGCGGTGGACCTCCTCCTCACCCCGACGACGCCCACCACCGCCTTCACGGCGGGGGAGAAGCTGGCCGACCCGGTGGCGATGTACCTCGCCGACATCTTCGTCTGCCCCGCGAGCCTCACGGGGCACCCGGCGATGAGCCTCCCCGTGGGCCGCAGCGAGGGGCTCCCGGTGGGCGCGCAGCTCATCGCCCCGATGTGGGGGGAGCGCGCGATGCTCGAGGCCGCGGCGGCGCTCGAAGGGGCGCTCGACGCCCGCGCGGAGGTGCGCTGATGACCTGGGAGACCGTGATCGGGCTCGAGGTGCACGTGCAGCTCAAGACCCGGAGCAAGATGTTCTGCGGCTGCAGCACCGCCTTCGGCGACCCGCCCAACACCAACGTCTGCCCGGTGTGCCTGGGGCTCCCCGGCGCGCTCCCCTCGCCCAACGGCGAGGCCATCCGGCTGGCCACGCTCGCGAGCCACGCGCTGGCGTGCACCGTGCACCCCACGAGCGTCTTCGCCCGCAAGCACTACTTCTACCCCGACCTCCCCAAGGGGTACCAGATCAGCCAGTACGACCGGCCGCTGGCCACCGGGGGGTACGTCGAGGTCGAGACGCCGGAGCGTGGCGTCATCCGGGTCGGCATCACGCGCCTGCACGTGGAGGAGGACTCGGGGAAGAGCGTGCACGACCGGGTGCCCGCGCGGAGCGCGGTGGACCTGAACCGCGCCGGCGTGCCGCTCGCCGAGATCGTGAGCGAGCCCGACCTGCGGAGCCCCGCCGAGGCGCGCGCCTACCTCACCACGCTGCGCCAGATCCTCCTCTTCGCGGGGGTGAGCGACGTGTCGATGGAGGAGGGCTCGCTCCGGGTGGACGCCAACCTCTCCGTGCGCCGCCCCGGCGCGCCGCTCGGCACCAAGACCGAGGTCAAGAACATCAACTCCTTCTCCTACGTCGAGAAGGCGCTGGAGCTCGAACGGGCGCGCCAGATCGCGCTGCTCGAGCAGGGGGGGCGGGTGGAGCAGGTGACCCAGCTGTACAACGCCGGGAGCCACACCCTGCGCACGATGCGGAGCAAGGAGGACAGCAAGGATTACCGCTACTTCCCCGACCCCGACCTCCCGCCCCTCGTGCTCTCGCCGGCGTGGATCGCCGCGCGCCGGGACGAGCTCCCCGAGCTCCCCGCCCAGAAGCGCGCCCGGCTCGTGGCGCACTACGCCCTCCCCGCCTACGACGCCGGGGTGCTGGTGGGGGAGCCGACGCTGGCCGACCACTTCGAGGCGGTCGTCGCGGCGGGCGCCGAGCCCAAGGCCGCGGCCAACTGGGTGATGACCGAGGTGATGGGGGTCTGGAACGAGTCGGGGCGGGTGGAGGTGGGCGCCGAGCGGCTGGCCCAGCTCATCGCGCTCGTGGCGGCCGGCACCGTGAGCCACCAGTCGGCGCGGAAGGTGTACGCCGAGCTCCGCACCTCGACCGAGGCGCCGCAGGCGGCCGCCGAACGGCTGGGACTCGTGCAGGTGGGGGACGGCGACCAGCTCGCCGCCTGGGTGGATGAGGTCCTCGCCGCCTTCCCGGGCGAGGTGGCGCGCTTCCAGGGGGGCGAGCAGAAGCTGATGGGCTTCTTCGTGGGACAGGTGATGAAGAAGAGCGGCGGCAAGGCCGACCCCAAGGCGGTCCCCGCGCTCCTGGCCCAGCGGCTCAAATAGGGGCGGGGAGACACGGAGTTCTCGGAGCGACACGGAGAGGCACGGAGGACTGCAAGTGAATGTGGTCTCGATGAGGGACTCCCCATCGAGACCACATATACTTTCCTCCGTGCCTCACCGTGTTTCTCCGACAGCTCCGTGTCTCCCC
>DASTRQ010000107.1:0-3069 GCA_035761145.1 Gemmatimonadales bacterium
TGCCCGACCGGGATCGGGTCGGGGGCAGGGTCGGGCTGCGCCACCGCCGCGCCCGAACTCCGCCGCTTGGGGGTCCAGGACGGCTGGTCGTCCTCGTCCTCGCGCCGGCGCCCGCCGGGAGGGGTGAATGCCATCGGGCGAAGCTATCTGGAAGTCGGCGAGTCGGCTAGTCGGCGGGGGGCGGGCGCGGGGGGGAGAGGGGCGGAAGGAGCGGAAGGCGCGTAAGTTGAGGTCACGGGCACCCGCCTCCCGCGACTCCTGCCACCATGCCTCATCTCCTGACCGCCCTCTTCGCCCTCGTGGCCTCCCTCGGCTGGGGGATGCTCGCGCTCCACCGCGGCGAGACCGTGAGCGCCGCCTGGCTCGTCCTCGCCGCGGTGGGGACCTACCTCGTGGGCTACCGCTGGTACGCCCGGTTCCTGGCGCGCCGGGTCTTCGCCCTCGACCCCCGGCGCGCCACCCCGGCCGAGCGGCTGGAGAACGGGCGGGACTTCGTGTCGACGGGGCGGTACGTCCTCTTCGGGCATCACTTCGCCGCCATCGCGGGGGCGGGGCCGCTGGTGGGGCCGGTGCTGGCGGCGCAGTTCGGCTGGCTCCCGGGGACGCTCTGGATCGTCTTCGGCGTGGTGCTGGCGGGGGCGGTGCAGGACTTCACCATCCTGGTCGGCTCGACCCGGCGCGACGGGCGTTCGCTGGGCCAGATGGCGCGCGAGGAGATCGGCCCGGTGACGGGGACGCTCGTGATGGTGGCGGTGCTCTCGATCATGGTGGTGCTCCTCGCCTCGCTCGCGCTGGTGGTGGTGAACGCGCTGCGCGAGAGCCCGTGGGGGCTCTTCACCATCGCCTGCACCATCCCCATCGCGATGCTGATGGGGCTCTGGATGACCCGGTGGCGGCCGGGGCGCACGGGCGAGGCGACGCTCCTCGGCGTGGCGCTCCTCCTCGCGGCGCTGGTCGGCGGGCGCTACGTCGCCGCCTCGCCGGCGTTCGCCCCCTGGTTCTCGCTCTCCGGGCTCACCCTCGCCTGGGCGCTCATCGCCTACGGCTTCACGGCCAGCGTGCTGCCGGTCTGGCTCCTCCTCGCCCCGCGCGACTACCTCAGCACCTTCGTCAAGATCGGCACGATCGCCCTGCTCGCGGCGGGGATCCTGCTGGTGCTCCCGGCGCTCAAGCTCCCCGCGCTCACCCGCTTCACCGACGGCACCGGGCCCATCTTCGCCGGGAAGCTCTTTCCGTTCTGCTTCATCACCATCGCCTGCGGCGCGATCAGCGGCTTCCACGCGCTCGTGGCCTCGGGCACCACGCCCAAGATGCTCCGCCGCGAGACCGACGCCCCCTTTATCGGCTACGGCGGGATGCTGATGGAGTCGTTCGTGGCGGTGATGGCGATGTGCGCCGCCGCGGTGCTCGACCCCGGCGTCTATTTCGCCATCAACGCCCCCCTCGGCGCGCTCGGCGGCACGCTCCAGAGCGCGGCCCAGGCGGTCCAGGGCTGGGGGTTCACCGTCACCCCCGACCAGCTCACGGCCCTGGCCCGGGCGATGGGGGAGACCACGATCGTCGGCCGCACCGGGGGCGCGCCCTCGCTCGCGGTGGGGATGGCGCAGATCTTCAGCGGCGTCACCGGCGCCCACCTGGCCGGGCTCTGGTACCACTTCGCGATCCTGTTCGAGGCGCTCTTCATCCTCACCACGATCGACGCCGGCACCCGGGTGGGCCGCTTCATGATCCAGGAGCTGGGGGGCCGGGTCTGGGCCCCGTTCGGCCGCACGTCGTGGTATCCCGCCTCGATCGCCGCGTCGCTCCTGGCCGCGCTCGGCTGGGGATGGCTCCTCATCCAGGTGGTGCTCGACCCCGCCGGCGGGATCGGCTCGCTCTGGCCCCTCTTCGGGATCAGCAACCAGCTCCTCGCCACCGTGGCGCTGGCGGTGGGCACCACGCTCATCATCAAGAGCGGCAAGGGGCGCTACGCGTGGGTGACGCTGGCGCCCCTGGCGTGGGTGGTGTCCATCACCTTCACCGCCGGCTACCAGAAGATCTTCAGCGCCGACCCGCGGCTCGGAATGCTGGCGCACGCGCGCGCCACCGCGGAACGGGTGGCCGCCGGCGCGCTCGACCCCGCGGTCGGCGGCCGGCAGATCTTCAACGACCGGCTCGACTCCTTCCTCTGCGCGCTCTTCCTCACGGTGGCGGCGGCGCTGCTGGTGAGCGCGGTGTCGCAGTGGGTGGCCATCGCGCGCAAGCGGATCACGGTCACGACCGCCGAATCGCCGTGGGTGGAGAGCGCGTATGCGGAGTGAGGGTGCGATCCGCCATCAGCCATCAGCCATCGGACGGGTCCGGACCTGGATCCGACGCATAGCTGATAGCCGATGGCCGATGGCGCTGTTCGGCATGCCCGACTACGCCCGCTACCTTCGCCACCAGCAGGCGCGCCATCCCGGAAGTCCCGTGCTGACCGAACGGGAATTCATCGCCGCCGAGCTCCGGCGAAAATACGACGGCGGCGGCCCCCGCTGCTGTTGACGCGCAGCGTGCTGCGCCCTCCTCACCGCACGCCCGGTCGCGCCCCCCGGATCATCCAGACGACCCCCACCGCCCCCACCAGCGCGCCGCTGGCCCACATCGCGTCGCTCCCGCCGAAGCGCTGGTACAGCCACCCGAACGCCACCCCCGCCGGCAGGGCCGCCACCCCGGTCAGGGCGTGGTACGCCCCGAACCCGGCCCCCCGCGCGCGGGGGGAGAGCGTCGCCACCAGCGCCCGCTCGGCCGGCGCGGTGGCCGCGGCCGCCAACCCGAAGAGAAGCAGCGTCCCCACGGCGAGCGCCGGCGCGAGCGGCTTCCCGAGCAGCGCCAGGCAGAGCGCGAAGATCGCCGCCCCCATCCCCACCAGCGCCGCGCTCCCCAGGCGGTCGTTGAGCCATCCCCCCGGATAGCTCGCCGCGCTCCGCACGATGTGGAGCCCCGCCCAGGCCAGCGGGATGGCGGCGACGGAGACCCCGAGGTCCTGCAGGCGCAGCAGGAGCAGGGTCTCGGGGATGCGGCAGAGCGCCAGGAGGGCAAGGAGGA
>DASTRQ010000108.1:0-2037 GCA_035761145.1 Gemmatimonadales bacterium
AGGGCGTCGATCCATCCCAAGGCCTCGTCGACGAACGCCGCGGCGGCGGCCCCGCGCGCCGCGGGCGCGGGGTCCTCGTCCTCGACGATGCGCTCGGCGGCGAGGTGCGCGCGCCCGAGCGGGACGCGCACCTCGAACACGCTCCCCGCGCCCGGCGTGCTCGACGCCGTCACGCCCCCGCCGTGGAGTTGCGCGAGCTCCTCCACGAGGGCGAGCCCGATCCCCGAACCCTCCACGGTGCGGGGCAGGCTCATGAACATCCCCTCCGCCAGGATCGACGGCATCCAGGTGGGGCGCACCATCGCCAGATCCCCCCGCCCCACGCCGAGCTCGGTGAGCCCGAGCCGCCGCACGAGCGCCGTCTCCACCGCCTGCGCCCAGGGATAGCTGCGCGGCTGGTTGTAGTAGACGCTGGTCCCGTTGTTGGCGAAGGGGTCCACCCCGTCGGGGAGGGCGTTGTTGTGGATGCTCACCAGCAGGTCGGCGTTGACGCTGTCGGCATAGCGCACCCGCGGGAAGAGATCCACCGGGAGCGAGTCGCGCCGCGTGAGGAGCACCCGCGCCCCCGCCCCCTTGAGGAGCCGCTCCAGCCGGAGCGCCACCGCGAGGTTGGCCTCCGGCTCGCGCAGGCCCGTGGGGCCGGTGGCCCCGATCGGCGGGTGGCCCGGGTCCACCACGATGAGCCGGCCCGCGAGGGGATGCGCCGCGGAGAGGCGCGGAGGACGCCGCACCTCGAAGAGGAGGTCGTCGCCGTCCCACCGGGTGCGGTAGCCCCACACCGGCCGGGAGAGGTCCAGCGTGAGGGTCACCTCGTCGGCCGCGGGCTGGGCCCAGCGCACGTCCTCCACCAGCGGCTCGAGCGGCCCGCGCTGGATCCAGTTGACGTCCCCCTGCGCGCCGTAGAGCACCAGGGTGAGGCGCCGCTCCTCCTCGAGCACCTTGAACGGCACCCGTTCGCTCACGGGGATGCGGAAGAGCGCGCCGTCGCGCGTCGTGGTGAGGCGCACCGAGCCCACCCGCGCCGCGCGGGGCGCCACGCCGAGGGGGAGCGGCACCGCATCGGCGGCGGAGACCCACGCCACGGCGCCCTGCGAGAGCCGGAGCCGGAGCTCGCCGTTGACGCGGCCGGTGACCTCGGCGCGGGTGCCGGTGGGGAAGAAGTAGTAGTACGTCCCGCCGGGAAGGGTGCGTCCCACGGTGGTGCTGTCGGTGCCGCCCGCGCCGGCGGTGTCGTCGTCGAGGCGCACCATCCGCGGCGGCCCGTCGAGCGCGCCCACCTGCACCGGCCAGCGCCAGCGCAGCGTGTCGGCGCCCAGGATCACCTCGAGCGTGGGGCTCTGCCCGGTGACGCGGAGCGGCGCGCGCGACACCGGAGCGGCGAGGAGCGGCCCCGGATCATCGCCCAGGGGGGCGGTGAGGAGCGCGGCGTAGCGGTCGGCGGTGACCGGGCGGCGGAGCTTGGCCGTGTCACGGTCGAAGGCGCGCGTCCCCCACGGCACGTCCAGGAGCCGCGGGTCGTTGGCGAAGGGGATCACCCGTCCGTCCGGCAGGCGGAGCTGGACGGTGGCCCCCGGCGCGGCGCGGAGCGTCACCGGGAGCGGCTCCCCCGCCGGCCACCAGGCGCGGCCCCGCGGGACGAGGCTCGTGGTGTCGAGCCACGCCCCCGCATCGGGGGGCACGTAGCGCGGCACCCGGCGCACCGGATACGAGAGCCGCGCGGTGTCGGCGCCGCGCGTGGCCACCAGCTCAAGGGTGAAGGCGGTGTCGGGGGGGAGCCGCAGGTAGGCCAGGAAGGCCCCGTTGCGTGCCACCGCCACCGGCTGCCCGTTGATGGTGAGCTTGGCGCGGCCGTCGCCCACCTGGCCGAAGACCTGGCTCGAGTCCCCGGCGTCCACGAGGTCGGTCGGGGCGGGATACACCACCTGGATGGCGAGGGGGCCGGTCTTCCGCGGGATCGGCGGGAGGTGGCTGCGGGCGGCGGGGCGCGCCTGCGCCGCGAGCGGGGCCGCGACGGCGAGGGCGGCGAGGAGGAACGCC
>DASTRQ010000109.1:0-3629 GCA_035761145.1 Gemmatimonadales bacterium
CCCCGCCGTGAGCGGCTTGGCGAGGAGGAGCGTGACCATCACCCCGACGAGCGCCACCATATAGAGCGCGGGGACCAGCGGGTAGCCGAACGCCTTCACCGGGCGCGGCAGGTCGGGGCGGAGGCGGCGGAGGCGGAAGAGCGCCACCATCGTGAGGAGGTAGAAGAGCAGCGCGGCGATGATGACGAAGTCGAGGAGCTGGTTGTACGTCCCCGTGAGGCAGAGCACCGAGGTCCACGCGGCCTGGGCCCAGAGTCCCGCGGCGGGGGTATGGTGGGTCGGATGGAGCTCGCCGGCCTTCCGGAAGAAGAGCTTGTCCTGGGCCATGGCCCAGGTGAGCCGCGGCCCGGCGAGGATGAGCCCGGCGTTGCAGCCGAAGGTGCTGATGACGATGAGCCCCGCCATCACCAGGGCGCCCCCCTGCCCCAGCATCACCTCCACCGCGGCGGCGCCGATCCGGTCCTGGGTGGCGTGCTGGATGCCGCGCGCCAGCGCGTCGGCGCCGTTGGGGTCCCCCTGGAAGGGAAGGAGGTTGAGGTACGCCACGTTGGCCAGCAGGTACAGCACCGTCACGAGCCCCGTCCCCAGCGCGAGGGCGCGCGGGAGGTTCTTCGTGGGCTCGCGCACCTCGGCCGCGGCGAAGGTGACGTTGTTCCACGCGTCGCTGCTGAAGAGCGAGCCCACCATCGCCGCGCCGGCCGCCACCAGCACGGCCCCCGTCCAGGGGGTGGTGCCCCAGAAGCTCCCGAAGTTGACGCTCGCCACGTCGGCGTGGCGGTACAGCGTCAGGCCAAGGAGGATGAGCCCCATCAGCGCCACGGTCTTCACCACCGTGAGGAAGGTCTGGAGCCCCGCGCCCTGCTTTACGCCGCGCACGTTGATCCAGGTGAGGAACACCACGCTGAGGATCCCGACCACCCGCTGGCCGCTGAGCCCGAGGTGCACCGGGTCCTGGTGCAGCGCCGCGGGGAGGTTGACCGTGCCGAGGTCCAGGAACAGGTGGTCGGTGAGCGCGGGGAAGAACACGCCGAGGTAGCGGGCGAAGGCCACCGCCACGGCGGCGATGGTGCCCGCCTGGATCACGTTGAAGAGCGTCCACCCGTAGAGGAACCCCGCCCAGGGCGCGATCCCCTCGCGGAGGAAGACGTACTGCCCGCCCGCCTTGGGCATCATCCCCGCGAGCTCCGCGTAGGAGAGCGCGCCCGCCAGCGTCATCAGCCCGGTGAGCACCCAGACGAGCATCAGCCCGCCGGGCCCCCAGCCGTTCATCTGCCGCGAGATGTCGGCGGAGACGATGAAGATGCCGCTCCCGATCATCGAACCGACGACGAGGCTCACGGCCTGGAGCGGGCCGATGCCGGTGACGAAGTCGGACTTGGTCTCAGCGTTCATGGCGGATGCGGGACCCGGAAGGAGGGAGTGAGATGAGCTGACGTGTGGGGATACGGACAACGACGGCAGGGACGGCACCTCGCACTTCGGACCTCGGACCCCTACTTCCCCTCCCCACCCGGCGACGCCGGCGGCGTTCCCGACTTCGGCCCCACCCCCGCCGCCTTGGCCGCCTCCTCCACCACCGCGCCGCCGGCCGCGACGATCCCCTTCACGATCTTCTGCGCGCTGTCCATCGCGCCGAGGGTGCTGCCGATCGTCTCGGCGCTGAACTTCCCGGCGCGGAGGGTGTCCTCCGCCTTCTCCTTGAGCTTGGCGAAGATGTTGGTGGGCGCCGAGCGCTGGGCGTACTTGCTCTCGAGGAACTCGAGGTAGTCGAGCACCTGGTACGCGCGCTCGTCGTTCAGCGACTCGAGCTTGCGGAGGATGCGGTCACGGAGTTGTTCGTGCATGGTCGCCCCCTGCGTGGTGAGCGGTACGCGGTGAGCAGTGAGCGGGCCGTACGATCACGATCTCCTCGATGGGGCCCGCGCACCGCATGCTGCTCACCGCTCACGCCGTTCCCCCGTCACTGTTCACCGAGCAACTCCACCACCGGCGTCGGCAGGTACCGCGACGACGGCGCGCGCACCCGCACCCGGAGGGTCACCTCGCGGAGCGGCGGCCCGTCGCGGAAGCGCGCGGCCTGCTCCGGCGTCAGCATCACGTACACGAAGCCGCTCTCGGGGAGGGGCCCGCGCGTGAGGAGATACGGCTTCCCCTCCGGGAGCTCGGGGCGGAGGTTGTCGGCCACCTGCACCGCCACGACCTGCAGCTTCCACTCGACCACCTGCCCGATCCAGCGCGCCGGCTCCGCCCGCACCTCGGCGGCGGTGACGCCGCGTGAGGCGCCGCCGGCGGCGGGCTCGAGGGCGGTGTCGGGCACCCACGCCTCGACGCGCACGCGGCTCCAGCCGCCCGCCTTGGTGACCACGCGGACCTCGGCGCCGTTGGCCAGGGTGCCGACGGCGTCGCCGCCCGGGGTGGCGGCGAGCACCGCGCCGCGGGGCGCGGCGGCGCGGCTCCCGTCGCTCACCGACGGGGTGGCATCGGCGGGGGCGGGGGTGGCGCTGGTGGATGACGGGGGCGTGGCCGGCGCGGGCGTGGCCGCGCCGCCCTGGGCGGCGAGCGCGAGCCGCGCCGCCCACCCCTGCCGGCGCACGCGCGCCCAGCCGTCCTTGCTCTCCAGGCGCTGGACCAGCGCCCCTTCGCCGAGGTGGGCGAGGAGCCGGCCGTCGGCGCGGGGGTCGGCGCGGAGGTTCTGCCCCCCGCGCGCGTTGACGATGGCGTTGAACCCGTCGCGGGTGGTGGCGCCGAGCGACTGGGCGAAGATCCATCCTTCGACCACCACCTCCACCGCCTTGGGTTCCTGGCGCCCCACCTCGAACTCCGCGCCGCGCGCGAGGCGGCCCAGCACCGGCCCGGTGGCGGTGCGGAGCAGCGGCGTCTCGGCCGCGATGCGCACGCGCTGCTGGGCCGCGAGCGGCGGCGCCACGACGAGCCAGAACAGGCACAGCAGGGCCGTGCGCGCGAGTGGCAGGGGGGCGGAGGCGGGACTAGATTGCGGCGCTTTCGTCACTTGGGCGATAGTAGGGGACTTGGAGGCGCTTTGTCAAAGGTAACCGAGCCGGGCCGCCCGGTGCTGCTCATCGTCCTGGACGGCTGGGGGTACCGGCCGGAGCGCGAGGGGAACGCCATCGCGCTCGCCGACGCCCCCACGTGGGAGCGGCTCTGGGCGCGCCAACCCCGCACCCTGCTCGAGGCGAGCGGCCTGCGCGTGGGGCTCCCCGAGGGGCAGATGGGGAACAGCGAGGTGGGGCACCTGAACCTGGGCGCCGGGCGCGTGGTGATGCAGGACCTGGTGCGGATCACCGAGGCCATCGAGACGGGCGACTTCTTCCGCAACCCGGCCTTCGTGGAGGCGTGCCGGCTGGTGAAGGAGCGCGACGGAACGCTGCACCTGATGGGGCTCGTCGGCCAGGGGGGGGTGCACGCCTCACAGGCGCACCTCGCCGCCCTCATCGACCTCGCGGCGCGCGAGGGGGTGCGCCGCGTGGCCATCCACGCCCTGCTCGACGGGCGCGACACGCTGCCCACCTCCGCGCTGGGCTACATGCGCGACCTGCTGCGCCACGCTGGCGACCGCGCCGTGGTGGCCAGCCTGGGCGGCCGCTACTTCGGCATGGACCGCGACCGGC
>DASTRQ010000110.1:0-7334 GCA_035761145.1 Gemmatimonadales bacterium
GTCGTTTCGATGCTGGCGCCCGTAGATGCGCGGTCCTCGGCCATCGGCCATCAGTCATCGGCCGCGGATCGCGTACCGCTTACCGCTCACCGCTGACCGCCCACCGCCTCCAGCAGCCATCGGTGCATCGCCGGGTTCCCCGCCACCACCCCGGTGTGTTCCGCCCCGATCTCCCGCCCCGCAAGGTCGGTCACGACGCCCCCCGCCTCCCGCACCAGCACGATCCCCGCCGCGATGTCCCACGGGGCGAGCATCAGCTCCCAGAATCCGTCGAACGCCCCCGCGGCCACCGAGGCGAGGTCGAGCGCGGCCGAGCCGGGGCGGCGGAGCCCGCTCGTCCCCGCCATGACGCGCCGGAACTGCGCCAGGTATTCGTCGGCCCGCGACAGGTCGCGGAAGGGGAAGCCGGTGCCGATGAGCGCCCCCGCCGGGTCGCTGAGGCGCGACACCTCGAGCCGCCGGTCCCCGCACCAGGCGCCGTGCCCCGCGGCGGCGTGGTACACCCGGTCGTGCGGCACCTCGTGCACCACTCCCGCCACCAGCTCGCCATCCACCGCCGCCGCCACCGAGACCGCGTAGGCCGGGAAGCCGTGGAGGAAGTTGGTGGTGCCGTCGAGCGGGTCCACGATCCACACGAGCCCCTCGCGGGCGAGCTCGGGCCCGAGCTCCTCCCCCACCACCCGCGCGCCGGGCGTCTCCGCCGCGAGCACCTCGCGCACGAGCGCCTCGGCGCGGCGGTCCACGTCGGTGACCCAGTCGCGCGGCGACTTGGCCTCCCACGCCTCGGCGGGGGGAGGGGGCACGCTCCGGAGCCAGGTGGCGGCGGCCGCCGCCGCCAACCGGGCGGTGCGGCTTAAGTCCAAGGGTGACAACATCTTGCAGGGATCGTGGTGGTCGGGTAGCTTCATCGGATGCGGCGCATCTTCTCCGGCATCCAGCCTTCGGGCGAGCTTCACATCGGCAACTACCTCGGCGCGGTCAAGACCTGGGTGGAGCTCCAGGCGCGCGAGGAGTGCTTCTTCTGCGTGGTGGACCTGCACGCCATCACCGGCAAGTACGACCCCGCCGCGCTCACCGAGCGCACCCGCGAGATGGCCTTCGGCCTGCTGGCGGCGGGGGTGGACCCCGAGAAGGCCACGCTCTTCGTGCAGTCGCACGTGCCCGAGCACTCGGAGCTGCAGTGGCTCCTGGTGACGCTCACGCCGGTGGGCGAGCTCGAGCGGATGACGCAGTTCAAAGATAAGTCGGCGCGCTTCGAGAGCATCCCGTCGGGGCTCCTGGTGTACCCGGTGCTGATGGCGGCCGACATCCTGCTCTACCGCGCCACGGCGGTGCCGGTTGGGGAGGACCAGCTGCAGCACCTCGAGCTGGCGCGCGAGGTGTGCCGCAAGTGGAACGCCGAGTTCGCGCCCGAGGCGCCGGTGTTCCCCGAGCCGCAGCCGATCCTGGGGGGGGCGCGGCGCATCCTGGGGCTCGACGGCCAGGCCAAGATGTCCAAGAGCCTGGGCAACACCATCGGGCTGCTCGACCCGCCCGCGGTGATCTGGGAGAAGCTCCGCCCGGCGATGACCGACCCGGCGCGGAAGACGAAGAAGGACCCGGGCAACCCGGACATCTGCAACGTGTACACCCTGCACAAGCACTTCTCCCCTCCCGCCACGGTGGAGGAGGTGGGGGTGAAGTGCCGGGGGGCGCTCTTCGGGTGCCTGGACTGCAAGCGGATCCTGGCCGACAACATGGCGCAGGAGCTGGCGCCGATCCGCGCGCGGGCCGAGGCGCTCCGGGCGGAGCCGGGGAAGCTCGACGCCGTCCTCGCCGCGGGCGCCGCCAAGGCGCGCGCCGAGGCGCGGAAGACGATGGCGCTCGTGCGCGCGCAGATGGGGTTCCTCCCCGCCCAGGAGGGGTGAGATGGCGCAGGAGACGGCGAGCTCCGGGATCGAGAAGATCATCCGCGCCGCGGTGGAGCGGGGCGCGAGCGACCTGCACATCAAGGCGGGGGACGTCTTCCGCGCGCGGGTGAACGGCAAGCTGGTGCCGCTCACCAAGCAGCGCCTCACCCCGGCGCAGACGCGCGCCATCGCGCTGCGGCTCCTCCCCGACGACTCGGCGCGCGAGATCCTCGAGTCGCTGCGCGACTACGACTGCTCGTGGGGGATGCCGGGGGTGGGGCGCTTCCGGGTGAACCTGCTGCGCCAGCGCTCGTCGGTGATGATCGTGATGCGGGTGATCCCCTTCGCGGTGCCCACCCTCGAGCAGCTGGGGCTCCCCGCGGTGCTCACGCGGGTGGCCGAGGCGGAGCGGGGCCTGGTGCTCGTGACCGGGGTGACCGGCAGCGGGAAGAGCAGTACCATCGCGGCGCTGGTGCACCACATCAACCAGCATCTCTCCAAGCACATCGTGAGCCTGGAGAACCCGATCGAGTTCCTGCACCGCGACATCAACTGCTCGGTGACCCAGCGCGAGGTCGGGGTGGACACCGCCTCGGTGGAGGTGGGGCTCCGCGCCTCGCTCCGGCAGGACCCCGACGTGATCGTCCTGGGCGACCTGCGCGACCCCGCCACGGTGGACCTGGCCATCAAGGCGGCGGAGGAGGGGCACCTCGTCATCGCCGCGATGCCCACCCCCGACGTGGCCTCCACGCTGCAGCGGCTCTTCTCGGTGTTCCCCCCCGAGGAGCGGGAGATCGGGCGGGTGCGGGTCTCGGAGGCGCTCCGCGCGGTGGTGGCGCAGCGGCTCATCCCCCGGAAGGACGGCGAGGGGCGGGTGCCGGCGGTCGAGGTGCTGGTGGCCACCCCCCGCATCCGCGAGATCCTGCGCGACCCGGTGCGCTTCGACGACCTCAAGATCGAGATGATCCGCGGGCGCGACGACGTGGGGACGCAGACCTTCGGCCAGCACCTGGACGACCTGGTGGCCGCCGGCGCAGTGGCCGCCGAGACCGCCCGCGCCGCGCTCACGACCGACCCCGACGTCGAGGCGCGGGTGAGCGGGGGGCGGGCGGGGGTGGGGGGGAGCTGAGGGCCGAGGTCCGCGCCTCGGACCTCGATTGACACCCCGATCCCCGCGACTAAATTCCACCAGAGGATACACCGCACAGGCCCCCACCCGGGGCCTGTTTCGTTTTGTCCGGAGCGAGAGCCGTGTTCGATCCGAAGCACACCTGCCTGGTGGTCGTCGGCGCCCAGTGGGGCGACGAAGGGAAGGGGAAGCTGGTCGACGTCCTGGCCGAGCGCGCCGATTACGTGGTGCGCTACCAGGGGGGCGCCAACGCGGGCCACACGGTGGACCTCGGGCCCACGCACTTCGTGCTGCACCAGATCCCCTCGGGGATCCTGCACCCCCGCTCGGCCTGCCTGATCGGGAACGGTGTGGTGCTCGACCCGGAGCAGCTCTTCGCCGAGATCGACGAGGTGGCGGCCAAGGGGATCGCGGTGGAGGGGCGGCTCCTGGTGAGCGACCGGGCGCACCTGGTGCTCCCGTACCACCGGCTCCTCGACCGGGCGCACGAGGCGAGCCAGCAGATCGGGACCACGGGGCGGGGGATCGGGCCCGCCTACGAGGCGAAGACGGGGCGGCGCGGCATCCGCGTGGCCGACCTGCGCGACACGACCCGCTGCCGGGCGCTCCTGGCCGAGGCGGTGGCGCGCGCCAACACGATGCTCGAGCTCCTGGGCGCCGAGGAGCGCGCCTCGCTCGACGAGCACCTGGCGCTGGTGGAGCGGCTGGCGCCGCGGCTCCTCCCGATGGCCGCCGACACCGGGCGGCTCGTCTTCCGCGCCCTCAAGGAGGGGAAGCGGGTGCTCCTCGAGGGAGCGCAGGGCGCGCTCCTCGACGTGGACCACGGCACCTATCCCTTCGTCACCTCGAGCAACACCACCGCCGGCGGGGCCTGCACCGGCGCCGGCATCGGGCCCACGTACATCGACGGTGTGCTCGGCGTGGTGAAGGCCTACACCACCCGCGTCGGGAACGGCCCCCTCCCCACCGAGGCCGAGGCCCCCGACGAGGAGCGGCTCCGCCAGCTGGGACACGAGTTCGGCGCCACGACGGGGCGGCCGCGGCGCTGCGGGTGGTTCGACGCGATGGTGGTGCGCTACTCCGTGCGCGTCAACGGCCTCACCGGGCTCGCGGTCACCAAGCTCGACGTGCTCGACACCTTCGCCGAGATCCCGGTGGCCACCGCCTACCAGCACGCGGACGGCAGCGTCTGCGACGGGATGCCCGCCGACGTCGAGGGGCTCGCGGCGGTGCGTCCGGTGTACGAGACCCTTCCGGGGTGGCAGAAGGACACCAGCGGCGCGCGGAAGCTCGCCGACCTCCCCCCCGCCGCGCGCGCCTACCTCGACCGGCTCCAGGACCTCTCCGAGGCCCCGATCCGCTACGTGAGCGTGGGGACGCGAAGGGACCAGATCATCGAGGTGTAGGCGGGCGGTACCCGTTCAGTCCTGGTTCGCCGCGAACCACGCCGCCACGTCGAAGCCGGTGGGGTCCATCTCGTAGATGCGGTTGGGCTCGAAGCGCCCCGTGGTGGGGAAATAGGGGGGCGGGTTGGTGCCGGCGCAGGCGTTGTACGAGTAGCGCTTCTTGTAGCCGGTGCCGGCGGTGGTGCCCACCCCGCCGCGGGTCTCCTGCACCACGCCGCCGGTCAGGTAGAGGCAGCCGCGTCCCCACGCGGTGGACTCGCAGTTGTCGCGCCCGCTCGAGCTGGCGCTGACCCCCGACCCGTAGTTCTCCACGGTGAAGATGCCGAGGGCCAGGAGCACCGCCTGGACGAACTCGTCCTTGGTGTCGTCGTACGCCTTGAGGGTGCTGCCGGAGTTCTTCTTCTGGGGCGTGTTGATGACGTTGTCGCTCACGACGATGTCGCCGGTGGTGATGAGCCCCAGGATGTCGTCGCAGATGCCGGTGCCGGGGTCGTTGGCCTGGCGGATGTCGTCGAGGATGACGATGGACTCGGGCGAGACGAGCGACACCCGCCCGCGCACCACGCCGCTCACCCCGACCTTCCCGTTGACGTAGATCACGCCCTTGAAGTTCGGGTTGAGCGAGCGGGAGAGGGGGAAGAGATAGTCGGCGTCGGCGCGCCCCAGCGCCGTGAGCCTGCTGTCGGGGGAGGTGGTGTACTGGAGCCACACCCCGTCGCTGGTGGCGGGGGTCCAGCCGTTGGTGAGCGCGGGGTCGCCGCCCAGGTAGCAGCGGGCGCTGTTGTCGCTCAGGCTGGCCGTCCAGCTGTGGGAGCCGGAGCCGTGGTCGTCCGCGGCGCGGAAGGTGCCGTTGTGGTCGCCCTGCCAGTCGCCGCAGTTGCGGCTGTTCGACATCCCGCCCGACGGCACGCTGCCGCTGACGAGGTCCTCGCTGCCGCTCGTGGCGCTCCCCATGTACACCCGGAAGAAGCCTTCGTCGGCGTCGGTGGAGTCGCCGTCGGCGTTGAGGTCGATGGCCACGAACTCGATCCGCGTGCGCGCCTCGCCGGCGTCGCCGGCGGTGCGCCCCGTCACGTCCGCGGCGTGCCCCGAGGCGGCGTCCGCGTCGCCGATGTCGAAGTAGGTGCCCCCCGCCTGGGCGTAGCCCGCCATGGCCTGGAGCTGCGAGATGGTGGGCATCTCGATGCGCGGGGCGCCCAGGGTGTAGCCCCCCTGGAAGGTGCCGTACGCGCTCCCGCTGATGCTCGCGGCCGCGGTGGTGACCTTGCCGGTGAAGGTGGCGCCGCCGCTGTTGATGCAGATCTGGTCGTTGCTGTGCACCGGCCCCTGGATCTGGTCGCCGCTGCCGAAGCAGATCCCGCTCCCCTCGTCGTCGGTGAAGTAGGCGAACTTGGCGAAGGTCTCCTGGTCCACCGCGCGGCGGCGGAGCGCGGTGACGTTGCCGATGGTCACCTTGCTCACGATCGAGCCGAAGATGCCGTACTGCCCCGTGCTCACCCCCGAGGGCCCGACCCAGGTCCACCGCCGCGCGCCGGGGATCGTGGCGCCCGCGGCGTCGGTGACCGTGACCCCGTCCTCGAGGGTGGTGTACCCGGAGTCGGGGTAGAGGGAGTCGGCCGCGTTGACGCGGCTGCGCCCCTCCTCGAGCCCCGACAGCGCCGCCAGGTCGGCCTGGCGCAGGCGTTCGTTGGCGGTGCGGACCAGCGAGGCGTTGGTGACCATCGCCATCGCCGCCATCGCGAGGCCCACGAGGACCAGCGTCAGGAGGAGCGCGGTGACCAGCGCGATGCCCCGGCGGTCGCGCCGCAGGTCAGGGGTGTGCATCGTGGCCTCAGGAGGCGGGGATGGTGACGCTGCCCGACTCGAGCAGCGACGAGAGCCGCGGGGTGCAGTCCTGCGCCGCCACCGCGTACTCGTAGGTGCTGTCGGCGAGGACGTCGCGGTCGAGGTAGCTGTAGGGCGCCGAGCCGGCCGGGATCGAGAGGTACGGGTCGCCCCAGTCGCTGGCGCCGGCGAAGCGCCGGTAGAGCACGTAGCGCTGCACGTCGTCCTCGCCGCCGGTCTCGTCCACCGAGCTCGGGAAGCCGAGCGCCACGCCGAGGTCGGTGGCGTCCCAGAGGGCGGTGAGGCTGCCGCTGTAGACCGGGGGGTCGCCGCACTGCTGCAGGCGCGCGAGGCCGACGTTGGGGAGCCCCACCGCGAAGGAGACCGGCTGGGTGCGCTCGGCGCTCCCGCTGAGCCCGTTGGTGACGCGGTAGGTCACGAGCACCGCGCGCAGGCTGTCGGCGCGCCCCGCGGCGCTGGTCCAGGTGAGGGGGAGCCAGGCGTCCGGGACCACCTGGAGCGTCTGGTTCCCCGTCGCCGGGGTCAGGAGGTAGCGGTAACTGAAGAACGGCGCGCTGTCCGCGGGGGCGAGGAGGTTCCTCGCCACCAGGTCCGCGGTGCCCGCGTTCACCTGCCGCATCAGCCGGTAGTCGTCGGTCCGCGGGGTCTCGGGGTCGGGCTCGAACCAGAACGAGATCGTCTCCGCGGTGCTCGGCAGGCCGTCGCTGCCGAGGTAGTTCTGGGTGGGATAGGTCACCGCGGGGCTGCTCCCCGGCACGGTGATCGCGTCGGCGAGCCGCAGCGCCGTCACCTGGCCCGCGGGGGCGTCGGCGTCGTAGTACACCGCGAACGGGTCGTTGGCCACGTTCGAGGTCAGGTCGGCGTTGAAGCTGAAGGCGTCCGGGCCGGCGTAGACGACGGTGGGCTGGCCGGCCGGCACGTTGGCGCCGGCGGTGCGGAGGTCCTGCGCCAGGGAGGTCAGCGCGAAGCCCACGTTCTGGGCCGTCGCGTACTCGTCCCCCCCGCGCTGGAACGCCTTCTGCTGGGTGGCCAGCACGCTCATCGCGCCCCCCAGGGCCACGGTGA
>DASTRQ010000111.1:0-12686 GCA_035761145.1 Gemmatimonadales bacterium
GGAGGCCCAGGTCGTCGAGGAGCGTGGGGCGGAGGTCGTGCGTCACGCTCCGGATGCCGCGGATCCCCTCGTCGAGGAGCGCCTGGGTGCGGTCGAGCCGCGCCTGGTCGTCGGGCGTGAGGGCGTCGCGCAGGACGCCGAGCTGCATCTTGACCGCGCTCAATACCTGGGCGGTCTCGTCGTGCAGTTCGCGCGCCAGGCGCCGCCGCTCATCCTCGTGCTGCACCAGCATCCGTCGCGACAGATGCTCCAGCTCCTTCGTCCGCTCGGCCACGCGCGCGGTGAGGTCGCCCATCGCGAGCGCGGCGCCCACCTGGCGGCCCAGCGTGGTGAGGAAGGAGCGGTCGAGCACCGCGAAGGGGTCGCGTCCCGCGCCGGTCATCACGAGCGCGCCGCTCACCCGCCCCTCGCGGAAGATCGGGAGTGCCGCGACCCATCCCGCCGTCACCTGCGGCTCCCCGGTGTCGAGCGCCTGCTGCACGACGGCGGGGATCTCGCCGAGCCGCTCCAGGGTGCCGAGCCCGCGCACGGCGAGAGGCCCGTCGCGGGTGAGCTGGACCAGCGCGCTGCCGCGCACGCCAGGGAGGAGGAGGGGGCGTTCGAGGAGCTCCACCAGGCGTTCGGTGGCGCCCCCGCGCTCGAGGTCGCCGCTCAGCGTGGAGAGTGCGGCGAGGCCGCGACGCTGCTCGTCCACCACCAGCAGCAGGAGCCCGCTCCCCACCGCGACGATGAACAGGATGTCGAGATAGTACCCCCACGGCGACCAGGCGCCGCGGGCGCGCAGGAAGGGGTAGTCGAGGTGGTGCAGCCCCCAGAGGAGGAACGCGGTGGCGAGCACCGTGGCGCCCACCCCCTCGCCGCTCCGCCCGCGCCAGCGCAGGAAGGTGACCCCGGTCCAGAGGGTGGCCAGGGAGAGGAACACCACCGCCGGCAGTGCCGCCCAGAAGAAGACGTCGAGCTGGTAGATGGCGATCCACGACCAGACCGGCGGGAAGAGCGCCGCCGCCACCAGCACCCCGCGGCGCGGGAGCCGCCCCCCGAAGGCGAACGCCGCCCACAGGAGCGCCACGCCGGTCCACCCGGTGAACACCTGGTGCAGGAAGAGGAACGCCCAGTTCCCGGTGCTGAGGAAGGTGACGATGCAGACCACCCGCAGCAGGTAGAGCGCGCTCGCCCCCGCCCACCACTGGAACCACGCCCGCCGGTACCGCGCCGCCAGGTGCGCGCAGAGCAGGGCAAAGGCCGCCGTCACCGTGCCCTGCAGGAGGGCCGCGGCGAACTCGGACGGGGCGGTGACCGGGAGGTCGGGGGGCATGGGTGGAAGATAGCTATCGGCGATCGGCCAACAGCCATCGGCCAACAGCCAATAGCCAACGGCCAATAGCCAATAGCCAGCAGCCGATCGCTATCGGCTATTCGTCGTGCGCCGCCCGATCAGCTCGCTCCCCACCAGTGCCAGGGTCGTCACCGCCAGCACGATCGTGCTCACGGCGTTGATCGTCGGCTCGACCGCCTTCCTCACCATCCCGTACACCACGAGGGGCAGGGTGGTGGAACCGGGGCCGGCGGTGAAGAAGGTGATGACGAAGTCGTCGAACGAGAGGGTGAAGGCGAGGAGCGCCCCGGCCACGATGCCGGGGAGGAGCTGCGGCAGCGTGACGCGCCAGAAGGTGACGCGCGGCGTGGCGCCGAGGGTCATCGCCGCCTCCTCGAGCGCGCGGTCCATCCCGTGCGCCCGCGCGAGCACCACCACCGTGACGAACGGCACCGAGAAGGTGACGTGCGCCACCATCACCGTGAGGAGGCCGAGGGGCCAGCGGACCGCGGCGAAGAGGGCGAGGAGGGAGATCCCCGCCACGATCTCGGGGGTGACCACCGGGAGGTAGAGCCCCGCCTCGACGAGCCGCCGGCGGCGCCCGGCGCCGAGCCGGTGGAGCCCCAGCGCCAGGAGGGTGCCGAGGGCGGTGGCGACGAGCGTGCTCACCGTTCCCACGATGAGGCTGGTGCGGAGGCCCGCGATGATCTCGGGTCGCGCCGCGAGGGCGCGGTACCAGTCGAGGGTGAAGCCGGTCCACGCCAGCGAATAGCGCGAGGCGTTGAACGAGAACGCCACCAGCACCAGCACCGGGAGGTGCAGGAGGAGGTAGATGACCGTCACCCCTCCCACGAGGGGCCAGGGGAGGCGGCGGGTCACGGGGCCAGCGGGTCGGGGCCCGCGTCGCGGCGCCGGAGGTGCCACACGAGCGCGGCGAACGTGCCGAGGAGGAGGAGCAGCGACGCCGCGGAGCCGAAGGGCCAGTCGCGCGCGGTGGTGAACTGCGCCTGGATGAGGTTGCCGAGGAGCGAGGTCTTGGCGCCCCCCAGGAGGTCGGGGGTGAGGAAACTGCCGAGCGAGGGGATGAAGACGAGGAGCGCCGCCGCCACCACGCCCGGCATCGAGAGCGGCAGCGTCACGCGGAAGAAGGCGGTGCGGGGAGGCGCACCCAGTGTGGTGGCCGCCTCGAGGAGGGTGGGGTCGAGCTTCTCGAGCGCGGCGTAGATCGGGAGCACGGCGAAGGGGAGGTAGCCGTACACCAGCCCCGCCAGCACCGCCCCCGGGGTATAGAGCAGGGTGAGCGGCGCCTGGATGAGCCCGAGCTTGAGGAGCAGGGTGTTGACGAGCCCCGTGTCGCGGAGGAGGAAGATCATCGCGTACGTGCGGACCAGGAAGCTGGTCCAGAACGGCAGCACCACGAGGAGCAGCAGCCAGCGCCGCCACCGCCCGCTCCGCGCGATGACGTACGCCACCGGGTAGCCGAGCAGGAGGGAGACGAGGGTCGTCACGGTGGCGAGCCAGAGCGTGCGCCACACGATCCCCGCGTACAGCGGGTCGGCGAGGCGGGCGTACGCCGCGAGGGTGAACCCGCGCGCCACCCCGCCGAAAGGCGCGGCGGGCATCACGCTGTACGCCGCCACCATCAGCAGCGGCGCCGCGAAGAAGAGCGCGAGCCACGCGAGCCCCGGCGCCAGGAGCCGCCCCGGGCGCTCGGTCATCCCTCCTCCAGGAGCTGGAGATCCTCCGGCCGCCACGCCACCGCCACCGCGTCGCCGGCGCGCCAGGGGATGGGATTGGTGGTCTGCCCCTCGTTGCGGAGCGCCACGGTGAGATCCTGGCCCCCGGGACCCGCCACGTGCACGTGGAGCGTCTCGCCCAGGTACACCACCTGGCGCACGGTGCCGGGGAGCGAGACCTCTCCCGCCGGCACGGCGCCGGGCGCGAAGAGATCCATCCACTCGGGCCGCACGGCGATGCGCGCGCCGGGGCGCCCCACGAGCGCGCCGTCGAGGACGTTCACCTCGCCCACGAAGCGCGCCACGAACTCGGTGCGCGGGCTCTCGTAGATCTCCGCCGGGCTCCCGATCTGCGCCACCTGGGCGTGGTCCATCACCGCGATGCGGTCGGAGAGGGTGAGCGCCTCCTCCTGGTCGTGCGTCACGTAGAGGAAGGTGATGCCGAGGTCGCGGTTGAGCTGCCGCAGCTCGAGCTGCATCTCCTTGCGGAGCTGGAGGTCGAGCGCGCCAAGGGGCTCGTCGAGGAGGAGGATGACGGGCTCCACCACGAGCGCGCGGGCGAGCGCGACCCGCTGGCGCTGGCCCCCCGAGAGCTGGCCCGGCAGCCGGCGGCCGTAGGTGCCGGGATCGAGCCGCACCAGCGCCAGGGCGCGCGCCACCCGCTCGGCGATCTCGGCGGCGGGGCGCTTTCGCTGCTCCAGGCCGAACGCCACGTTCTGCGCCACGGTGAGGTGCGGGAAGAGCGCGTAGCTCTGGAACACCATCGCGAGCGGGCGCTCCCACGGCGGCAGCGCCTGGATGGGGCGGCCGTCGAGGAGGATCTCGCCGCCGTCGGCGTCGGGGGTCTCGAGCCCCGCCAGGAGCCGGAGCGTGGTGGTCTTGCCGCAGCCGCTGGGGCCAAGGAGCGAGAAGAACTCCCCCCGGCGGATGCCGAAGGAGACGGCGTTGACCGCGCGGTGGGCGCCGTAATGCTTGGAGACGCGGCGGTATTCGACGAGGGTGTCGGCGGGCACGCTCCAAAATACACCGCAGGGGGAGACACGGAGGGCACTGAGGGACACGGAGAGCGCACGGAGAAGTGTCATTGTGGTCTCGGACCGAGGGCGCCGTCCGAGGCCACTGACGTTTGCAGTTCTCCGTGAAGTCTCCGTGCCCCTCAGTGCCCTCCGTGTCTCCTCGTAGGCATTGCCGCTTGCCGGGGCCGGGCGGGGGCCGCCAGCTTTCGGGCATGTCCCCCCTCTCCCGCCGCGACCTCGTCACCCGCGGCCTCGCGCTCGGGCTCTCGTGGAGCAGCCTCGCCGCGCTCCTCCAGGCGTGCGGCCCCGCCACCCCCCGCGCCAGCGACGATCCCGACGCCACGCTCGGCGCGGTCGAACCGGAGCTCCACATCTACACCTGGAGCGACTACCTCGCCCCCGAGGTGGTGCGCGACTTCGGCGAGCGCTTCCACGTCCGGGTCAGCGTGGACACCTCCGAGAGCAACGAGGAGATGGTCGCCAAGCTCGCCGTCGGCGGCGGCGGGTATGACGTGATCGTCCCCTCGAGCTACCTGCTCCCCGTGCTCACGGGGATGGGCGCGTTGCAGGTGCTCAAGCGCCGGTACCTCACCGGGCTCGGGAATGTGGCCCCGACCTTCCGCGACACGCCCAACGACCCCGGCGGCCGCTACGCGGTGCCGTTCGCGTGGGGCACCACCGGCATCGCGTACCGCAGCGACCTGGTGGCTGCGCCGCCCACGTCGTGGGGGGTCTTCGAGGACCCGGCGCTGTCGGGACGGATGACGATGATGGACGAGGCGCGCGAGGTGCTCGGTGCCTTCCTCCGCTACCGCGGGCATTCGCTCAACAGCAGCGTGCCGGCCGAGCTGGCGGCCGCGCGGGCCGACGCCCTCGTGGCCAAGCCGCTCCTCAAGGCGTACCTCTCCGCGCCGGTCAAGGCGCAGCTCGTGGCCGGGGATGTCTGGGTGGCCCAGCTCTGGAACGGCGACACCTACCAGGCGCGCGCCGAGCAGGCGCGGAGCGGGGCGGGGACCATCGCGTTCGCGCTGCCGACCGAGGGGAGCCAGCTCTGGCTCGACACCCTCGCCATCCCCGCCACCGCGGCGCATCCCCGCGCGGCGCACGAATTCCTCGACTACTGCCTCCGACCTGAGGTCGCCGCGGCCAACGCCGCGTTCAACCGCTACGGCTCCCCCAACGAGGCGGCCCAGCGGCTCATCACGGAGCCCATCCCGTACCCCTCGGCCGCGGAACTGGCGCGGCTCGAGTACCTGAAGGACCTGGGGCGCGATGCGGCCACCTGGGACCGGATCTGGACGGAGGTCAAGGCGAGCTGAGTTCCATAAGGAAACCTTTCCCCCGATCCCTCCGTCTCATCGGCGTCCCCCTTGCTCGTGGACCGGATCGTGACCCGATGACCGCCTGGCCCCGCTCGTTCCATCTCCGCGCCCGGAAGGCGCTCCTCGTCCTTTCCCTCCTGCCCGCGAGCGCCGCGGCGCAGGGCACGGCCATCCATACCGAGCCCGACAGCGTCCGGTTGGTGACGGAGGACGTAGGCCGCTTCTGGCAGGCGTTCCACGCCCTCGCCGGCGCGCGGAGCACCGACGACTCGCTCCGCATCCTCCGGGAGGGGTACCTGGATCGCGCCACGCCGGGGCTCCAGGACTTCATCCGCTCCCGCATCGGCGACGAGCGGCGGTTGCTGCGCCAGGTGGCGGCGCGGCCGCGGTTCTACGCCGCGATCGAGCGCACCACCCGACAGCTCGACGTCGTGGTGCCCGAGCTCCGGCGCGACCTGCGCGCCTTCGCGCGGCTCTACCCGGGGGCGCGCTTCCCCGACGTGTACTTCACCATCGGCCGGATGAACTCGGGGGGCACCACCGGGGGCTCGGGGCTCCTGATCGGCACCGAGCTCTACGCGGTGGACTCCGCCACGCCGCGCGAGGAGCTGAACGACTGGGAGCGCTCGGTGGTGCACACTCCCGCGTCCATCCCCTGTCTCGTGACCCACGAGCTGGTGCACTACCAGCAGCCCGACCTGAACGCCCAGCCCTCGCTCCTGGTGGCGGTGATGCGCGAGGGGTCGGCCGACTTCGTGGCGGAGCTCGCCTGCGGCTCCACCATCAACGTGCCGGTGTACACCTGGGCGGAGCAGCACCGGGGGGAGCTGTGGGCGGAGTTCCGGCAGAAGATGGACGGCACCGACTACACCGGCTGGCTCTACGGCGCCAACCAGGTGCCGGGCCGCCCCGCCGACGTCGGCTACTGGCTCGGCTACCGGATCTCGAAGGCGTACTACGAGCGCGCCACCGACAAGGTGCAGGCGCTCCGCGACCTGCTCACCACCGACGACTACGCGGGGGTGGTGCGGAGGAGCGGGTTCGACGGGAGGTAGGAAGGTAGGAAGGTAGGAGGGGAGGAAGGTAAGAAGAGGGATGGGGGGGAGGGGGAGTGCCACAAATGAGAAGGGAGGAGGCCCGATCGCGGGGCTTCCTCCCTTCTGCACCTCTCTGCACTGAGACTTCCTACCCTCCTACCTTCCTACCCTCCTACCTTCCTACCCTCCTACCTTCCTACCCCCTCAATGCCCCGCCCCGCCCCCGATCTGGTGCAGGGCGAACCCTTCCACGTGCACGTCGAGGTTGTGGTTCACCCGGAGCCCGACGATGCCGGTGGCGTCGGCGGTGGGCATCGCCATCTGGTGCACCTGGGTGCCGTTCACCGAGAAGGTGAGCTGGCCCCCCTTGGAGAGGATCTCGAGCTTGTTGGCGGCCTTGCCGGCGCTGTCGGCCGCCACGACCGCGGGGTTGGCGGTCCAGTCCACGATGGTGGTGACGTTGGCGCCCTCGCGCTTTTTGATGAGGAACTGGCCGTTGCCGCGCACCAGGAAGTAGAGGTACTGCTGCCCCTCGCCGTCGAGGGCGCGTCCCCCCACGAAGAGGCCGTACGCCTCGGGGTGCATCGGCGCCTTCATCTGGGTGAAGGTGGCCAGGGTGTGGAACTCGCCGTTGGCGCGGTCGGCGGCGCGGTAGAGGATCACCGCGGGGCCGGTGGTGACGTGGAAGCCGGTGCCCATCGCGGCGAAGCGGGCCCCCGAGAGGGGCTGGCCGCGGTCGGTGCGCCCGGCCCAGCCGGCGGGGAGGGTCCCCCCCTGCTGCATATGGTCGGGGTCGGCGTCGTGGGCGTGCGCGGCGGGCTGCTGGGCCGCCAGCGGCGCCGCCAGGAAGAGCGGGAGCAGGAGTGAACGCATCGGGAAACTCCGGTTCAGGGGTGTCACGGACCCCGCCGTTGCGGGGCCGGACCAGCGTGACTAAGCTAATAGCCGTTCGCGTGCTCCCGTCACCCCGGAGTTGTCCCGATGTTCGACCTGCACCCCCCCACCGGCGCCTTCGGCCTCCTCTGGACCGTTTTCGCCTATATCGGCGCGTTCGGGATCCTCTTCGCCCTGGTGTGGGTCAACGCGCTCATCGGCGGCCTGGTCAACGCGATGGTGACCCTCCTCGCGGGCCCGATCATCGACGCCCAGCTCAAGCGCTTCGGCCTGACGCAGTGGCTCTGAGCCGCTGAACCAGGGCGCCACGCAGAAACGCCGGACCTGCCCAGGGTCCGGCGTTCGTCATTTCGGGATGGTGCTTTGGGAGACACGGAGGTCACGAAGGGGCACGGAGATCACACGGAGGAAATGCGTTGTGGGTGCGGACGGGAGGCTCCGTCCACGCCCACACGACAATGCGGTTCTCCGTGGATTCCCCGCGTCCCTCCGAGACCTCCGTGTCCCCCTTAGTGCCCGCCCGGCGCCCGAGGGGCGCCTTCCTCGTCGTGCCCTCCCTCGATCTCGGTCGTGGCCGCCTTGAACGCCACGTCGAACGCCTGCTTGAGCGCGGTATGCAGCTCCCGGAGGGTGCGGAATTTCGAGGTCCCGCCCCCGGTGCGGCGGGCGGTCTGTTCCAGCTGGCCCAGGGTGTCGGCCATCCGCGAGAGGCCGAGTCCCATGCAGTTGACCTTGGCCGTGCTCGCGATCCGCAGCAGGTTGCGCCCCAGCTGCTCGTCGGCCTTGGGGGCCGCCATCTGCTCGATCAGCGCGCCCATGTTGACCATCTGGCGCTGGAACGGCTCGAGGAACTGCAACTGGGCCTGCTGCTTGGAGTTGAGCTTGACCGCCACGACTCCCTCCTCCGGGTTGGCGCCGACTCCGCTCGGCGTTACTATCGCGGGGCGGGTCCATTCCCCCGGCCCCTGCTGTCCCCTGAAACATAGTGCGCCGCCGTGCCGCCGTACCGCTGCGCTGTTCACCCCGAAGGAGCTCCGCCCCGATGCCGCTCCGCCGTCTCCTGCCCGCGATCCTGGTCGCCCTGGGCCTTGCCACCCCGCTCCGCGCGCAGCTGACCCGCGCCGAGCGCACCGGCTACGCCGAGACCTCGGCCTACGCCGACGTCACCGCGTTCCTGGACTCGCTCCGCCTCCGCGGCGCCGGGATCCAGGTCGGCACGATGGGGGTGAGCCCCGAGGGGAAGCCGATCCCCTACGTCCTCGCGAGCCGCCCGCTCGTCACCGAGCCGGGGGACGCCCACCGGAGCGGCAAGCCGGTGGTCTGGATCCAGGCCAACATCCACGCCGGCGAGGTGGAGGGGAAGGAGGCGGCGCTGATGCTCCTGCGCGACCTCACCCTCGGGAGCCTCCGCCCCCTGCTCGACAGCGTGGTGCTCATCGTCGTGCCGATCTACAACAGCGACGGCAACGACCGCTTCGCCTCGGGGGACGTCAACCGGCCCGGCCAGAACGGCCCCGCCATCGTGGGGACGCGCGCCAACGGACAGGGGTACGACCTCAACCGCGACTACGTGAAGGCGGAGGCGCCCGAGACCCGCGCCACCTACGCGATGCTCGCGGCGTGGGACCCCGACGTGTTCGTGGACCTCCACACGACCAACGGGAGCTACCACGGGTACCTGCTCACCTGGTCGCCGGGGCTCAACGTGAACAGCCCGCCGGCCAACGACTGGGTGCGGGACCGCTTCCTCCCCGAGGTGCGCGCCCGGATGCGCGCGCGGCACCACCAGGAGACCTTCCCCTACGGCAACTTCCGCAACCAGGACCCCGATTCGCTGGTGCAGGGGTGGGAGACCTACGACCCGCGTCCCCGCTTCGGCACCAACTGGAACGGGATGCGCGGGCGCGTGTCCATCCTGAGCGAGGCGTACAGCAACGCCGACTTCCGCACCCGCGTGGACGTGACCTACAACTTCGTGCGCGAGACGCTCTCCCTGCTGGCGGAGCGGCGCGGCGAGCTCCGCGACGTGATCGCGCGGAGCGAGGGGTGGCACCCCGACTCGGTGGCGCTCCGCAGCACCCTCGCGCCGCCCACGATGCAGGACGTGGTGGCCGAGATCACCCAGCCCGACGGCGACGGCAACGGCTCCTACGCGCGCCGGAAGCGCACCGGCGTCTTCCGCACCATCCGGATGCCGGTGTTCGACCGCTTCGCCGCCACGCGCCGCGAGCCCCTCGCGGCCGGCTACCTCCTGCCGCCCCAGTACGGCGAGCACGTGGCGCGGCTCCGCGCCCAGGGGATCGAGGTGGAGCGCCTCACCGCCCCCTGGCAGGGCCCCGCCGAGCGCTTCACCGTGGACAGCCTCGGCGTGGCGCCCTACGTCTTCGAAGGGCACCGCGCCGTGACGGTCGAGGGACGCTGGCGCGCCGCCACGGCCGAGGTCCCGGCCGGGTGGTACTGGGTGCCCACCGGCCAGCGGCTCGGCGTGTATGCCGCGTACCTGCTCGAGCCGGCGAGCGAGGACGGGCTGGTCACCTGGAACGTCCTCGACCGGGACCTCCGCCGGGGGCAGCCGGTGCCCTATTACCGCCTGCGCGCGCCGCTCGCCACGCCGCGCCAGCTGGTGCCCTGACCCCCGATGGCCGCCACGCTCAGGGTCGGCGCCCCGGCGCCCCCCTTCCGGCTCAAGGCGCACGACGGCTCCACCGTCTCGCTCGCCGCGCTCAAGGGGAAGGTGGTGGTGCTCTACTTCTACCCGGAGGACGACACCGACGTCTGTACCGCGCAGGCGTGCAGCGTCCGGGACGCGTGGGACGACCTCGCCGCCACCGGCGCGGTGGTCCTCGGCGTCTCGCCCGACGGGGTGGCGAGCCACGCCGCCTTCCGGAAGAAGTACGGGCTCCCCTTCACCCTCCTGGCCGACGAGGATCACGACGTGGCCACCCGCTACGGCGCGTGGGGCACGAAGACGCTCTATGGAAACACGTACGTCGGGATGCACCGCAACGCGGTGCTCATCGCCCGGGACGGGACCATCGCGCAGGTCTTCCCGAACGTGCGGAGCAAGGGGTTCGGCGCGCGGATGGCGGCGGCGGTGAAGAAGCTGTGAGGGCGGGGTGAAGGGCCACCCCTCGGTAGTCGTACGGGTTGCCCGGAGCGCCTTCCATTTCTAGCCTTTCCCTCACACTTCACCCGGATCCGTTGGCCATGCGCCGTCTCGCTCCCGCCCTGCTCCTCCTTGCCGCCTGCGGCGGCCCCGCCGGCACGCCGGCCAGCACCACGGTCATCGCGCCCCAACCGGGGGAAGGGCATCTCCGGAACATCCGCCAGCTCACCTTCGGCGGGAACAACGCTGAGGCGTACTGGAGCGCCGACGGCCGGCGGATCGTGTTCCAGCGCCAGCCCGACATCACCCGGGGCTGCGACCAGATGTACGTGATGAACGCCGACGGCAGCGGGATGCGGCACGTGGCCAACGGGCTCGGCAAGAACACCTGCGGCTACTTCTACGCCGGCGACGCGCGCATCATCTACGCCTCGACCTTCACGCACGACACCGCCTGCCCGCCGCCCCCCGACTACAGCCGGGGGTACGTCTGGCCGCTCGCGCGCTACGAGCTCTTCACCTCGAAGACCGACGGCGCCGACCTCCGGCAGCTCACCGACAACGGCGCCTACAACGCCGAGGCCACGCTCTCACCCGACGGGACGCGCGTCATCTTCACCAGCACGCGCGACGGCGACCTCGAGCTCTACACGATGAACGTGGACGGCACCGACGTGCGGCGCATCACCCACCGGGTGGGCTACGACGGGGGCGCGTTCTTCAGCCCCGACGGGAGCAGGATCGTCTGGCGCGCCGGCTATCCCGTCAGCGCCGCCGACACCGCCGACTACCTGGCGCTCCTCGCCGAGCGGATGGTGCGCCCCAGCCGAATGGAGATCTGGGTGGCCAACGCCGACGGGAGCGATCCCCGCCAGGTGACGCACCTGGGGGGCGCCAACTTCGCCCCCTTCTTCACCCGCGACGGGCGGCGGATCATCTTCTCGTCCAACCACACCAACCCGCGCGGGCGGAACTTCGACCTCTACCTCATCAACGTGGACGGCACCGGGCTCGAGCAGGTCACCACCGACCCCGACTTCGACGCCTTCCCGATGTTCGACCCGAGCGGCCGCCGCCTGGTCTGGGCCTCCAACCGCCACGCCGCCATCCCGGGGGAGACGAACATCTTCGTGGCCGACTGGGTGGAGTGAATGGGAGTGGGCGGTGACTTGTGACCGGTGAGCCCGCTTACCGTTCCGGCCCCGCCCCTTCTACCTTACCGGCACCATGACCACCCCGCCTTCCTCGCCGGAGCAGCCCGGCGCGCCGCCCGCCGCCGCCCCGGCCCCCGCGCCCGGAGCGGCGGCGTGGGCCCTCGAGTGGATCAAGTCGATCGCCTTCGCGGTGGTCGTGTGGCTCCTGCTCCGCACCTTCCTGGTGGAGCCCTTCCGGATCCCTTCCGGCAGCATGGAGAACACGATCCTGGTGGGCGACTGGCTCTTCGTGAACAAGGCGATCTACGGCGCCGAGATCCCCTTCACGCCCTGGCACTTCCCGATCTTCCGCGAGCCGAAGCACGGCGACATCGTGATCTTCGACTCGGTCGAGGAGGAAGGGCTCAAGGTGGTGAAGCGGCTGATCGGCCTCCCGGGCGACACGCTCGAGATGCGCGCCGGCGTGGTCTACCGCAACGGCCAGCGGCTCGACGAGCCGTACGTGCTCAACAGCACCCCGGGCCCGCACACCGAGTCCCCCGACCGGCGCTTCCAGATGCGGAGCTGGCAGGTGCGCCACCTGGTGGGCGACACCACGCGCTACTTCCCCGACCTCGAGGAGTGGGGGCCCATCGTGGTCCCCTCCGAGTCGCTCTTCGTGATGGGCGACCACCGCGACAGCTCCTACGACGGCCGCTACTGGGGCTTCCTGCCGCGCCGGAACATCCGCGGCACGCCGATGTTCATCTATTACAGCTTCGACAAGGACACCTACAAGCCGCTGCCGTTCCTCACCAATATCCGGTGGGGGAGGTTCTTCCACGTGCCGCGGTGAGGGCGGGCGCCGATGTCGGTGGGCTGGCGGGGGTAACAACGGGCCTGGGGCCTGGGGCCTGGGGAGAGTGATACGGGCTCCGATGCCGGTGGGCTGGCGGGGGTAACAACGAGCCTGGTGCCTGGGGCCTGGGGAGAGTGATACGGGCTCCGATGCCGGTGGGCTGGTGGGGGTAACAACGAGCCTGGTGCCTGGGGCCTGGGGAGAGTGATACGGGCTCCGATGCCGGTGGACTGGCATCGGAGCTTCTCGTTACCTCTCTTGGCCCCAG
>DASTRQ010000112.1:0-2341 GCA_035761145.1 Gemmatimonadales bacterium
CCAGCGGCTCGAGGCGCGGCTCCGCGAGCTCCCCGAGCTGCGCGACGTCACCACCGACCTGCAGATCAAGAACCCGCAGGTGCAGGTGGACATCGACCGCGACCGCGCCGCCGCCGTCGGCATCAGCGCCACCCAGGTGGAGCAGGCGCTCTACGACGCCTACGGCGGCCGGCAGGTGAGCACCATCTTCACCCCGACCAACCAGTACTGGGTGGTGATGGAGCTCCTCCCCGAGTACCAGCGCGACCTCGAGGCGCTCCGGCTCCTCTCCGTCCGGAGCCCGCGCACGGGCCAGCTCGTGCCCCTCACCGCCCTGGCCCGGCTCACCCCGCAGATCGGCCCCCTCTCGGTGAACCACCAGGGGCAGCTCCCCGCGGTGACGATCTCGTTCAACCTGGCGCCCGGGGTCTCCATCGGCGACGGCGTGGCGGTGGTGCAGCGCGCCGCGCTCACCGAGGTCCCCGCCTCGATCACGGGCCAGTTCGCCGGCACCGCCGCGGCGTTCCAGGGGGCGCAGAAGGACCTGCTCGCGCTCCTGGGGCTCGCCATCGTGGTGATCTACATCATCCTTGGGATCCTGTACGAGAGCTTCATCCACCCGCTCACGATCCTCTCGGGGCTCCCGTTCGCCGGGTTCGGCGCGCTGCTCACGCTGCTCGTCTTCGGCCAGGAGCTCAACGTCTACTCGTTCGTGGGCGTGATCATGCTGGTGGGGCTCGTCAAGAAGAACGCCATCATGATGATCGACTTCGCGCTGGAGGCGGAGCGCAAGGAAGGGAAGAGCCCGCGCGACGCCATCCTCGAGGCGTGCCACGTGCGCTTCCGCCCCATCATGATGACCACGATGGCGGCGCTGATGGGCACGCTCCCCATCGCCCTCGGCATCGGCGCGGGGGCCCAGTCGCGCCGGCCGCTCGGGCTCGCGGTGGTGGGCGGGCTGGCGTTCAGCCAGCTGGTGACGCTCTTCGTGACCCCGGTGATCTACACCTACTTCGACGAGGCCGCCCACGCCGTGCGCCGCTGGCGCCGCCGCGCCCCGGCGGCCGAGGCCCCGGCGCTGGCCGGCGGGCAGGGCTGAGGGGGAGGACGCAACCCTTCGGGCCCCGGGCGCATCCTATGGGGTGTACGATGCACGACCGTCGACCCCGTACCGGACTGCGCCGAGGGACCTATGGTGATGATCGACCGGACCGCCACGATGAACGCGTTCGAGCTGAGGGATGGGGACGGGCGCCTGCTCGGCTGGGTGGAACGCCCGCGCGGCACGGAGCTCGCCGGGACGGTCCTCCTCCGGCGCCCGATGCCGACGGCCCGCACCGGCCGCTGAGCCACCCCCCACAGGCCCGCCCACGCGGACCTTGCGGTCATAGAACGCCGTAACGGCAGGACGGGCCTCCCGGCAGGGGGCCCGTTCTTCCTGTAAGGAGGCACGGAGGACAAGACGTGTGGCCTCGGACGGAGGTCACGGTCCGAGACCACAGGCATCCCCGTTCTCCGCGTACTCTCCGCGCCCCTTCGTGCCCTCCGTGTCTCCTTCAGGCCCCGGAGGCCTCCGCCGGGGCCCCGGTGCGGAGATAGCCGTTGTTCCGCAGCGCGGTCTCGACGGCCCAGCGCCACCCGAGCTGTCGTTGGGCGGCGGCGAAGGTGAGGTCGGCGAAGCGGCTCGCCCGGCTGGAGAGGGTGCGCGGATCGGCGGGGAGGGGGGGACGTCCCGCGCCGCGGCGGTTGCTGAGCTGCAGCGCCACGGCGAGCTCGAGGAGGCGGCGCCAATCGGAGGGGCTGAGGGGGCCCAGGGCGCGGAGCCGCCGCTGGACGGTGCGGGGGTGGAGGTCATCCCCCTCGGGGGCGGTGAGCGCCTGGTGCACCAGGTCGGCCAGGGGGGAGCGCGGCAGGCGGCGCTCCACGTAGGCCGCGAAGCGGTCGGGGCCCACGGTCTCGTTGGCGAGCGCGGCGCGGACCTCGTCCAGGTCGGGAAAGGCGTCGCCCACGATCCGGAGCACCGCCGTCCCCTCGGGGAGGCGGTGCACGGCCGTCACCAGGGCGTCGGTGAGCTCCAGGGGGCGCGCGATGCAGACGGCGCCGAGCCAGGGGGCGCGCGCCACGACGTCCCCCACGGCCACGAGGGTCTCGATCCCGAAGGCGGGGTCGGCCAGGAGGGCGGCGCCGAGGGGGAGTGTGTCCCCGTCGCGGTAGGGCGCGACGCCGAGGTCCGGCAGGAGCAGGAAGAGCCCGGCGAGAGGGGCTTGGGTGACCATTACCAGGGGGTGGGGGGCCGGCGTCGGGGGCACGTGGCGCGCACAAGATGACGGGCGCCGATTCATTGGACAAGCGGTGCGCGCGG
>DASTRQ010000113.1:0-2994 GCA_035761145.1 Gemmatimonadales bacterium
GTGCGTCTCCTACGAGCCCGGCTTCGACACCCTCTTCCGGATGGTCGTCGTCCCCTCCGTGCCGGGCCAGATGACCGTCCTCGCCGCGGTCGACGCCGACAGCGCGGCGACGATCTCCGCGCAGGCCAAGTTCATCCCCCCAGCCCTGGAGGTGCGCTGATGCGCCGCTCCCGCTACCTCGCCGGCGCGGCGCTCGCCCTGGCGCTCGCGTCCGCCTGCGACACCGTGACCGAGCCGGTCTTCGGCGCCGGCTGCCAGCAGGGCACGCTCCACCCCGGCGACACCGTGATCGCCGCCTTCACCACGGCGTCCTGCCAGATGGAGCTCAACATCTGGTCCTACTCCCGGACCCCCTACGCCGGTTACGCGGTGCACCTGACCCGCGGCCACGCGTACATGTTCCGGCTCGATCCGATCCCCGACCCCGCCGACCCGTCGTCCCGCTGGGTGGATGCGCTCCTCGCCCTCTGGGGGAAGAACGCCGAGGGGAACTCGGTCCCTCTCGCGATGAGCGACGATGACGCGGGCGACCGCAACAGCGTGCTCTGGTTCGTGGCGCCGGTGAGCGGCACTTTCGAGCTCGTCGCCTCGTCCTGCTGGTACGACGAATTGGGGGGCTACCGGCTCACGATGCACGAATGTCCGGTGCTGGGCGCGCTGGACACCGCGGGGACGTACACGTTCACGCTCGCCGCGAGCCCCTGCATCCGTCCCAAGGCGTACACCACTCAGGATACGGCGGCATACTCCTTCCTCACGTTCCCCGCGGCGCCCGGCGAGGCCGTGAACGTCTCGGTGGACGCCGCGGCCTTCCCCCCGGTGTGGGAGCTCTCCGCGCCCGGGTTCGACACCTACGCCTACGTCTACGACGCCTCGCGATACTCCAAGACGAAGGGGATCGGCAACACCGCCGGGTTCACGATGGGGGCCGTCGGCGGCCTGGTCACCCTCGCCGTCGGCGCCACCACCGTGGACTCCACCAGCGGGACGTTCTCCCTCACCCTGACCCGCACGCCGTCCCCGGCGCCTCCAGCAGGGGCCGCTCAATGGTCGGTGGACCAGGCGCCGCTGATGGCCCGCAAGGCGCCGCCGCTCAAGACACACTGATCGTCGGCGTCGGGGGTCGAGGGTCGAGGGTCGGGTGTTGCCCTCGACTCTCGACCTCCTACTTCAGATCCTTCCCTTCGAACCTGAGCCCCACCTCCCCACTTCCGCGCTCCACCGCCTCGGCGAACCCGGGAAAGACAGCGCTCCGGCCGTCGGGCGCGGTGACCCGCACGGTGGAGTTCCGGAAGAGCCGGTAGTAGCCGATCGGCATCCGCGTGGCGCCGGCGGGGACGGTGCAGCGGCAGTCGACCGCGGCGGCGGTACCTGGGTTCACCACCACGGAGAGGGGTTGACCCGTCGCATTGGTGATGAGGGGCGCGAAGACGGGGGTGCTCGCCCCCTCGGCGGTGGCGGCGAGGTCGAGCCGATGCGTGACGCGGTCGGTGGTGACGCTCCCCTGCACCGGGTCGGCGTTGGGCGCGCCGGCCGGGACGACGACGTACCACTGCAGCGCCAGCGCGCGCCCACGTCGCACCCGGCGCGTCAGGTGGCCCCCGGGCGGCACCTCGCCGGCGGCGCGGGGGCCAAGCTGGACGCGCACGGGGAGGTCGAGCCGGTTGGTGAAGCGGAGCGGCACGAAAGCCCAGCGCGTCACCCCCAGCCCGCCGGCGGTGAGGAGGAGCGCCACGCCGAGGGCGCGACGCCACCGGCGCCGGGCCGGGGCCGCCGCCCGGCGCTCCCCGCTCGCGGGCAGCACCTCGGTAGCCTCCTCCCCGCGCACCCGTGCCGCCACCGTCTCGGCCCGTTCCACCTGCTGCGGCCCCGACGCGCGCCCGGCGTCGAGCGCGGCGAGCACCGCGGCGGCGCTGGGGTAGCGGTCGTCGGCGCGCTTGGCCAGGCACTTCACGATCACGTCGCTCAGCCAGCGCGGGAGGGCGGCGTTGCGGTCCACGGGCGCGGGGATCGGGTCGGCCAGGTGCTTGCCGACGATCTCCTGGCTCGAGTTCCCGTCGTAGGGGGGCGCGCCGGTCACCATCTGGAAGAGCATCGCCCCGAAGGCGTAGATGTCGGTGCGCCGGTCCACGTCCCCCTGCCCCAGCGCCTGTTCGGGGCTCATGTAGTGGGGCGTGCCCACCACGAAGCCCTGCTGGGTGTGCGAGGGGGCGCCGCTCTCCATCAGCTTGGCGATGCCGAAGTCCACCAGCAGCACGCGGCCGGTGCCCTGCTCGAGGAGGATGTTGTCGGGCTTGATGTCGCGATGGATGAGCCCGGCCGCGTGGGCGTGCTCGAGCGCCTGGAGGATCGGGCGCGCGACCTGCACCGCCTCCGTCGCGGGGAGGGCGCCCCCCGTGCGCAGCCGGTCGGCGAGGGAGGTCCCCTCCACCACCGGCATCACGTAGAAGGCGAGCCCCTCACCCTCGCCGATGAAGTGGATGGGGAGGATGTTGGGGTGGCTGAGGCGCGCCAGCACCCGCGCCTCCTGCTTGAAGCGCGAGAGCATCCCGGAGGTCCACGCCACGTCGGGGCGGAGCACCTTGGCCGCGAGCCGGCGGTGGAGGTCCTGGTCCCACACCTCGTACACCTCGGCGAAGCCGCCGCTCCCGAGCAGCCCCTGGACCTCGTACTTGGGGCCGAGCGCCGCGGCGAGGCGCGCCGCGACCGGCGACCCCTGCCGCGCCTGCGCCCGCTCGGCGCTGAGCTGGGTGGGGCCCTGCGACCCGCACTTGCTGCAATACACCGCCCCCGGGGCGAACGGCGACCCGCACTGGGGACAGAGGACCTGCGTCACGGACGGCTCCGGAACGGGACGCGAGGAATGTATCCGCGCGCCGGGCGCCCGGGCTACGGAGCGGGCCGCAAGTGCTATCTTTCGGGGGTCCGAACGCGCACCGGCCGGCCGCTCCGGCCTCGACATAGAAGGAGCCTCCGATGACCTCGACCGTCCCC
>DASTRQ010000114.1:0-3398 GCA_035761145.1 Gemmatimonadales bacterium
CTTGGCCACGGGCACCGTCATCCCGGCGTGGGTGCTCGCCGCGCCGGCGTCGTTGAAGGTGATGGCGGTGAGGGCGCCGGCGTCGCGCATCGAGAGCGAGTCGCGCATCAGGGAGACGCCGGTGAGCTTGGTGGCCGCCACCTTGAGCCCCGCGCGCGCCAGGCCGCGGACCAGCTCGGTGGCGGCCACGGTCTTCCCCGCGTTCATGCAGGTGCCCGCCACGTACACCACCGGCACGGTGGAGTGCAGGGCCTCGGCCGGGGGGACCGCCCCTTCCTTGATGTGCGCCGGCCGGCCGATGCGGTCGCCCAGCTCGGGGAACGAGAGCACCGCCCCCAGCACCTCCGCCTTGAACGGCGGGCCGATCTCGGGGTTGGCGCTGGTGCAGCGGCCCAGGATGCCGCCGAGGTTGAGGACGTTGATCACGTCGCCGACGGCGATGGTGGGGGGCACCTCCCCCGCGTAGCCGCGCAGGGCGCGCCGGGCGCCGAGCACGCCGGCAAGGACGTCCCCCTTGCGGAGCGAGACCATCCGCCCCGAGAGGTCCTCGACGGTGTTGTAGGTGCCCTTGTCCTCGAGGATCCGCACGGCGAGCACGTACCCCTCGGCCGCCACGATCTCGTCGCCGACGATCACGTCGGGGGAGAGCCGGGCGTTCTTGGTGCTCGAGGCGATCCGGTCCAGGTGGACGCGCGTGGTGACGACCATCCTCACCCTCCCTTCGTGGCCCCGGCCCGTTGGGCCAGGAGCGCGGGGATGGCGGCGATGCGCGCGAACCCCGCGGCCTCGTCGCCGGTCCAGAGGCGGTTCTCCTCGCCGTAGGTGGCCACGGCGGGGTCCATCATCGAGTAGGGGCTCCGGCTCCCGGTGACCTGGAACCGGCCGGGGGAGAGGCGCACCCGCGTCTCCCCCTGCACCCGGCGCTGGCTCGAGCCGAGGAAGGCCTCGATGTCCCGGCACGCCGGGTCGAACCACTGCCCCTCGTGCAGGCGGTCGCCGTAGAAGCGGCCCAGCTGGTCCTTCCAGAAGAGCTGCCACTTGGTGCTCACCAGCTTCTCGAGCTCGCGGTGGGCGCGGATGAGGAGGAGGGCGGCCCCCGCCTCGAAGCCGACCCGCCCCTTGATGCCGAGCACCGTCTCGCCGACGTGGACGTCGAAGCCGATGCCGTAGGCGCGGCAGAGGGCGTTCACCGCGTCCACGAGGTCCGCCCCCTCGAGCGGCTTCCCGTCGAGCGCCACCGGGAGCCCGCCCTCCCACGCGACGATCACGTCGCGCGGCGCGGGAGCGCCGGCGGGAGGGTCAAGGAGCTCCGCCGGCGGCCCCGCCCAGGTGTCGTGGGTCCAGCCGCCGCCGTAGGTGGTGCCCCAGAGGCCGCGGTTGATCGAGTACTGCCCCGCCTGCCCCGGCACCGGGAGCTTGCGCTCGGTGAGGTACGCGATGGACCGCTCGCGCGACAGGCCGAGCTCGCGGATCGGGGTGATCACCTCGAGGTCGGCGGCGAGCACCCGGAACGCCACGTCGAAGCGCACCTGGTCGTTGCCGGCGCCGGTGGAGCCGTGCGCCACCGCGGTGGCGCCGATCGCCCGCGCCACCTCGATCACCGACATCGCCTGCTGGGTGCGCTCCGCCGCCACGGAGAGGGGGTACACCTCGCCGCGCAGCACGTTCCCCTGGATCAGGTAGCGGACGAACCCCCGCCACACCGCCGCCCGGGCGTCCACCTCGTGGTGCTCCACCGCCCCCACCGCGAGCGCCTGCGCGCGCACCTGCGCGCGGTCCTCCGGCGTGGTGCCGCCGGTGTCCACGAAGACGGTGTGCACGGCATACCCCCGCTCGGCCAGGTGGGGGACGCAGAACGACGTGTCGAGCCCGCCGCTGAAGGCGAGGGCGAGGGTGCGAGGTTGCATAATGCATAAGTATGCAGCACACAGCCCCGCAATGCAAGGGGGCAGGAAGGGAGGAAGGGAGGAAGGGAGGAAGGGAGGAAGCCGTCACGGCGTCCCCCCTTCCTACCCTCCTACCTTCTTCCCTTCCTACCAGCTGTTCGCCACCGCCTCCACCATCCGCGCGAGCCCCGCCAGGTCCTTCAGGTCGATCACCTCCGCCGGCGAGTGGGAGTACCGGAGCGGCCACCCCATCGCGGCGTCGGGCACCCCGTACGCGGCGAAGGTGGAGCCGTCGTTGCCGCCGTTGGTGGCCCCCGTCTGGAAGGGGATCCCCTGGCGCCGGGCCAGCGCCGTCAGCGAATCCACCAGCGCCGGGGGCGTCACCGACGAGTTGTCCACCGCGCGCGCCACCGGGCCCGACCCCACTCGCGCGCCGCCGAAGGTGGGGAGCTCGAGCGGGGAGTCGCTCGAGACGAAGGTGTCGATGGCGAGCACCACCACCGGCCCGTCGCGGAGCGAGTCGGCCACCACGGCCGCCCCTTCGAGCCCGGTCTCCTCGCGCACCGTCCAGACGAACGCCACCGCGCCGCGCACCCGCGCGGGGTCCAGGTGCCTGAGCGCCAGCACGAGCGCCGCGCTTCCCACCCGGTCGTCGAACGACCGCGCCGTGGCGCGGGTGCCGAGGAGCCGGGCGTAGTGCTTGGGCATCGTGAGCTGGTCGCCCACGGCGATGCCGAGCGCCTCGGTGGCGGCGCGGCTGCCGGTGCCGGGATCGGCGCGGAGCGCGGGCGGGGTGCGCCGCGGCGTCGCGCCGGCGGAGTCGCGCGGAAGGAAGACGGCCGGCACCGCGCCGTGCCGCGTGTGCACCAGCGCCGGCTGCCCCTCGAAGAGGGAGGGAAAGAACCCGCCCCGCTGGCGGAGCTCGAGCGTCCCGTCGTCCCGGATGGCGGTGACGGCGAACCCGATCTCGTCGAGATGCGCCAGGAAGACCACCCGCGGCCGCCCCCGGCCGACCGTGACCCAGAGGTTCCCCGCGCTGTCGGTCGCGGGACGCGCCCACGCCGGGAGGAGCGCGCGCACGGCGTCACGCACCGCGCCCTCGTCCCCCGAGACGCCGTACCGTTCCGCCAGCGTCGAGACGACCTGCTCCGCCTCCGCCACGCCGGGCCCCGCGCCGCCGGCGCCCGTGCGCTGTGCCTGTGCGCTCCCCGCCAGCGAGAGCGCGGCCAGCAGCGCCACCCCCCACCGCGCGCTCATCGGGCCCCCCCGATCCAGGCGGCGAGCCGGTCGCGGAGCGCGGTCACATCGGCCAGCGAGACGCTCTCGACCGGCGTCCCGGCGTTCCGCACCGGCAGGGCCAGCCGCCGCACGACGCCGAGACCGGGAAGGCGGCGCGCGAGGAGGGTGTCGGCGCGCTCCGGGAGCGTCCCGGCGGCGCCGGGTGCGCCGTCCACGATGAGCGTGGCGCTGAACGGCCCCGCCACGTTGGCGAGGGTGCGGAGCCCCCGCTGG
>DASTRQ010000115.1:0-11568 GCA_035761145.1 Gemmatimonadales bacterium
CGGCATCGGCCCGAGCCTCGCCGCCGACCTCCGCCTCCTCGGCATCCGCCGCGTCGCCGACCTCAAGGGCCGGGATCCCGAGCGGCTGTACCGGAAGCTCGAGCGCCTCACCGGGAGTCACCAGGACCCGTGCGTGCTCTATACGTTTAGGTGCGCCGTGTACTATGCCTCGACGCCACGCCCCAAGCCCGAGCTGCTCAAGTGGTGGAACTGGAAAGGGCGGCGGACGGTGGACGGACGACGAACAGCGGATAGCTGATAGCTGATAGCCGATGGCCGACGGCCGATGCCCGATGGCCGATGGCCGGTACCCCCCAACCCCGGACCCCCACCATGACCAACCTCCTCTGGACCCTCCTCATCGGCGGCGCGGCGGGCTGGCTCGCCGGCAAGCTCACCAACGGCAAGGGGTACGGCCTCTTCGCCAACATCGTCCTCGGCATCGTGGGCGGCGTGCTGGGCGGGTGGCTGTTCGGGCTCATCGGGCTCGCGGCGTATGGCCTGGTGGGCCGCATCGTGATGGCCACCGTGGGCGCCTGCCTGCTGGTCTGGATCGCCAAGAAGATCGCCAAGTAGCGCGTCGTGGACCTGCGCGCCTCCCGCGTCCTCGTCACCGGCGCCGCGCACGGCCTCGGGCTCGCCCTCGCGCGCGAGTTCGCCGCGCGCGGCGCGCACGTGATCCTCACCGACCGCAACGTCCCCCTGCTCGAGGAGGCCGCCGCCCGGCTCCGCGCCGACGGACGGAGCGTCGAGGCGCATCCCCTCGACGTGACCGACGCGGCGGCGATCGTGGCGCTCCGCGAGCGCCTGCTCGACACCGGGCCGGTGGACGTGCTGGTGAACAACGCCGGCGTGGTCTTCGGCGGGGGCTTTGCCGACGTCCCCCTCGAGCGGCACCAGGCCACGATCGGGATCAACGTGGGGGGCCTCGTCGCGATGACGCACGCCTTCCTGCCGCACCTCGAGTCGCGCCCGCGGGCCGCCATCCTCAACATCTGCAGCGCCTCGGCCTTCATCGGCCTCCCCTACGCCACCACCTACGCCGCCAGCAAGTGGGCGGTGCTCGGCTTCTCCGAGTCGCTCGACGAGGAGCTGCGCGAGCGCGGCCGGCATCACGTGCGCGTCTCGGCCCTTTGCCCGAGCTACATCACCACCGGCCTCTTTGCCGGCGCCCGGCCCTCGGCCGGCACCTGGCTCCTCACCGCCGAAGGGGTGGCGCGGGCCGGCGTGCGGATGGTGGAGCGCCGCGGCACCCGCCTCATCCTGCCCTGGACCGCGGGGATCCTCCTCGGCGGCTTCGGCTGGCTCCCCCGTCCCGTCTTCCACGCGCTGGCGCGGCTCTTCGGCGTCTCCCGCTCGATGGCCCAGTGGCGCGGACACTGACGCCGTGCCCGCGCTGAGCCTCACCCCCGTCCCCTCCGGCCCTCCCGAGACCGCGCACCTCCGCCGACTCGCCTGGCTCTTCGACGACGCGGTGCGGCTCCCCTTCGGGCTCCGCGCGGGGCTCGACGCCCTGCTGGGCCTCATCCCCGTCGCGGGCGACGTCGCCACCGCCGTGATCGCCACCATCGGCCTCGCCACCGCGGTGCAACTCGGCGCCCCGGCGCCCGTGCTCTTCCGGATGCTCTACAACATCGGGGTGGACGCCGCCGTGGGCGCCATCCCGATCCTGGGCGATCTCTTCGATGTCGTCTGGGTGGCGCAGCATCGGAACGTGGCGCTGCTCGAGGCGTGGCTCGCGCGTCCCGACCATGTCGCCCGGCGGAGCCGCTGGCTCCTCGTCGGGGTGCTGGCCTCCGCGATCCTCGTGGTCACGGCCGCCGCCGCGCTCGGCCTCTGGCTGTTCGTCTGGCTCCTGCGCCTGGCCGGCCGCTAGACCGCGCCCCGCACCACGTTCGCCACCTCGGCCGCGGCCTCCACCGCGCGATCGACCTCCGCGCCGAGCCGTTGCACCGCCTCCAGGTCGGCGGTGAGCTCCGGCTCGGTGATCGTCCCCGCCGTGAGCCGCAGCAGGTCGAGCCGGAGCGTCTCGAGCGCCACCACCGCCTGCGCCCGCTCGGGGCCGGCGGCGAGCGCGCGCGCCTGCAGCCGCTCGGCGAGCTCGGGCACCTCGGCAAGCTGCCGCTGCCGCTCCGCCGGCAGCGCCGCGAAGAGCTCGTGCAGCGCCTGCCCGAGCGCCAGCGCCGTGGGTTCCCCCGGGACCGGCGCGTCCGCGCGGCGGGTCGCCCCGATCCCCGCCCAGTCGAAGACCCACCGGCCGAGGCGCCCCGCGAGGAACCGGGACCAGAGCGAGGGCTTTCCCGGCGGGCGGAAGCGCCAGAGCCGCACCACGGTGAGCGCCGGCAGGATCACCATCGCCGCGGCGGCGACCAGGTTCACGATCGTGTACCCCTCGTACCATTTCACGATCGCCCCGGCGAGGGCGGTCTTGAGGAGCCCGCCGGCCAGGATGAGCCGGGCATCGCGCATCGGCGCGGCGTGCCAGGGGAGCCGCACGGGTTCGTCGAGGTGCTCCGCGCGGTCGGCCGCCACGGCGGCCAGGTGGCCCCACCCCTGCGCCCGCAGTTCCCGGGCCCCCGCCACGATCTCGCCGAAGCGGATCAGCGCGAAGCCTCCGAGGAGCGCGGCGAGCGTGTGGAAGACCACCCCGGCCCAGTCATTCCACCCGAACAGCACTACGAGCCCGGTCTCCGCCGCCAGCGCCCCGGTCACGCCGAAGGCCACCTGCTCGGCGAGCGCGCGCCCGTCCGCCACGAAGCGCCGCAGCGGCGCCGGCAACGTCGCGCGTGTCCCCTCCACCGCGCGCAGCTCCGCGGCCAGCGCTTCGGCCTCCGGCCAGCGCGCGCCGGGGTCGCGCTGCACGCAGCGATCCACCGCCGCCGCCAGCCGCGGCGGGATCCCCGGCGCCGCGAGCGGGGGTGCCTCGGCGCGCGTCATCTGCGCCACGAGCGCGACCCCTTCCGAACCCTCGAACGGCCGTCGTCCCGTGAGCGCCAGCCACGCGGTGACCCCCAGCGCGTAGAGGTCGCTCGCCACCGTGGGGGCGCCCCCCTGGAGCACCTCGGGTGCCACGAAGTGGGGCGTCCCCGCGTGGCCGCTCACCTCGGCGCCGTCCGCGTGCGCGATGCCGAAGTCGGTCACCAGCGCGCGGCCGCTCCCCGCCTCGAGCAGGATGTTGTCGGGCTTGATGTCGCGATGGATCACCCCGCGGCCGTGCGCGTGCCCCAGCGCCCACGCCACCTCGCGCAGCAGCTGCACCGCGGCATCGGGGTCGAGCGGGCCCGCGCGCCGCAACCGGGCGCCAAGGCTCTCGCCGGGGATGTACTCCATCACGAACCAGGTGAGCCCGCTCCCCTCCTCGACCGCGTGGATGGGGACGATGTTCGGGTGCACCAGCTGCGCCGCGGTGCGCGCCTCGCGCAGGAAGCGGTCGCGGAAACCCGCCACCTCGGCCAGAGTGGGCGGGAGCAGCTTGATCGCCACCGGCCGCTCGAGCGCCACGTCGCGGGCGAGGAACACGATCCCCATCCCGCCGCGCCCCAGCTCCCGCTCCAGGGAGTAGCGGCCGGCCACCGCCCGTTGAAGGGCGAGGAATTCGGGGGTGGGGAGTGGCTGCATCGGTGACCTCTCCTACGTGGAGAGTGGCGCTCGTAGTTTCAGACCGCAACACCCGGTCGTCGTTGGATCGAGATCCGGAGGGTGACTGGGGGCGTTCCACCGATTAACCTTGTGCCGCGGCCGGTCCCCCCAGACCGGCCGCGGTCACGCCAAGAACCTGAAGGAGTCTTGATGGTGCGCACGCTTCCCCTGCTCGCCCTGCTGGTCCTCGCCCCGGCGTTGGCCGCCCAGTCCGCGGCCCCCGTCCCGGCGACCCCCGCGGCCCCGCCCCCGCTCAAGCGGGTGGAGTTCACGGGCGACCTGTCCTACGTGAGCACGGGAGGGAACACCCAGGTCACCACCACCGGCGCGGGGGACAAGCTCGTGCTCCGCGCCTCGCGGCGCTGGAGCTTCACCCAGTACGCCGGGGTGATCTACGGCCGGAACGACGGCACCGTCAACGCCGAGAGCTACCGCGCGGGGCTCCGCACCGACTACAGCTTCTCCAACAAGACGGGCGCGTACGCGCTCGTGGCGTTCGACCGCGACCGCTTCAGCGGCGTCGCGGCGCGGTACCAGTACTCCGCCGGTCTCGCCGCCAAGCCGTGGGACACCGCCGACAACTCGCTCAAGGTCGAGGCGGGTACCGCGCGCATCAACCAGCGCGCCACCGACGACCGGATCACGCGGACCTTCTCGGGCCGGACGGCGGGGGTGTACCGCCACAACTTCGGCACCAAGACGTACTTCGAGCAGGGCGCCGAGGTGCTCGTCAACTTCCGCGAGACCGACGACACCCAGCTCAACTCCCTCTCCACCCTGGTGGCGCCGATCTCGGCGCACATCGGCCTCAAGACGGCGTACACCGTGAAGTTCGACAACCAGCCGTCGCCGGGCTTCCGGAAGACCGACACCACCCTCACCACGGGGCTCCAGGTCACCTTCTGAGGCCGGCGGCGGGGACGCGGGCCGGGCACGCGCCGGCCCCGGGCGGGGGCGCCGAGGGACGGGGCGCCCCCGCTGGCACATCGGGAGGGCGGGAGCCATCTTGGAAGGCGTCCATCCGGACGATCCCTTCATCCGCGCCATCCCCATCCCCCCTCCCACGCCAGAGGACCCTGCCATGGGCATGCTCAAGGAGTTCAAGGAGTTCGCGCTGCGCGGCAATATGGTGGACCTGGCCGTCGGTATCGTCATCGGCGGCGCGTTCAGCGGCCTCGTGAAGAGCCTCGTGGACGACGTGATGATGCCGCCCCTGGGGCTCCTGATCGGGGGCGTGGATTTCTCCAACATCGCCGTCACCCTCCGCGCCGCCACCGCCGATGCGCCGGCCACGGTGCTCCGGATCGGCGCCTTCGTCAACACCCTCGTCAACTTCACGATCATGGCGTTCGCCGTGTTCATCGTGGTGCGCCTGATGAACCGGATGAGCAAGGCGCCGGTCGCCAGCGAGAAGGCGTGATCCGCTACGAGGTGACGGTCGCGGTCCGCGAGGACCTCCGGGAGCGCTTCGCGCGCTACTTCCGCACGACGCACATCCCCGAGATCCTCGCGACCGGCTGCTTCACCGACATCCGCTTCGAGCAGGACGACGAGGGGCGCTTCCGCACCGTCTATCACGCCGCGACCCGCGCCGACCTGGACCGCTACCTCACCAGGCACACCGCCCACTTCCGCGCCGACTTCCAGCGCCACTTCCCCGAGGGCGCCGTTCCGAGCCGGGCCGTCTGGCACGAACTCCAAGCCTGGTCCTGACATCCCTGCGCCCCTGCGTCCATGTTCAAAGCCCTCTGCACCGTGAAATACGCCGTCCCCGACCTCGCCGCGGCGAAGGCGTGGTACACCAAGGCCAGCGGCGTCGAGCCATACTTCGACGAGCCGTTCTACGTCGGCTTCAACGTCGGCGGCTGGGAGCTCGGCCTTGACCCCGACCTCACCGCGGTGACCAACGGCCCCGGCGGCGCGGTGGCGTACTGGGGGGTGGAGGACGTGGACGCCGCGGTGCGCCACCTGACCGGCCTCGGCGCCACCGTCGTGGACCCGCCCCAGGAAGTGGGCGGCGGGATCGTCGTGGCGACGCTCACGGATCCGTGGGGCAACCTCGTTGGCGTGATCAAGAACCCTCATTTCACCAGGTGACCGATGCCGCTTCCCGACCCGCGTGACCATCACATCCCGCTCGAGCGCGCCGCCGAGCTCACCCGCCACCACCGCGCCGCGAAGAGCGGCGAGCCGCACGCCGAGTTCTTCCACCGCGCGGCGTTCGAGCGGCTGCTGGCGCAGCCGGGGTGCGCGGGGATCCGCGTCTATCGCGGCCGCGACGCCAAGGGAGGGCATCACCTGGTCCTGGTCGGCGTGGACGGCAACGGCGACGACATGACCGCGGACGGCTGCATGGAAGAGGCGTTCCCCTGCCCCCCGTACTGCAGCGAGGGGAGCCCGCTCCTCAAGTGACGCCCCGATGAAGGCGCCGTTCCTCGTGCACCTCGCGCTGTACACCCAGGCCATCCCCGTCCTGGCGTTCGTGGCCGCGCGCCGGCGCACGCTGGCGGGGACCTGCCTGGTCCTGGGGTGCGTCGTGGGGCTCATCGGGGACAACGTGGCGAAGCTGGTGCTGATCGACCTGTTCCGGAACAACCACGTCGAGAGCTACATCAGCATGCCGACCATCATGGCGTGCTTCCTCGTGGGGCTCCGGCAGTGGCAGCTCACCCCCCGGGAGCGCCGGGGGGTGCAGGTGATGATGTTCGCGGCGCTCGTCGCCTGCGTCCTCCTCGTCGCGTTCGTGGAGGACGTGCGGAACTTCACCTCCGGCGTCGGGCCGCTCACCTCGCTCGCGGTGCTCGCGGTGGCGCTCTGGACGATGCTCCGCCGCGCGAGCGCCCTCGAGGACACCCCCATGCTGGCGACCGAATGGTTCTGGGCGGTCTCGGGGGTCGCGTTGCTCAGCGCCACCACGGCGCTCACCTCCCCGATCGGCGGCCTGCTCCTCGCGATGGACCGCCTCGACCTCTTCGACCTGACCTGGCAGGTCCGCGGCCTCCTCGTCTCGGTGAGCTACGCCCTGATCGGCTGGGGCGTCTGGCGCGGCGTGGACGCCCGCCCCACCCCCGCACCGGCCGCCCTCCCCGCGGTGCCGTCGTGAGCCGCGTCCCCCCGCTGCTCCATCTCGGCGTGGCGGGACAGCTCCTCCCCGCCCTCGCCGTCATCGTCCGGAAGCGCTGGCAGGCCCCCGCCCTCGCCATCGCCGCCGGGGGACTGGTCGGCTTCGCGGGCGACGTCGTGGGCCGCGTGATGGCGGTCCGCGTCCGGAACAACCACCTGGTGGACTACCTCGACCTGCCGGTGATGGTCGCCTGCTACCTCTGGGCGCTGCGGAGCGGGCAGCCGACCCCGCGGGGGCAGCGCGTCTTCGGCGCCGTCATCCTGCTGTTCCTGGCCCTCTGCGTCGTCCTCGTCGCGCTCGTGGAGGATCCCCGCGAGCTGACCGTCGCCGTGGGGCCGCTCGCGGCCGCCACCCTCTTCGGCGCGGCGCTCTGGAGCCGCACACGCCTCCCCGCCGCGGCGGGACTCGCCCTCCTCGGGGGCACGATGGCGGTCACCTCGCTCGTCGGCCCTCCCCTCCTCGCGGCCGGGCGCTACGCGCTCTTCTCGGCGACCTGGCAGGCACGCGCGGTCATCGTCGGTGCCGCGTACGCGTGGATCGCGTGGACCATCGCGCGCGAGCCCCGCGCCCCCGCCGAAGTCCCCCGATGACCGGCGCCAGCAGCTATCAGTGGTGGCTCTTCGCCGCCGCCGCCGTGGCCCTCGTGGTGATGGTGGTGGCGTTCACCGCGGCGCTGGTGCTCGGGCAGCGGCGCTTCATGTCGCTGCAGCGGGCGTACGGCCAGCGCCTGCTCGCCACGCAGGACGAGGAGCGCGCCTGGGTGGCGCGCGAGGTGCACGACGACGTCGCCCAGCGGCTCGCCATCCTGCGGCACGAGATCGACCTCGCCGCGCGCGACGCCAACGGCGACGGCGCCGTGCGCCGGCGCCTCAAGGGGCTCGAGGCCGAGGTCGAGGACCTGGGCGTCGCCGTGCGCCGCCTGGCCCACCGGCTCCATCCCGCCACCCTCGACCAGGGCGACCTGCGCCTCGCGCTCGAGCAGCTGGCCGAGGACGCCCGGCGCGCCTGGGAGCTCGAGGTGGAGCTCGACGTCGGCCCGGTGCCCGACCTGCGCAACACCGGCCGCGCGCTGGTGGTGTACCGGATCGGGCAGGAGTCGCTCCGCAACATCGCGCGGCACGCTGGCACGACCCGCGCCCGGATCACCATCCGGATGGAGCAGGGGCACCTGCTGATGGTGGTCCGCGACGAGGGGAGGGGCTTCGACCCCTCCCGCACCAACGGCACCGGCGCCGCCGGCGGCCTGGGGCTCCACTCGATGGAGGAGCGCGCGCGCCAGGTCGGCGGGTCGGTCACGTTCCAGTCCCAGCCCGGGAGCGGCACCACCATCGAGGTGCGCCTCCCCCTCCGCGACCGCCATGGCCGATAAGCTCCGCCTCCTCCTCGTGGACGACCACGAGCTGGTGAGCCAGGGCCTCACCGCCCTGCTCGCGCCGCACTACGAGGTCCACGGCCCCATCCGTGACGGCCACGAGGTGCTCGCCGCGGTGCTCCAGCTCAAGCCCGACGTCCTGATCCTCGACCTCTCGCTCCCCGGGCGCAGCGGCATCGACCTCCTCCCCGAGATCCACAAGCGCGCCCCCCGCGTCGCCGTCGTGGTGCTCACCGGCCACGCGGACTGGTCGCTCGCCAAGTCGGCGCTCCTGCTCGGCGCCTCGGCGTTCCTCCCCAAGGACTCGGGGGTCGAGGAGCTCGAGGTGGCCATCCGCACCGTGCTGCAGGGCCGGCAGTACCTCTCGCCCCGGGTCCCCGCGCCCCGCGTGGGCGGCGACGGGGCCGCCCTCCCGCCGGCCTGGAGCGCGCTCACCCCGCGCCAGGTGGAGATCCTCCAGCACATGGCCAAGGGCCTCTCCGCCGACGAGACCGCCGAAAAGCTCGGCGTCTCGGCCCACACCATCCACTTCCACCGCCGCAACCTGCGCCGCGTGCTCGGGATCGAGTCCGAGGAAGGGCTCATCCGCTTCGCCGCGTTGCTGCAGGCGCGCACCCAGCCATGACCGCCCCCCGCCCCCGCATCCTTGTCGCCGAGGACCACCCCGAGGTGGCCCGCGGGCTCCTCGAGCTCCTCGAGGCCGACTTCGAGATCGCCGGCCACGTCGAGAGCGGCCTCGACGTCGTCGCCGCCGTCGCGCGCACCTCCCCCGACCTCCTGCTCCTCGACCTCTGGCTCCCGGGCCGCAACGGCCTCGACATGGTCCCCGAGCTCCGCGAGGCCCACCCCGCGATGCGCATCCTCATCCTCACCGGCCACACCGACGTGGTCGTGGCCGTGCAGGCGATGAACCAGGGCGCCGACGGCTTCATCGGCAAGAACAGCGGGTATGCCGAGCTCAAGTCGGCCATCGCCGAGGTGCTGGCGGGACGGGGCTACCTTTCGCCCAAGCTGATGGTCTCACCCCCCACACCCCACCGATGATCACCAAGGCCCAGTTCCTCGCGTCGCTCCAGCACGAGTGCGACGTCGCCGTGCACCTGCATACCAAGCTCTCCCCCGACAGCTTCGGCTACCGCCCCTCCCCCACCCAGCGCACCACGCTCGAGCTGCTCCAGTACCTGGGCACCATCGGCATCGGCGCCGCCACCTGCATGGTGGCCGGTGACTGGAAGCGCTTCGCCCCCTTCACCGAGCGCGCCAAGCAGATGCGGGCGGAGGAGTTCCCCGCCGCGATGGCCCGCCAGAAGGAGGAGCTCACCGCGCTGATCGAGGGTCTCACCGACGCGCAGCTCGCCACCCAGATGGCCCCGATGCCCGCCGGCGGCGAGATGCCCCTTGGCGCCGCGCTGCTCAACGGCCCCCTCAAGTGGCTCACGGCGTACAAGCTGCAGCTCTTCCTGTACGCCAAGGCCACCGGCGCCACGAACATCGGGACCTCGAACGCGTGGGGCGGGGTGGATCGGCGGTGACCGGCCCGGGGACAGGTCCCCCGGCGGCCCCGCCCGTCACAATCTGAAACAACCGAGCGACCCTCCCGTAGGTCGGGTGTCCCAGACACCCGGCCTATGCTCATTTCGCTCCTCCTCTGGTCGGCGGTGCAGGCCGCCGCCGACACGGTCCCCCTCGCTGTCCGCCCGGTCCCGGCGACGCCCTGGATCGAGCAGGACCCCGCCGCGCGCGGCGCGCCGCAGTTCCTCAACTTCGACCTCGTCGTGACCAACGGCGGGGCGGAGGCGCGGACCCTCGTGGAGGTGCGGATGTCGGCGTACGACTCCGCGCGTCGGCTGGTCCAGCGGCGCTTCTGCGACCGCTCCGGCTTCAGCCCCTGCATCGCCACCCTCCCCGACCGGGAGGTGCCTCCCGGCGGGAGCGCCATCATCTACAACCCGTTCCACACCCTCCCCGGCGACCTGGCGCTCGCCGAGCTCCGCTACGAGCTCGTCTATGCCGACAGCGCCGGCGCGATGGTGGACACGCTGCGCGCCACCGTCCATCCGGCACGGCCCCGGACCCTCCCGCGCCTCACGCTCCCGGTCGCGGGGCGGGTGCTCGTGTTCGACGGCCACGACGCGCTGGCCCACCACCGCCGCTGGAACCTGGCGCACCCCGTGGTGCGGGCGGTGGGCTTCACGGGGAACTCCGGCCGGTACGCCTACGACCTGTCGCTGGTGGACGCCGTTGGCCGGATGTTCCGCGGCGACGGCGCGCGGAACAGCGACTGGTACTCCTGGGAGGCGCCGGTGCGCGCCCCCGCGGCGGGCACCGTCGTCGCCGTCGCCAACGACGAGCCGGACTGGGAGATCGGCCGCACCGCGCTCCCCGACTCGATGATCTTCGCCCGGCCGGTCTCGCTCTACGGCAACTACGTCGTGATCGACCACGGCGGCGGCGCCTTCTCGCTGGTGGCCCACCTGCGCCAGGGGAGCGTGCGGGTGAAGGTGGGAGAACGGGTGCGCTCCGGCCAGTCCATCGCCAAGGTGGGCTACAGCGGGTCGGTGTACACCATCCATACCCACTACCAGCTCCAGGCCGGCCCCGCGTACGCGGCCGAGGGGCTGCCCTCGTACTTCACCGGCGTGCGGCGGGTCGGCACCGCGGGCGCGCCGCGCGGCCCCGTCCGCCTCGACAGCGGCGACATCGTGGAGAGCGACTGAGATGCGCATCGCCCGTTCCCTCCTCCTGACGCTCGGCGTCCTCACCCTCGCCGGCGCGGCGCTCACCATCCGCACCCCCGGCCGCCGTGCCCGCTGGCTGGCGGACCACGAGCTCACCAAGCGCTACCTCGCCACCGCCGCCGCCAACTTCGACTGGAAGGTGGCGCACGACTCGCTCGACCTGGTCGCGCTCGACCGGAGCACGCGCGAGGCCATCGCCTCCTCCTGGACCTCGCTCGGCGCCGCGATCGCCGAGCGCCGGTTCGTCTGGACCTTCCACGACGGGCACACCCTGGCCCGGGTGCGTCCGGCGATCTGGTGGCGCGGCGTCCTCGGGGCGGAGGCGCGCGCCCTCCCCGAGCCGGCGCCCCCCTCGGCCACGGACACCCCGGCGCCCCCGCCCGCCTCGGCCACACCGGTGCTCACCCCCGACCTCGACGCCGGCGCCGCATGCGGCCGTGCGGGCCTCGACGTGAAGGCCCGCCCCGACGGCTGGACGCTGCCCTTCCCCGCGGCGGCGGGCGCCACGCTCCTCGACGACCCCGAATTCCCCGCCGCCCTCGTCCCGCTCGCCGACGGGCGTCGGGTGGGGATCCTGCGCGTCGCCAATTTCGGCCACGAGCACTTCGGCACCGGGTGCGCCCGCGCGTGGGAAGGCCTCCGGCGCGCGCTCCCGGAGCCCTGCCTGGAGGGGTGCCAGTGGGAGCTGGTGGCCG
>DASTRQ010000116.1:0-6535 GCA_035761145.1 Gemmatimonadales bacterium
GGTGCGCGTGGGGTAGTCGATGTACCCCCGCGCGTCGCCGCCGTAGTAGGTGGCGCGGTCCCCCTCGGCGAGCGGCGCCCCGTCGCGGAAGCGCTCCACCAGGTCGGGATTGGCCACGTACGGGCGCGCGAACGAGACGGCCTGCGCCTCGTCCGAGGCCACGACCTCCTCGGCGCGCTCGGCGGTGTACTCACCGTTGAGCATCAGCGCCCCGGGCCAGGCGGCGCGGATGGCGCGGGTGATCTCGGGCGCCGCGCCGGCGTCGCGCTGTCCCGCCATCTCGGTGACGTGGAGGTACGCCAGGCCGAGCGGGGCGAGGAGGCGCGTGGCGGTGGTGAAGGTGGTGAGCGGGTCGCTGTCGCTCATCGAGTTGTAGCCGTTGCCCGGCGAGAGCCGCACCCCCACGCGCCCGGCGCCGATCGCCTCGGCGGCGGCGGTGGCGACCTCCACCAGGAAGCGGGCGCGGCCTTCCGCGGGACCGCCGTAGGCGTCGGTGCGCTGGTTGGAGCCGTCGCGGAGGAACTGGTCCACGAGGTAGCCGTTGGCGCCGTGGATCTCGACGCCGTCGAAGCCGGCGCGCATCGCGTTCCGCGCCGCGGCGCCGAAGTCGCGCACGATCGCCGCGATCTCGTCGGCCTCGAGGGCGCGCGGCGTCTCGAAGGGCCGCATCCCGTCGTAGGTGAGGATCTGCCCCGCGGCGGCGACCGGGGAGGGCGCCACCGGCCAGCGGCCGCCGCGCACCGAGCTGTGCGAGATCCGCCCCGTGTGCCAGAGCTGCACCACGATGCGACCACCCCGCGCGTGCACCGCCTCCGTCACCGGACGCCACCCCTCGACCATCGCGTCGGTATAGATGCCGGGGGTCAGGATATAGCCCTGCGCGCCGGGACCCACCTGGGTCGCCTCGGTGATGATGAGGCCCGCGCTCGCGCGCTGGCCGTAGTAGGTCGCGGCCATCTCGCCGGGCACCTCGTCACGACGGGCGCGGTTGCGCGTCATCGGGGCCATCACCACCCGGTTGCGGAGCGGGATCTCCCCGAGCCGGACGGGGGACAGCAGTCGTTCGTACATTCGTTCACTCCTATCTGGTACAGATATGAACTAAAAGGTTGAACAAAAAGACCGGCTCACGCCGGCACGGCGCCCCGCAGGCGGCCAAGCATATCGGCGAAGTGCCGCCGTTCCTCGGCCGGGTACACACCGAGGAGCTCCTCCTCCGCGGCGACCAGCAGCCGGGCCGCCTGCTCGTAGCGCCTGCGGCCATCGGGGGTGAGCTGGGCGCGCACGCTGCGGCGATCGTCAGGATCGGCCACCCGGCGCACGAGTCCCTCCCCCTCCATCCGGTCCATCAGCTGCGTCACGTTGGACTTCACGCAGGAACTCTTCTCCGCGAGCGCGCCCAGGGCGAGCGGCTCCTTGGCCGTGTAGAGGTGGCGCAGGAGCTTCACCTTGGCGAGCGAGAGCCCCACCTCCTCGAGCGCCCCTTCCATATGCGACTCGAGCGCCTGGGCGGCGGCGATCATCGTGTAGGTGAAGAGGCAGCCGCTGGTGGGCTCGCGGTGGTCGTTCATATGTGAAATATCTTCGATCCGCCCCGCCCCGTCAATCCCCCGCGCCACGTTCCGCCCGTACCTCGGCCAGGAGCCGCTCCGCCCCGGCGGCCGCCGGCGACCCTGGGAAGTCGCGCATCATCCGCGACAACTCGGCCATCAGCTTGCCGCGCTGCCCCTGGGCCCGGTAGATGTCCACCAGGTGGTTGCCCACCAGCAGGGCCTGGCCCCGGTCGTGGGGGTGGCGGCGCACCGCGAGGAGCTGCGCCTCCGCGGCGGCGGGATCCTGCCGCTCCCGCAGGTGGAGCGTGGCGAGCCGCAACCGCGCCACGACGTCGCCGGGGTGTTCGGCGAGGTGCGCGGCGAAGCTCTCCGCCGCCTCGTCGTAGCGGCCGCGGGCGATGAGCGTCTCCTGCGCCGAGTAGCCGTGCTGGTATCTCACACCGCCGCCGGCGTGCAGCGAGCCGATGAGCCCCGTGGCCAGTCCACCGGCCAGCCGACGCGCACCAGTGGTGACCCCCCAGGCCACGCCGGGCACCACGATGACGGCGAGGAGGATCCCCCAGCCGGTGACGTAGCCGCGGCCCACGAGCACGGCCAGCCAGAGGTAGCAGATGAGGGCGACGAGGCCGGCCTGGAACCAGCGGGTGCGCTCGAGAGCGTCGTCGGAAGCGGGGGGATGGGAGTGCGTCATGGGCGCAGTCTGCAACGTCACTGCGCGGCACGCAAGCTGACACCGTGCCGGGGGCTCGCCGTAAGGAAGGGACCTTCTCCGCGAGCGTGACGATGCTTCCGCCATTCCGGACGGCGCTCCTCCTGACGCTGGGCGCGATGGCCTCGACCGACGCGCCCCCGGTGGTCGTCGAGTACCCCATCCCCCGCCCCGGCAGCTTCCCGCACGACCCCACCGTCGCGCCGGACGGGATGGTGTACTACACCGATCAGGCCAACAGCTACATCGGCCGGCTCGACCCCGGGACGGGGCGCTTCGTGGACTGGGCCACCCCCACGCCGGGGTCGGGACCGCACGGGCTGGACGTGGCCCCTGACGGCAGCGTCTGGTACACGGCGCAGCGGGTCGGGATGCTCGGGCGGCTCGACCCGGCGACGGGCGTCATCGAGGAGTTCCCCCTCCCCGCCGAGGCGCCGTACCCGCACACGCCGGTGGTGTACCAGGGGAAGGTCTGGTTCACGGACGCCAACAGCCACACCTACGGCGCGCTCGATCCCGCCACGGGGCGCGCGCAGGTGTGGCACGCGATGGCGGGCTCGGTGCCGTACGGCCTTCGCCCCGCGCCCGACAGCGCGCTCTGGATCGCCTTCCTCGGCACCAACGCGCTGGGGCGGGTGGACGCGCGCGACGGTTCGCTCCGCACGTTCCGCCTCCCCGACCCGGGGGCGCGGCCGCGGCGGCTCGCCGTCGCCCCCGACGGGCGGGTGTACTACACCGACTACGCGCGCGGCTACCTGGGCCGCCTCGACCCGCGCACCGGCACGGTGGACGAGTGGCCCACGCCGACCCCGCGGTCGGGGCCGTACGGCATCACGCTGGGGACGGATGGCCGGGTGTGGTACAACGAGGCCGCGTCGGGCCTGATGGTGGCGTTCGACCCGGGGACGGAGCGGATGGAGACGGTGCGGATCCCGACGGCGGGGGCGGTGGTGCGCCACATCGTGACCGACACGCTGCGTCACCGCGTGTGGCTCGCCCTCTCGGGCACCGGGCGGCTCGGGATGATCGCCCTGCCCTGAGGGGAGGGCTCAGCCCACCTCGACGCGGTCGCGGCCGCCGCGCTTGGCGCGGTACATCGCGGCGTCGGTGAGGGCCACCAGGGCGCCGGCCTCCTTGGGCGCCTCGGCCGCCGCGGCGACGCCGCAGCTCACCGTGAGCACCACCGGCTCGGGCACGCCGAGGGCCACGATCGGCTCGGTACACGCCTGGCGCACGCGCTCGGCGAGCCCCGGCGCGTCGGCGGGGGCGGTGTGCGGCAGGAGCACCAGGAACTCGTCGCCGCCCCAGCGGAAGAGGAGGTCGTGATCGCGGATGACGCCGACGATCCGGCGCACCACCTGGCGCAGCACGTCGTCCCCCGCCTCGTGGCCGAAGCGGTCGTTGATCGTCTTGAAGTGGTCCAGGTCCACGAGCACCGCCGCCATCCCGCGCCCGAGCCGGCGCGAGCGGTCGGCCTCCTTGCGGTACTCGTCCTCGAAGGCGCGGCGGTTGAGCGCGCCGGTGAGGGGGTCGTGGCGGCTGATGACGCGCACCCGCTCGGAGATCCGCGCGAGCGTGGCGGTAAAGACCATCGTCGTGGCGAAGGTCACGAGCGACAGGAGCCCGAGGAAGAGTCCCAGCTCCCGAAGCCGCGGCAGGAGGGGCTCCCCGGAGCTGGTGACCGCCTCGGCGGGGATCTGCAGCGAGCCGAGGGTGCGCCACACCCCCTGGGCCACGAGCGCCACGAGGCACAGCACGATCCCGGTGACGAGGAGGACGCTCTTGGTGTAGCTCACCTCGTGCAGCGGCGGCTCGGGGAACTGCCGGTCCACCCAGCCCCGCACCTCGCTCCCCCAGAGCCGGAGGATGGGCACCGCGAGCGCCATCTGCAGCACGTCCCCCACGATCCACCCCTGCCACACCCGCTGGCCGGCGAGGATGTCGAGCGCCCGCACGTCCACGTAGAGGAGCGCGGCGAGCGAGGAGGCGGTCGCGGCGATGACCGCGACGCCGAGATAGCGCAGCGTGTCGCGGCGGCTCCCCAGGTCGGGGGAGATGCCAAGGATGGTCAGGCAGCCCCAGACGATGAGGAGCTCGAGGGGGGTGGCCAGCGCGAAGAGCGCCGCGAGGGCGAGCGGCATCCCGCTCGTGAGGGCGCTGGTGAAGGTGGCGAGCCAGGCGAAGGTGCCGCCCCACGCCGGCCCGAACCAGAGCGTGAGCAGCAGCGTCAGGATGAGCGGCGGGTACACCGTGAGGGCGAGCTCGACCCCGAGGATGGTGACGGGGATGCCGCTCCAGTTGAGCCGGGCCTCGAGGTACGCGGAGAGCACCGCCATCAGCCCCACGATGAGCCACGCGACGCGCACGCCGGTGACCCCCGGGGTCCGGTCCCGGAGCGCCGGCAGGAGCGGCCACCAGGTCGGTCCGGTGTGGAGGCCGGCGGGCTGTGGGGTGGTCATAGGAGGGGCGGAATCTAGGGGAAGGGCTCACCGGAGGGCCAGCGGGGAGGGGCTTAACACCGGGGCGGCCCCGACGTCCATCCTCCCGTCGTCCCAACCCTGGAGACCTTCATATGCGTTCCCGTTCCCTGGGCCTTGCCCTGGCCCTCACCCTCGGCCTCTCGACCGGCCTCGCCGCGCAGGACCCTGCACCGGCGCAGCCGGCCCCCCAGCAGCCTGCCGCCGGAGCGCCGGCCCCCGCCTCCCCCCAGCGCCGGGAGCTGCGCCACGACCGCCGCGAGGTACGGGGAGACCGCCGCGAAGTGCGCGGCGACCACCGCGAGCTCCGGCAGGATCGCCGCTCGGGCGCCGACTCGGCCGAGCTCCGCTCGGACCGGCGCGACATCCGGCGTGACACCCGCGACCTGCATCGCGACCAGCGGGACCGCCGGATGGACCGCCGCGACGCGCGTGCCAACGCCCACCCGCGGCCGCATCCTCGTCCCCGGGCGCACGCCCCGGCCCGCACGCCTCCGGCCGGGGGCGCCACCCCCGCCCCGGCCCCCGCGCCGTCGCCGTCGCCGAAGCCCTGAAGTCGAGCGGCGTCGCAGCGAGGCCCGCACCCCTCGGGGTGCGGGCCTTTCTGTTCTGGGAGCGGCTGCGGCGCGCCGCATTGTGAAAAAGGGTGCAATCGGGGTAGATTTGTCGGTTACCCGTGTCACCGCACACTTTGGAGCAGCTGCCGATGAAGGCCAACGACGTCCGCAAGGGTCACGTGATCATCTGGGAGGGGAAGCCCTGCCGGGTGATGGATTTCCAGCACCGCACGCCGGGCAACCTGCGCGCGTTCGTCCAGATCCGGTTCCGCGACCTGATCTCGGGGAACACCTTCGACCAGCGCGTGAGCGCCACCGATTTCCTGGACGAGGCGCGGCTGGAGACGAAGGAACTGCAGGTGATGTACCAGGACGGCGACGCGGTGCACGTGATGGACGGTGCCACGTACGAGCAGTACTCGCTCGACAACGAGACCGTGGGCGACCTTAAGCAGTGGCTGCAGCCCGAGGTGGTGGTGCAGGCCGACTGGCTCGACGGCCGGCCGATCGGCCTGCGGCTCCCGAAGACGATGGAGCTCGAGATCGTGGACACCGCCCCGATCATGAAGACCGCCACCAAGACCGCGAGCACCAAGCCCGCCACCCTGAGCAACGGCGTGGTGGTTCAGGTGCCCGAGTTCCTGAGCAACGGCGAGCGGGTGCGCGTGGACCCGAACACGGGCGAGTATATGGACCGCGCGAAGTAAGACGGCGAGGTCCGAGGCGGCGAGACGGCGAGGGGCCCAGCGATGGGCCCCTTTGCTGTTCTCGGGGCTTGCCGCCCCCCGCCTACTCCCCCGCCGCCGCGATCAGCTGGGCCTGGGTACGGTTGCTCCTGAGCAGGTCCACCGCCCGGCGGAGCGCCGGGTCGAAGGGGATGTCGCGGCGGAAGACGAGGGTGTCGGCCCCCACGAGGCGGGCGACGCGGTTCTCGAGGAGCCGGTCGGCGACGCGCTGGGCCGAGTCGTACTGGGCGCGGGTGAGGTCGACGCCGGCGCCGGTGAGGTGGGCGAAGAGCGAGTCGCGCCACGCCGGGGTGACGCGGAAGTCGGCCCGCGCGCCGGTGCTGAACTGGCGGCCCAGCAGGCTCAGCGCCTGCGCCACCGCCTGGCCCCTGGCGGAGATCCGCCGCGAGAAGTCCCGCTCCACCATCGTCATCGTGTCGGGGCGGACGACGAGATCGGGGGCGATCCCCCCGCCGCCGGCGAGCGCGCGCCCGCCGTCGGTGCGGTAGACCGT
>DASTRQ010000117.1:0-2818 GCA_035761145.1 Gemmatimonadales bacterium
CATCACCGGCCTCATCAAGGCCAACTTCCCGAGCCGGATCGCGTTCCGGGTGGCGTCCAAGGTGGACAGCCGCACCATCCTCGACCAGAACGGCGCCGAGGCGCTGCTCGGCAACGGCGACATGCTGTTCCTGCCGCCGGGACGGAACGAGCCGATGCGGATCCAGGGCGCGTACATCTCGACCGAAGAGACCGAGCGGGTGATGGACTGGTACGACGCCCGGAAGGACGCCTTCGCGGCGGTGGCGGTGGCCGGGGGACCGGCGGACTACGACATCATCGAGCAGACCCGGCTCCTCGAGTCCGACGGCGAGGGCGGCGGCGCGCCGGGCGGCGACGAGGACCGGGATCCCCTCTTCCGCGAGGCGGCGGAGGCGTGCATCCAGAACCAGGGCGGCAGCACCTCGCTGCTGCAGCGGAAGCTCCGGATCGGCTACGGCCGCGCCGCGCGGATCATCGACCAGCTCCACAGCGCCGGCATCCTGGGCCCCCAGGACGGCAGCAAGCCGCGCGAAGTGCTGATCGGCTACGAGCAGCTGGACGAGTACGCGGGGTAGGCGCGTAGAGGGGGCGGCCTCCGGCCGCCCTGTAGGCGCGTGGGCCCGCCAGCCAGACCCCTCGGATAGCGGATAGCGGATAGCGGATAGCCGATAGCGGACCGCGGATAGCCCCCCTCCCACCCTCGGAGTCCCCGAATGCCCGACCATCCCCTCGATCGCCGCAGCTTCCTGACCGCCACCACCATCGCGACCGCGATGCCGCTGGCGCTCGCGGCGTGCCGCACCGAGCGGCTGACGCCGGGGGCGGCCGGGGCTGGGGCCGCCGCGGGGACGCAGGCTCCCGACACCACCGGCGCCGACCTGCCCCAATTCGTCCGCCACGATCCGGAGCTCCCGCCGCTCACCGGCGGCCGGGTGCGCGAGGTGCGCCTCACGGCGACCGAGCAGGCGGTCCGGATCTCCGACGACCTGGTGGCGCAGGCCTGGACCTTCAACGGGACGGTGCCGGGGCCGGTGGTGCGCTGCCGGGTGGGCGACACCGTCACCATCAAGCTCACCAACGAGGGCGACGTCCCCCACTCGGTGGACTTCCACGCGGCCCAGATCGACCCCAAGACCGCCTTCAAGACCGTCCTCAAGGGCCAGACCGCCGAGTACACCTTCACGCCGAAGTACGCCGGCGCGTTCCTTTATCATTGCGGCACCCAGCCGGTCCTGATGCATATGGGGATGGGGATGTACGGGGCGATCATCGTCGACCCCGTGACCCCGCTCCCGCCGGCCCGCGAGTTCGTGCTGCTCGAGAGCGAGTTCTACCTGGCCCCGCCCGCCGGCCGGCCGGTCCGCACGTTCGACTACACCCAGATGCTGGGGACCCTCCCCGAGATCGTGGCGTTCAACGGCTACGCCAACCAGTACCTCAAGGAGCCGATCCGGGTCCGGCGGGGGGAGCGGGTGCGGTTCTACGTCGTGAACGCCGGTCCCTCCCACAGCTGCGCCTTCCACATCGTCGGCGAGCAGTTCGACACGGTCTACCTCGGCGCCCCCCCGGGGAACGCCATCCACGGCGTGCAGACCTTCGACGTCGCCGCCGGTGGGGGGATGATCTTCGAGTTCGTCGCCGACGTGCCGGGGGAATTCCCGTTCGTGAACCACGCCTTCGGCCACGGCCAGAAGGGGGCGATCGGGGTGATCGCGGTGGGCGCGTAGGCGCGTGGGCGCGTAGGCGCGTAGGCGCGTAGGCGCGAGGGCGCGTGGGCGCGTGGGCGCGTGGGCGCGTAGGCGCGTGGGCGCGTGGGCGCGTGCCGCGATCCGCTATCCATCGACCGTGAAGCGGATCCCGGCTCCTTGTGCGTTACCTGCAGGAACCCACCGGTAGCGCTCCCCTCCCGCTCACCTCTCACCGCTTACCGCTCACGGCTCACCGCTCACCGCTTACCGCTCACCGCTTACCGCTTACCGACCTCACCCCCCGGCCCGCTCTCCCTGCTGACTCACCCGCACCCCCCGACCCCCTCTCCCTGCGGGAGAGGGGGAGAGGCGCGATCTGCTCCCCTCTCCCGTAGGGAGTGGGGTTGGGGGTGAGGGTGGGCGGTGGAGAGGGGGCAGGGGGTGAGGCCCCGCGTTCCTTCCGCCCTCCCTCGCGTTCCCACGATGACGCTCGCCCAAGCGCCCGACGTTATCGTGGCGCCGTGACGAGCACACGCCGCTTCATCCCGACCCGGGAATGGGAAGACGAACGCCAGGTGCGCGGGCTCGAGGGCGAGCTCGCCGCGATGGCCTACCTCACCGCCTGCGGCTGGGCGGTCGAGGCCCACCGCTTCAAGCTCGGCCGCCACGACGTGGACCTCATCGTCCGGCGCGGCGGGGTCGTCGCCTTCGTGGAGGTCAAGACCCGTCGCGGCGCGGCGTGCGGCACGCCGGTGGAATCGGTGGACCGCCGCAAGCGCGAGGCGATCACCAAGGTCGCCGCGCTCTGGATCCTCCGCTTCGGCCGCCCCGGCGACACCTACCGGTTCGACGTCGTCGCGGTCCACGAAGGCAAAGGCGGCGCCCGGCGGATCGAGCACCTGGAGGATGCGTGGCGGGGGTGAGGGGGGGCGCTATCCGCTATCTGCTATCGGCTATCCGTAATTTGTGAACCGGAGTCCGGCCTTTTGAGCGTTGGCTGCAGGCCACCACGGATAGCGGATAGCGGATAGCCGATAGCCGATAGCGGCCCCCCTTGCTTCGGTACATATTCGGTTATATATTACCTCCGTGCATATGTGACAAGTTTTTTGACACTTCACCACTCCGAGGACCTTATGGCGGCGGAAG
>DASTRQ010000118.1:0-5678 GCA_035761145.1 Gemmatimonadales bacterium
GACTTACAGCTACCGCCTCACCTACTTACTGACACCGATAACGCAAACCATTGCCAGGCAACGCGTTACGTCGAAAACACAACGACCCCGGCCTGGGGGCCGAGGTCGTCGGGGGAACACCAGGTCGCTGGGACGGCTCAGAACGGCAGGTCGTCGTCCTCGGCGTCGAGCGCCTCGGGGAAGTCGTCGAACGACTCCTTCCCGCCGGCCGGGGCCCCGGCCGCCTTGGCCGGCGCCGACGCGCGGCTCGGCGCGCCCTCGGAGGCGGCACCCTTGCCGCCGAGGAGGATGAGCTCGTTGGCGTTGATCTCCGTGGTGTAGCGCGTCTGCCCCTCGCGGTCCTGCCACGAGCGGTACTCGATGCGCCCCTCGACGAAGACCTTGTCCCCCTTCTTGCAGTACTGCTCGGCGATGTCGGCGAGCTTGGAGTAGGTGGAGTTCCAGAGCACCACGCGGTGCCACTCGGTCTTCTCCTGCTGCTCCCCGCCCTTGTCCTTCCACCGCCGGCTCGTGGCCACGGACAGCGTGGCCACCTTCGACCCGTTGCTGGTGCTGCGCACCTCGGGGTCGGCACCCAGGTTCCCGATGAGGATGACCTTGTTGAGGCTCCGGCTCACGACGACCTCCCGCGCACTGGGCGCCTAGGACTGCGGACCGACGACGATACCACCGGGGCCGTCCCGGGTGGTAACCGGGAACGCGCGCCCGCGGCGCGAATTCACGCCTCCCGGGATCCGGGGCGGCGGTAGAGGACGGCGTCCTCCGTGGGATGCTGATAATAACCGGGTCGGCGGCCCACCGCCCGGAACCCGGCACCCTCGTAGAGCGCGATCGCCGCCTGGTTGGAGGCCCGCACCTCGAGGAAGGTCTCGCCCGCGCCGCGCCCGGCGAACCAGGCGAGCGCCGCGGTGAGCAGCGCGCGCCCCACCCCGCCCCGGCGCGCGGCCGGCGCGACGGCGACGTTCAGCACCTCCGCCTCGCCGGCGAGTTCCCGGCCGAAGAGGTAGCCGAGGAGCCGGTCGTCGCCGTCGACCGCCACGAGCGCGAGCATCCCCGGCAGGCCGATCGTCTCCTCGAGGCTCCGGGGAGACCAGGGGTCGCTGAAGCTCGCGCGCTCCAGCACCGCCATCGCGGGAACGTCAGCGGCTCTCGCCGGCCGCAGGCGGAAGGGGTCGCCCATGCCGTTCTTCCCAGCGTCGTTGCGCCTCCGCGGGCCGCCCGTACTCCGGCTCCCAGTGCCGCAGGTCGTGCACCGGCGCGGTGCCCCCCTCCCGCGCCAGCAGCCCCAGGAGCACCGGCGCCCCGGCGGCGGGGGGCGCCAGCCGCTCGGCGCCGAGGCGCTGGTGCAGTGCGGCGAGCACCGGCTCCGGCGCCTCGCCCACCACGGCCCGCACCCCGAGCGGGGTCACCCGCGCCGCCAGCGCCTCCGGCGCCGTCACGACCGGGGGGAGGAGGGTCGTCACCGCGCCGGGCTCGAGCCGGTACACCCCGCCGTACAGCTCCCCCCGCAGCGCGTCGCGCACGCCGAGCACCACGCCGGTGGCGGGGGGGAGGGCGCCGGCGGCCTGCACCAGGAGGGACGAGGCGGTGCGCACCGCGAGCCCCCGCGCCAGCGCGATCGCCTTGGCCACCGTGGCGGCGACGCGGAGCCCGGTGAAGCTCCCGGGCCCGTCCCCGAGGACGATCCCTTCGAGCGCCGCCGCGCCGATCCCCGCCTCGCGCAGGCACCGGTCGATCATCGGCACCAGCGCCCCCGCGTGCTGGCGTGCGCCGGCCAGCCGCGCCTCGGCGCGCGGCACGCCCCCCGCCTCGCCGAGGGCGACGGAGGCGGTGTCGCCCGAGGTATCGAGCGCGAGCCACATCAGGCCACCTCGAGCGTGCGCCGGTCGGGGTCGGGCGCGTAGCCGAGGGTGATGCGCACCGAGGCCGGGGGGACCCACGCCCCCGCGCGTTCGGGCCATTCGACCAGGATGGCGTCCGCCTCGCGGAGCATCCCGTCCCAGTCCAGGTCGGCGGCCTCGTCGGGATCGCGCAGGCGGTAGCAGTCGAGGTGGTACACCGGCCCGCGCGCCCCGTCGTACCGGTGCACGTAGGTGTAGGTGGGGCTCGTGGGGCGGTCGCCCACGCCGAGGCCGCGGGCGATGGCCTGCACCAGGGTGGTCTTCCCCGCGCCGAGGGGACCGGCCAGGGTCACCACCGCGCCCGGGGCCAGGGCGCGGCCGAGCGCCTCGCCGCGGGCCACGAGCGCCGCCTCGGTGAGCGTCTCCACTCAGCGCCTCCGGGCGCGCGCGCTCCGCGCGGGCCGCCCCGCCCCCGCCCCCGCGCGCCGCACGTCGGGGGCGTCGAGGGCGCGGAGCTCGTTGAGCTGGTCGCGGAGGATCGCGGCGACCTCGAACTCGAGGTTGGCCGCGGCCTCGCGCATCTGCTGCTCCAGCGCCTGCATCGCCTTGGCGCGCTCGGCCGGGTCGTGGAGGTCCACCGCGGCGGCGGGCTTCTCCTTCCCCTTGCGCCGCTCGTCGGGGCGCTCGGTGCGCGCGTCCGCGACGCGGGTGGAGAGCACCACCTGCTCCATCGACTTGACGATGGACCGCGGCGTGATGCCGTGTTCGGCGTTGTGCGCCAGCTGGAGGGCGCGGCGGCGTCCCATCTCGTCGAGCGCGCGCTGCATCGAGCCGGTCACCGTGTCGGCGTAGAGGATCGCCCGGCCGTTCAGGTTGCGCGCGGCGCGCCCCACCGTCTGGATGAGCGAGCGGTCGGAGCGGAGGAAGCCCTCGTTGTCGGCGTCGAGGATGGCCACCAGGGACACCTCGGGGAGGTCGAGCCCCTCGCGCAGGAGGTTGATCCCGACCAGCACGTCGAAGTCGCCCAGCCTGAGCCCGCGCAGGATCTCCATCCGCTCGATGGCGTCGATGTCCGAGTGCAGGTAGCGCACCCGCACCCCGACCTGCTGGAAGTAGTCGGTCAGGTCCTCGGCCATCCGCTTGGTGAGGGTGGTGACGAGGGTGCGCTCCCGCCGCCGGGCGCGCTCGCGGATCTCGCCCAGGAGGTCGTCCACCTGCCCCTTCACGGGGCGGATCTCGACCTCGGGGTCCACGAGCCCGGTGGGGCGGATGATCTGCTCCACCACGTGCCCCGCCGCGCGCTCGAGCTCGAACGCCCCCGGCGTGGCGCTCACCGCGAGGAGCTGCGGCACGAGCCCCAGGAACTCGTCGAACTGGAGCGGCCGGTTGTCGAGCGCGCTCGGGAGGCGGAAGCCGTACTCCACGAGTGTGGTCTTCCGCGCCCGGTCGCCGTTGTACATCCCGCCGATCTGCGGCAGGGTGACGTGGCTCTCGTCGGCCACGACCAGGAACTCGGGGGGGAAGTAGTCGAGCAGGCAGGCGGGGCGCTCCCCCGGCCGCCGCCCGGTGAGGTGGCGCGAGTAGTTCTCGATCCCGGCGCAGGTCCCCACCTCGAGGAGCATCTCGATGTCGAAGGTGGTGCGGCCCTCCAGGCGCTGCGCCTCGAGGAGCTTCCCCGCCGCGCGGAGCTCGGCCAGGCGGAGCGCCAGCTCCTCGCGGATGGAGCGCACCGCGCGCTCGATGGTGGCGCGCTCGGTCACGAAGTGCCGCGCCGGGTAGATGGCCGCGTGCTCCAGCGCGTCGAGGGCGGCGCCGGTGAGCGGATCCACGCGCGTGATCCGCTCGACCAGGTCCCCCCACAGCTCGATCCGCACGGCGTGCTCGGCGTACGCCGGGAAGACCTCGATCACGTCCCCCCGCACGCGGAAGGTGCCGGGCTCGAAGCTCACGTCGTTGCGCGCGTACTGGATGCGCACCAGCTCCTGCAGGATCCCGTCCCGCCCGGGGCTCTCCCCCGTGCGCACGTGCACCATCAGCTGCCGGTACTGCACCGGGTCGCCCAGGCCGTAGATGGCGCTCACCGTGGCCACGATGACCACGTCCTCGCGCTCCATCAGCGAGCTGGTGGCCCGCAGCCGCAGCTGCTCGATGTCCTGGTTGATCGAGGCGTCCTTCTCGATGTACACGTCCGTCTGGGGGACGTACGCCTCGGGCTGGTAATAGTCGTAGTACGAGACGAAGTACTCCACCGCGTTCCGCGGCAGGAACTGGCGCAGCTCGCCGTAGAGCTGCGCCGCCAGCGTCTTGTTGTGCGAGAGGACGAGCGTGGGCCGGCCGTAGTTCGCGATGACGTGCGCCAGCGTCATCGTCTTCCCCGACCCCGTGACCCCCAGCAGCACCTGGTCCTTCACCCCCGCGCGGAGCCCCGCCGTCAGCGCCTCGATGGCGCGCGGCTGGTCACCGGCAGGAGCGAAGGGAGCGACGACCTCGAACTTCGGCATGAAGCAAAGATAGCGGTTTCGGTGTTCGTTCGGTAGCGTCCCGGGGGCGGCCGCCGAGAACACGGAAACCCCGCGACCCGAGTGGCCGGGGAGGCTGGCTCAACTTCCGAGCTTGAGGATGCGCCTCCAGTGGTCGGCCGTCACGGGCATCGCCGAGAGCCGCGAGATCTTCACCAGCGCGAACTCCTTGAACGCCGGGTCGGCCTTGATCTCGGCGAGGGGGACGGGGCGCTTGAGGGTCTTCTCGTACTCGAGCGTGACCACGCCGTCCGTCGGGTCGGCGGTGAAGACCCGCGCCACGCCGACGACCGCCTTCTCGTTCCCGGTGTGGTAGATCAGCACCTGGTCCCCCACCGCCATCTTGCGGAGGTTGAGGAGGGCGGCGGCGTTCTTCACCCCGTCCCAGCGCGTCCGCTTCTCCTTCCGGAGGTCGGCGAGCGCGTAGGTCGAGGGTTCGGTCTTGAGGAGCCAGGCGGGCATCGGCGAGGTCAGAAGCGGTCGAGGTCGTTGGCGAAGGCCACGGGGCCCTGATAGCCCCCGCGGCGGATCCCGGCGAGGAGCTCGGCATCCGAGGCCCCCATCCGGACGACGTGGGTGAGGACGAGGAGCCGGGGACGGGCGCGCGCCGCCAGGGCGCCGAGCTCGACGTCGGAGGTGTGGAACTGACGCAGGTACTCGGGCCAGTCCTCCCCGCCGGGCCGGTCCTCCGGCGCCATCCGGGTGGAGGGGTAGACCTCGTGCACGAGCACGTCGGCGCCCCGGGCCGCGGCCGCGAGCGCGTCGGAGTATCGGGTGTCCCCCGAGATCACGATCCGGCGCCCCGCCCCTTCCACCACGAAGGCGAAGGCGACCGGCCAGTTCCCGTGGGGGACCGGGATCGCCGTCACCTTCACCCCGCCCGAGTCGAACACCACCCCGCCCTCGGTCTCGGCGACCCGCACCTGCCACCCGCCGGCCACCTCGTGTTCGAGCCCCTCGGTCCGGATCCGGATGTCCTCCGCGTACGCCTCGGCGAGCCGGTCGATCATCCGCGCCGTCCCCGGCGGCCCGATGACGCGGAAGGGACGCGCCCGCCGCATCACCCACGAGGTGAGGATGAGGTCGGCGAGGCCCAGGGTATGGTCGGAGTGGAGGTGGGTGAGGAAGAGCGCGGTGGGGCCGCTCATCGGGAGCCCCGCCGCGCGAAGCTGCCGTTCGACGCCCGTCCCGGCGTCGAAGAGGAGGACCATCGGGCCGACGGTGACGGCGGTGGCCGGGCCCTGGCGTGCCGGATCGGGGAACGGGGTGCCGGTGCCGAGCGTGATGACGGTGGGCGCGGCCTGCTGGGCCGCCGCGG
>DASTRQ010000119.1:0-9190 GCA_035761145.1 Gemmatimonadales bacterium
CTTCTGCACGTCGAGCTGCAGCGCCACCCGCACCAGCGCGCCGGGCCAGAGGCGGTGGTCGCGGTTCTCGAAGCGCGCCTTCAGGGTGATGGTGCCGGTGTTGGTGTCCACCGCGTTGTCCACGAAGGTGAGCGCGCCCACGGACGGGGCGCCGCTGTCGCCCACGGCCAGCGCGGTGACCGGCAGCGCGCCGTCCCCGCGGGCGCGGAGCGCCGGGAGGTCGGTGGCGGGGAGCGCGAAGCGCACCTGGATGGGCGCCAGCTGGTTGAGCACCACGAGCGGGGCGGCGCTGTTGGCGCGCACCAGGTTCCCCTCGCGCACCAGCACCGCGCCCGCCCGTCCGGCGATCGGCGCGCGCACCGAGGCGTACCCCAGGTCGAGCCGCGCGCGGGCGAGCGCGGCGCTGTCGGCGCGCACGCTGGCGCGGAGCCCCTCCATCTGCACCCGCGCCTGGTCCACCTGCTGGGCGGTGACGTAGTCCTTGGCGCCCAGGTCGGCGAAGCGGGCGTAGTCACGCTCGGCCTGCGCCAGCTGCGCGGCGTCGCGCGCCAGGACCGCCTCGGCCTGCTCCAGCGCGGCACGGTACTGCCGGGGGTCGATCTCGAAGAGCACCTGCCCCGCCGCCACCTCCTGCCCCTCGCGGAAGGCCACCCGGGTCACGATGCCGTCCACCTGCGCGGCGACGCTCGCGGTCTGCAGCGGCTCCACCGTGCCGGTGGCGGCCAGGATGAGCGGCGTGTCGCGCCGCACGGCGACGGCGGTGTGGACCGGCACGGCGGGCGGGGGCGGCGGGGCGCCCTTGCCGCAGGCGGAGACGAGCGCGAACAGCGCGAAGGACGAAAGCCGGCGGACGGTCATCGCGAGGGGCCGGTGGAAGTGGTATCGGGGAGCACGCGGAACGGATGGCCGCCCCGGGGGTCGAGGACGCCGACGTCGTGCGCCAGCTGGAGGAGGGCCAGGTGCCACTCGAGGCGGGACTGCACGCGGGTGGCGCGCGCGGAGCCCAGGGCCGCCTCGGCGGTGAGGAGCTCGAGCAGGCTCCCCACCCCGGCGCGGTACCGCCCCCGCGCCGCGTCGGCCGCCTGCGAGGCGGAGGCGTACAGGTCCTCCACCGTGCGGACGTTCGCGGTGGCGGTGCGGAGCGCGTAGTAGTCGGTGAACACCTGCAGCACCGCCTGCTGCCCCAGCTGCTGGGCCCGCGCCTCCTGCGCCGCGGCGCGCTCGCGCGCCGCCTGGGCGTCGTACTCCCAGCTGAAGCCGTTGAACAGCGGCACGCTGAGCCCCACGCCGATGTTGTAGCTCTCGCGCGGGTCGTTGGAGGTGGAGAGATACGTCCGTGCCGCGTTGCCGGTGGCGGTGAGGGCGGGCAGCCGCCGCCCCAGCGCCGCGTGCGCCTGCGCGCGCGCCTGCGCCGCCGTGGCGAGCGCCGCCCCCAGGTCGGGACGCGAGGCGCGCGCCAGCGCGATCAGCGCCTCGACGCTGTCGGCGATGGGACCGATGGGCCCCTCGGCCGCGAGGCTGTCCACGTCGAAGTCGGCGGTGGCGGGGTAGCCGGTGGCCACCGCGAGGGCGCCCCGCGTGGCCGCCACCGTCCCCTCCGTGCGCTGCACCTCGAGCCGCGCCTGCGCCGCCGCCGTGCGCGCCTGCAGCACGTCGGCGATCGTGGCCACCCCCACCCGGCGGCGCTCCTCCGCCGCGGCGAGGTTGGTGTCGGCCTCCGCCTGGGTGGCCCGCTGCGCCACCAGGAGCGCCTTGGCCGCCGCGTAGCTGTAGTACGCCTGCCCCACCTGCAGCACCACGTCCTGCACGGCGGCGTTGTGGGTCCAGTTGGCGGCGATCAGCGCCTGCCGCGCCGCCCCCACCAGCGAGGGACGGCTGAAGTCGAAGAGGAGCCAGGTGAAGCTCGCCGACGGCCCCCAGAGCTGCTGCTGCACCGCCGTCTGTCCCCCCGCCCCGGCGGTGCGCACGTCGCTCGCGCTCACCGCGCCGTTCACCGTGGGCAGCCAGGTGCCCCGCGCCGAGCCGTAGCTCGCCGCCGCCGCGCGGGCGTTGCGCCACGCGATCCGGGTGGTGGGGGAGTTCCGGAGCGCCACATCCACCACGTCGGTGAGCGTGAGCGCGTCCCGCCGCGCCATCACCTCGGGGCTCACCGGCGCGGGGGGAAGGTCGGTCACCGTGTCCCGGGGCAGCCGCGCCGGCGACCAGGGCTCACCGGCGCTCGGCGCCACCGCCCGCGCCCCTCCCCCCGGGCCGGGGAGCCCGGGCGCGCACGATGCAAGGATCACCACGATTGGAATGGCCCGCCAGGACCTGCATATATATGGTAGCATTGCTCCCGATCTTCTGATCCACAGCCCGGTGAAAGTAACCCGGCGGTTAGATAAGGTTAAGGCCGGCACCGACCTCACGGGTGGCGCCCGGCCAACCCTTCCAGCTCCCACCGTTTCTACGTAACTGACCGGCCGATGTTGACCCAGGACCTCACGGAGCCCCGGTGGACGAACGACAGCTGATCGACGGGGTCCTCCAAGGGGACCCCGGGGCGGAACGGATGTTCTACGACCGGCACCTGGACCGGGTGTGGCGGCTCGCCTACCGGCTCACGGGGGATGGCGACCTGGCCCAGGACGTGGTGCAGGAGACCTTCGTCCGCGCCTTCGACAAGCTGGGCACGTTCCGGGGGGAGTCGGCCCTGGCCACGTGGGTGACGGCGATCGCGACCTCGACCGCCCTCAATACGCTGCGGAAGGTGAAGAGATTCCGCGGGCACGCCCCCCTCGAGGATGCCGGGCACCTCCCCCAGCCGGGGCGCCTGGCCGAGCCGGACCTGAAGCGGCGGATGTCGGAGGCGATCGCCGCGCTCCCCGAGGGGTACCGGACGGTGTTCCTGATGCACGATGTCGAGGGGTATACGCACGAGGAGATCGGTGCCGCGCTGGGGGTCCAGACCGGCACCTCGAAGGCCCAGCTGTTCCGGGCGCGCGCCCGCCTGCGCGAGGCGCTCGCCGATTTCGCGGGAGAATGGACCGCATGACCGACGACCTGAAGGACGAGCCGATGCTCCCTGAGCGCCTCCTCGAGGCCGCGCGCGCCCACCACGCCCCGCCCCCGCCCCCGCGGGAGGCGCTGTGGCGGGGGATCGCGGTCGCGCGCCGTCCCCGGGTGCGCGCGCTGCCGGTGCGCCGGCGGCTCTGGTACCCGGTGGGGGTGGCCGCCGCGCTTGTGGCGGGGCTCGCCATCGGGCTCGGGGTGCGCCCCCGCGCGCGGGTGGTCCCCACCGTGGTGGCGCGCGCCGGGAACGACAGCGCCGCCGCCCCCGTCGACCTCCTGGCGCAGGCGGCCGCGCGGCAGACGATCGGCCAGGCGGAGGTGCTGTTGACGCAGTTCCGCGCCGACGCGGTGACGGGGGCCGCGCCGGTCACCACCCCGGAGGATGCGCGCCGCCTGCTGGAGGCCACCCGCCTCCTGCTCGGCTCCCCCTCCATCCGCGACCCCCGCCTGCGCGACCTGCTCGAGGACCTGGAGCTGGTGCTGTCCCAGGTCGCCGAGGGGCCGACCGCGCAGGAAGACCGTGCCGTGATCACCGATGGACTCGACCGGCGGGACGTGCTGCCGCGGCTGCGTGCCGCGCTCCCCGCGCCGGGCGTCGTCCCGCAACCTGGAGCACTCTGAGATGTTCGCGACCCTGATCCTCGCCTTCACGGCGGCCGGCCACGCGCCGGCGGCCTTCCGCCCCGTGCCGCAGGGCGCCGCCCCCGCGGCGGCGACCCTGGCCGCCGACCCCGACCAGGGGACCCCGGCCGACTCGCTCTACCGCACGGCCCAGCGCTACCTCAATCGCAGCGAGTACCAGCGCGCGGTGGACGCCTTCCGCGAACTGCGCCGGCGCTACCCGCGCTCGGCCCGGACGGGGGACGCGTATTACTGGGAGGCCTTCGCGCTGCAGCGCCTGGGGGGGACGACCAACCTCCGCGTGGCGCGGGAGCGGCTCAAGACCCAGGCGGCCGAGTGGCCCAACGCGGGGACGCGCACCGACGCGGGCGGCCTGCGCGTGCGCATCGAGCAGATGCTGGCCGAGACCGGCGACCAGGCGGCGGTGGCGTGGCTCGACTCGACCCGCAACCAGCTCAGCACCGGCAGCGTACGCGCCGCCGCTCACGACGGCGGTGAGGACGACGAGACCGCCGTGGGGTGTGACGAGGAGCGGCTCAGCACCCAGATGATGGCGCTGCAGGCGCTGATGTCGATGAACCGGGAGCGCGCGGTGCCGCTCCTCAAGGGGATCGTGGCCCGGCGCGACGGCTGCAGCGCGCGGCTCCGCCGGCAGGCGGTCTTCATCCTGGGCCAGCAGGCGGCCGACAGCGAGGTGACGCCGCTGATGCTCGACGTGGTACGGAACGACCCCGACCGCCAGGTGCGGAAGATGGCGCTCTTCGCGCTGGGCCAGAGCCGCTCGCCGGCGGCGGTGGACGCCCTGACCCAGGTCCTGCGGACCAGCGACGACGCCGAACTGCAGAAGAACGCGGTCTTCGCGCTGAGCCAGTCCGGGGACGACCGCGCCGCGGGGGTGCTGCGCGACGTGATCACCCGCCCCGGGGCGAGCGACGAGGTGGTGAGGACGGCGGTGCTCTTCCTGGGCCAGCGCCACGGCGCCGACAACGCCGCCTTCCTGCGCGACGCGTACCCGCGGATGCGCTCGGAGGAGGCCAAGAAGATGGTGCTGATGACCCTGGCCCAGCGGGGCGACAGCGCGAACGCGCGCTGGCTGATGGACCGCGTGCTCGACCGCTCCGAGACCACCGAGCTGCGGCGCACCGCGCTCTACTTCGCCGGCACCCAGAGCGACGCGGTGTCGGTGGCCCGGCTCTCGCAGCTCTACGCGCCGACGCTCGACCTGGAGCTCCGCCGCCAGGTGCTCTTCGTGCTGAGCCAGCGCCACGAGCCGGCGGCGGTGGACAAGCTCATCGAGATCGCGCGGAACGACCCCGACCGCGAGATGCGGCGCCAGGCCCTCTTCTGGCTCGGGCAGTCGGGCGACCCGCGCGCGACGGAGCTCCTGGAGCAGGTCCTGCAACAGTGACCCGGGAGGGGCAGATGACACGCACGACGACCCTGACCCTCCTTGCCCTCGTCCTGGCCGCCGCCCCGGCGCGCGGCCAGGCGCTGGGGGACCGGATCCGCGCGGCGCACGGGGCGCGGGTGACCTTCCAGTTCGCCGCCCGGCCCGGCGTGTGCGGCAACGGCGAGAACCTCGACACCCACCACGCGGAGGGAGACCTGACCTGGGATTGCCATCCGGGGCCGCTGGTGGTGACGCTGACGCGCGACGACGCGGGGCGCGTGACGCGGCTCCGCACCTCCGTCGGCGCGCCGCCCCCCGCCGACGCCACCGACCTCGGTACGGTGACCCCCGCCGAGGCCTCGGCGTGGCTGCTCGACCTGGCGGGCGCCGACCTCGGCAAGCCGAGCGAGGCGGCGGTGCTCCCCGCGGTGCTGGCGCGCGACGTGGAGAGCTGGCCGCGGCTCGCGCGGCTGGCCAAGGACACCCGGCTGCAGACCGGCCTCCGGCGGCAGGCGGTGTTCTGGCTGGGCCAGGAAGCGGCCGATGCGGTGGTGGGCCCGCTCGACACCCTGCTCACCGCCGACCCCGACCGCGACGTGCGCCGGATGGCGCTCTTCACGCTGAGCCAGCGCCACGACGAACGCTCGTTCCAGATCCTCCTCCGCATCGCCCGCGGCGATCGCGACCCCGACCTCCGCCGCCAGGCCTTCTTCTGGCTGGGACGATCGGAGGATCCCCGGGGCGTGGCGTTCTTCGAGGAGATGCTCGCGGGACGGTGAGGGGTGACGGGTGAGAGGTGAGATGTGAGAAGTGAGAGGTGAGAGGGGGTATCCCGTCTCACCTCTCTTTTTTCCTAATTCTCATCTCTCATCTCTCTTCTCTCGTCCCTCGTCTCTCGTCTCTCCTCCCTCGACTCTCGTCCCTCGTCCCTCGTCCCTCATCCTCCCACCACCCCGTTCCATCCGTGAAACACCCGGTTCCCCCGGCCCGCGGCGCAACCCTTTGGGGGGTAATTCCGTCAGAGGTACTGATCCCAGCAGTCTCTCGGCACCCAACGGAGCACTCGTATGCTGACCGCGCTCGCGCTTCTCGCGGCCCTGGCCGACACGCAGTCCGTTCGTCGTCATCCCGTCCCCGACCCGAACGTCCCGCTCACGGTGCGGGCGGTGCGCCTGGCCGCGCCGATCCACGTGGACGGCGTGCTGGACGAGGCCTCGTGGCAGGGGCCGGGGATGGACCGCTTCACCCAGCGCGAGCCGAGCGAGGGGGCGGAGCCCACGGAGCGGACGGTGGTGTGGGTGGCGTACGACGACGAGGCGCTGTACGTGGCCGCGCGGATGTACGACGCGCACCCCGACTCGGTGCGGGCGGTGCTGGCGCGGCGCGACCGGTGGGCGGAGGCGGACCGCTTCAACGTCTGGATCGACTCCTACAACGACGACCGCTCGGGCTTCTTCTTCGGCCTCAACGCCGCCGGGACGCAGTACGACGGCGTGATGTACAACGACGAGTGGGACGACGACTCGTGGGACGGGGTCTGGACCGGCGCGGTGCGCCGCGACGCCGAGGGGTGGACGGCGGAGTTCCGCATCCCGTACTCGGAGCTCCGGTTCCGCCCGTCGGCGGCGCAGGTGTGGGGGATCAACTTCAACCGCTTCATCGACCGGAAGAACGAGCGCGACTACCTCGTCTTCACCCCGCGCAACGGGAGCGGGTACGTCTCGCGCTTCCCCGACCTGGTGGGGCTCGAGGGGCTCACCCCGCCCCGGCGGCTGGCGGTGACGCCCTACGTCACCACGCGGCAGCACCTGGCCCCGTCGGCGGCGGGGGACCCCTTCTTCGACGGCAGCAAGCTCGACGCCGCGGTGGGCGCCGACCTCAAGGTGGGGCTGGGGAGCAACCTCACCGTGGACGCCACCGTGAACCCCGATTTCGGGCAGGTGGAGGTGGACCCCGCCTTCGTGAACCTGGGCGACGCGGAGCACGTCTTCCAGGAGAAGCGCCCCTTCTTCGTCGAGGGGAGCAGCACGTTCGACTTCGGCTTCGGCGGGGCGAACAACTTCTGGAGCTTCAACTGGAGCAACCCGAGCTTCTTCTACAGCCGCCGGATCGGCCGGTCGCCGCGCGGCGGCGCCGCGGGCGACTTCGTGGAGATGCCCGAGGGCACCCGGATCCTGGGGGCGGCCAAGCTCACCGGGAAGCTGGGGAGCAACGCCAACCTGGGCGTCCTCACCGCGCTCACGCGGCGCGAGTATGCCCAGACCAGCACCGGCGGCGCGCGGGGCCGCACGGAGGTGGAGCCGCTCGCCTCGTACACCGTGGCGCGCCTCCAGCGCGAATTCCACGGCGGGCGTCAGGGGCTCGGGGTCATCGCCACCTTCGCCGCCCGCGACTACAATGACGCCGCGCTCCGCGACGTGACCAACAGCCGCTCCCTCGCGCTCGGCGTGGACGGCTGGACCGCGCTGGACCACGACGGGACGTGGATGCTGACCGGCTGGACCGGGCTCACCGACATCCACGGCACCGCCGACCGGATCGCCGCGGTGCAGCGCGGGAGCGTGCATTACTTCCAGCGCCCCGACGCCAGCGAGGTGAGCTACGACCCCACCCGCACCTCCCTGTCGGGGTGGGCGGCGCGCATGGCGGTCAACAAGCAGAAGGGGAACTGGAAGTTCAACTCCGCGGTGGGCGCCATCGCCCCCGGGTTCGACCAGAACGACCTGGGCCTCAGCATGCGCTCCGACCTGGTGAACATGCACGTCGCCCTGGGCTACGGCTGGCGCACGCCGACCTCCTGGTACCAGGAGCTCCGCACCGACGCGGCCTCGTTCCGGACCTACGACTTCGCCGGCGACCGGACCACCGAGGGGTACATCGAGATGGGCTACGTGGTGTTCAAGAACTACAGCAGCCTGAACTGGAACGCCGGGTACAGCCCCGAGGTGATGAACGACCGGCTCACCCGCGGCGGCCCCCAGCTCCGCTACCCCAGCAACCACAACTGGAACCTGAGCTACGACAGCGACACCCGGAAGCGGCTCAGCTTCTCCACGTACGTCTCGCGCAGCGCCGCCGCGCGCGACCTCGACGCCTCCTGGAACACCGGGATGTCGCTCGAGTACCGCCCGAGCACCAGCACCACGCTCTCGGTGGGCCCCGACTACACGCACTACACCACCTCGCTCCAGTACCTGGGGAGCTACGCCGACGGCACCGCCACCGAGACCTACGGCGCGCGCTACCTCTTCGGCGACCTGGTGCAGAACACCCTGGCGGCCAACATCCGCCTCAACTGGATCTTCACCCCGAAGCTCTCGCTCGAGCTCTTCGCCCAGCCCTTCCTCTCGAGCGGGGAGTTCGGCCGGGTGCACGCGCTCACGCGCGCCGGCGGCCGCGACTTCCTGACCTACGGGGCCGACGGCGCCTCCACCCAGACCGAGTCGGGCGGGGAGATCACCGTGGACGCCGACGGCGCGGGCGCCGCCCCGAGCTACGCCGTGGGCAACCCCGATTTCACCTTCGCCTCGCTCCGCGGCGACGCGGTGCTCCGCTGGGAGTACATGCCGGGCGGCACGATCTACTTCGTCTGGACCCAGGACCGCGCCTACGACGAGGCCACCGGCACCTTCCGCGCCGGCGACTCGTTCAAGAACCTCTTCCAGCAGCAGGCCAGCAACATCTTCGCGGTGAAGGCGACGTACTACTGGAGGCCGTGAACGGGCGCAGGGGCGCAGGGGCGCAAGGACGCAGGGGCGCAGGGACGGGTGGGCACCGCGCGGTGTCATCCCGAGGGAGCGAAGCGACCGAGGGATCTTGGCGGCCTGACTCCGAAGCGAGTCGGACCCCGAGATCCCTCGCTTCGCTCGGGATGACATCGTGACCACGGCCGCCCTCCCCGTCCACCCCCCTACTTTCCGATATGCGCCTCCTCCCCCTCCTCCCCCTCCTCGTCGCTACCGCCGCGTGCGGGCCGGGCCGGCGAGTGGAGATCCCCGTCCAGCGCCTCGCGGAGCCCGCCGACACCGTCTCCCTCCAGGACACCGAGCTGGGCGATGCGGTCCCCCTGGGCGGGGAGCGCTGGGCGGTGCTCGCCCCGCTGGCGCGGACGGTCAGGGTGGTGGACTT
>DASTRQ010000120.1:0-6519 GCA_035761145.1 Gemmatimonadales bacterium
CTCGAGGTGGCCGGGGAACTCGACCGCATCGTGACCTCCAACGAGCTCGGCAGCGGGCTCGTGGGGTCGGTGCTGCAGGAGATCCGCGCGGCGGAGCAGTACCTGGTGCAGCCCTCCGAGCGGCTGCGGCGCGAGTTCCGCCAGAACGGCGACAGCGCGTACGCCTTCCAGGCCCGCTTCCGCAAGCTCTCGGCGCTCACCGCCGAGGAGCGCTACACCATCAACCAGCTCGCCGACGAGCAGGCGGCGGTCGAGGTGCAGTATGCGCTGGCGCACGCCCTCGGCGACCTGGGGCGCACCGCCGAGGCGCGCGCCGTGGCCGACCGCGCGCGCGGCCCCGCCGACGGCCTCACCCGCGACGTGCGGGCGCTCACCGGGGCGCTCAACCAGCGCGCCCTCGCGATGACCTCCGCCGTCCAGCGCGACGCGCAGCGGAGCGAGCTGGTGCTCCTCCTCCTCGGCGCGGGGGCGCTCCTCCTCGGGATCGGGGTCTCGGTGCTCACCGTCAACTCGGTGCGCACCCCGCTCCAGCGCCTCGTGGCCGCCACCGACCGCTTCGGCTCGGGCGACCTCCGGCCGGTGCAGCTCGGGCGGATGCCGCTCGAGCTCTCGCGCCTGGCCTCGGCGATGGACGGGATGGGGGCGCGGCTCCGCCAGGTGCTCGGCGCGGTGGTGCGCGAGTCCCAGTCCATCAGCGCCAGCGCCGGCGACTTCAGCGCGATGAGCGAGGAGCTCGCCGCCTCGAGCGGCGAGATCAGCACCGCGATGGTGCGCGTCTCGAGCTCCGCCGAGCAGCAGGTGCAGGGGCTCCGCGAGGCGGACCAGCTGCTCTATTCGCTCCGCGAGGCGGCCACCGAGAACGCCGAGGCCGCCGCGCGGGTGGTGAAGCTGGGCGAGGAGATCCGCGCCGTGGCCCACCGCCACCGCGCCGACGTCGGCGCCGCCGGGCAGACCCTCCTCGACGTGCGCGAGGTGGTCACCGACAGCGCCCGCAAGGTCTCCGAGCTCGAGCGGCTCTCCGAGTCGATCGACGAGTTCATCGACCTCATCAAGCAGATCTCCTCCCAGACCAACCTCCTGGCCCTCAACGCCGCCATCGAGGCGGCGCGCGCCGGCGAGCACGGCCGCGGTTTCGCCGTCGTGGCCGACGAAGTGCGCAACCTGGCCGACAGCTCCGCCCGCGCCGCGGAGGACGTCGCCAAGACCGTCAAGGTGATCCGCGACAAGGTGCGCGAGGTGGCGGGCACGATGGACACCGGCACCCGCAAGGTGAGCGGCATCGAGGGGGTGGCCAGCGCCGCCGCCGGCGGCCTCGACGCCATCGGCAAGGCCATCGAGGAGGTCGAGACCGCCGCCGGCACCTTCAGCGCCCAGGCCGCGCGCACCCGCGCCGTCGCCGACCAGGTCACCCAGACCACCGCCCAGGTGGCGATGGCCGCCAACGAGCACGCCTCGAGCAGCCAGCAGGTCACCGCCGCCGCCGAGGAACAGAGCGCCAGCACCGAGGAGATGGCCTCCGCCGCGAGCGAGCTCCTCCAGGGCGCCACCCGGCTCACGCAGCTGGTGCAGGAGTTCAAGACGTGACCGGAGGCGCGAGAGGCGCGTAAGGCGCGACAGCGCGGCGGAAACGCGAGAGAGGCCCCCGATCCGGGAGGGCCTCTCTTCATTTTCTTGGCCTGACGCGCCTTCCGTGCCTCTCGCGCCTACTTCTTCTTTTTCTTCGCCGGCTTCGCCGCCTTCTTCTTCGCCGACGGCTTCTTCCCGGCCCCCTTCTTGGCCCCCTTCGTGGCGGGGTGGGCGCGGCCGGCGGCGCGCTCCTCACGCTTGCGGGCCGCGGCGCGCACGTCCTCGAGGAGCCGGTCCCCCTCCTCCGCCCCCATCAGCCCGCGCCGCACGGAGTACTTCACCAGCTCCTCCGCGTCATCGAGCGCGAAATCGGTGAGCCTGGCCGCGGCCCGGATCACGTTGACCAGCGCGTCGGCCACCGGGCTGCGCAGGACGTTCGCGATGCCCGGAAGGGTCTCCAGCAGGTTCGAGATCTGGGTGCTGCCGAGTTCGGTCGCCACGCGTCGCCTTGGTGGGGAGGAGCCTCCGGCCCTCGGGGGCCGCCGGACGGGTCGGACGGCGGCAACGTACGGACCTCCCCCCTCCCCCGTCAAGAACTGGACAGCGGGGAAAACCGCAGAACGGCGGCCTACCCGTGGCAGACCGCCGTTCTGGCAGGAAAACCGCTCCGGACCCTAGAATCCGTACCGAAGCAACACCGAACCACCGAAGCCGGTCACGTTCGCGCTCCCGCCCCCCACCAGATCGAGGGAGCCGAACTCGGCGCGGACGTTCGGCACGAGCGCCAGGTGGTCGCTCAGGCGCCGCCGGATGCCCGCGGCGAGCCCGACGACCTTCCCACCGCCATCGCCGGCGTTATAGGACCAGAAGCGCCCTTCCAGCGCCGGCTCGAAGACGGTGTTGGGCCCCATCGCCATCCGGCCCGAGAGGCCGGCCGCGAGGATGTTCTCGCCGTTCTCGCTGGTGGTGTCGGAGACCGCACCGCTGGCGCGGTGGTAGTTCCAGGCGTAGGCGGTGAGGGTGCCGCCGAGCCCCGGCCAGCTGTACCCCCCCTCCACCACGAAGCGGTCGCCCGGAGTGTAGGAGGAGGAGGCGCCGGCGCCGGAGCCGCTGTACAGGTCGTCGCCGAAGGTGCTGTAGGTGACGCCGAGGCGGAAGCGCCCCTGGCCGATGAGCCGGTCGGCGCCGACCCGGATGCGCCCCTCGGTGCCGGGGTCGTAGCTGATGTCGGAGAGCCCGCTCCCCTGGAACGGCGAGTACTCGGCGTTCCACCGGAGCGAGCCCGCGATGCCGACGCCCCAGGCGCCGATGCGGCGGGTGATGCCGGCGCCGCCGGTGACGCTGAAGCCGTTGGCGTAGCTGTTGACGGGGAAGAGCAGGAAGTTGCTCGCCGCCGCGCCCGCGCTCACGGCGTCGGCGCTGTCGAGCGTGGCGCCGGTGGGGAGGTTCACCACCACCGAGATGACCCCGGCGTCGCGGCCGAAGACATAGGTGCCCCGGAGCTGGGCGTCGGTGAGGCCGCTCAGGGTGTGGTCGCCGCCGGTGGTGCGGGCGGAGGTGCTGGCGAAGTAGGTGCCCACGTCGAGCGAGAAGCGCCGGCTCACCGGCACCACCACCGCCACCGGCACGGCGAACTGGGAGATCCGCTCGAACTGCGCGCCGTCGCCGAGCGTGTAGCTCTTGAACTGCGCCCCCGAGGTGAGCGAGGTGGAGGTGTAGATGCCGTTCCCCTGGGCGGCGAGCGGCGCCGCGACGAGGAGGCCGGCGAGGGCGGGCTGGAGCAGGCGCATCGGCGGTCTCACGGGCGCGGGATGATGATGATGATCGTCCCCAGGAGCGTGCCGGGGATCACGTTGTCCTGCCCCTGCGACTCGGGGAGCCCGGGCCGGAAGACGGGGGGCGACGTGAACGGGTCGCTGCGGGAGTCGGTGAGGCTCCCCGACGAGGGGTTGATGGCGTCCACCAGCGGGCGGAGCTCCTGGTCCCCGCCCTCGTCCCCGCCGTCGCCGCCGGCGAGGTCGGTGGGGGACTGCGCGGCGGCGTTGCTGAGCGACTGGCTCGCCTGCGCGCGGGCGCCCGCGTCGCGGAAGCCGGGGTCGCGCGCGGCGGCGCGACCGAAGAGCGACGCGGCGCCGCCGAAGTCGCCCCGGTCCTCCGCGGCGAGACCCTCGGAATAGAGCAGGAAGGCCTGCAGGTCGCGGGTGGGCCGCTCCTCCAGCGAGGTGCGTTCGGCCGGGGTCAGCTGGATCCCCATCCGGTCGAGGAGCTGGAAGACCACCGTCTTCTCCTGGTCGAGCAGCTGGTCGAGCGGTCCGCTGGCGCTGCCGCTCCCCGAGACGGAGGCGGTGGTGCTGTTGACGGCGTTGGCGTCGAGCCGGACGTCGTTGCCGCCCGCCTCCTGGAGGGAGCCCTGCACCACGTTCTGGGCGCGGAGGAGCCGGCCGCCCCGGGCACCGGTGGCGGGGTCCACGCGGCCGTCGGAAGCGAGGCGGAGCTCGTCCACCAGCGCCTGGACCTGCTCGCGCTCCAGCAGCTTGAGGCTCCGCACCTTGCCGAGGTCGGAGACCACCAGCTGCGCCAGGCCGCGCTCGAGGGGACGGAGGGTGTCGTTGGTGCCGAGGTAGCGGAAGGGGAACACCGCCACCGTGTTGGGCTCGGGGGGCGTGGCCGCGAGGGTGGACTCCTGCGCGATGGCGCGCCGCGCGGCGGCGGCGAGCTCCTTGCGGGTGAGGAGCTGGAGCCGGTCGTCGATCTCCCCCCGCTGGCGGGCGCCGCGGGTGGCGCCACGGGCGCGCTCGTAGGTGGTCCGGGCGCTGTCGAGGGCGCCGAGCTCCTCGTAGCTGAGCCCCAGGTACACCAGGGCGCGGTAGTTGCCCGGGTTGAGCGTGGCCGCCGTGGCGAGCACGTCGCGCGCGCGGGCCCAGTTCTGCTGGCCGTAGTACGCGATGCCGAGCCGGGTCATCAGGGCGGCGTCGGTGGGCCGCTCCTGCGCCTGGGCCTCGAGGGCCGGGATGTCGGCCGGGTTCACCTGCATGCCGCCGCTGCCCGCGGCGCATCCGGCAAGGAGGGCCGCGCCGAGGAGGGCGGGGAGGGTCGTCGAGGTCAGGCGCATCGGGGATGATCCAGGATACTGGAGTAGACCGCCAATGTACCGGCCCCCGGAAGGGTCGGCAACCGCCGGGGCCACCCCCGGGATGTGCGCCGCGTCACCTCCGCCGCTGGCGGGCCCCCAAGGCGGGGGCCATATTCGGACGGGGGGCCGCCACCCCCCCTGGAGGGTGGCTCGATGGGACGCCGCGGGATCAAGGAGTACCGGCCGGGAGAGGCCCTTGCCCTCATCGCGCTCGATCGCGATGGGAAGCCCTTGGCCTGCCCCAGCTGCGGGGCCGCGCGGGTCGTTCGCACCCCCAAACGCCCCCCCAAGGGGACCCCCGACGACGCCGGACGCATCACGCTGCACTGCGAGGCCTGCGGCCGGCACGCGAGCTACCTCGCCCGGACCGACGTCGTGCCACCGGAACGGACCCGGCGGGTGGAGTAGGGGGCTATTGGCTATTGGCTATTGGCCGATGGCTGATGGCCGATGGCCGATGGCCGATGGCTATACTTCCGCATGCCCGCCGAGCCGCCGCCGCGCCGCACCACCCTCGTCCTCTTCTCGGTCGTCCTGCTCGACCTCATCGCCTTCGGGATCGTGATGCCGATCCTGCCGAGCTATGGGGCGCGCTACGGCGCGAGCGACGCGCTGGTCGGGGTGCTGGTCTCGAGCACGCCGGCGATGCAGCTGCTCTTCGCGCCGCTCTGGGGCCGGTGGAGCGACCGGGTGGGCCGCCGCCCGGTGCTGCTGCTCTCCCTGGCGGGGAGCGCGCTCTCGTACGTGCTCTTCGCGGCCGCGGGGAGCTTCGCGGCGCTCCTGCTCTCGCGGATCGCCGCGGGCGCGCTCGACGCCACCGTGAACGTCTCGCAGGCGTTCCTCGCCGACCGCACCCGCCCCGAGGAGCGCGCCCGCGCGATGGGGTTCATCGGCGCCGCCTTCGGCCTCGGCTTCATCATCGGCCCCGCGGTCGCCGGCATCGCCTCGCTCTTCGGCGACCGGCTCCCCGGCATCATCGCCGCCGGCATCACCTGCGCCAACGTGGTCATCGCCTGGCGGGTGCTGCCGGGCGCCCCCGCGGTGCAGCGCGCGCCGGCGCCCGCGGCCGCTCCCGTCGCGTCCGCCGCCGGTTCTCCCGCCGAGCGCTACCTCCCCCTCGCGGTGGCGTTCCTCTCGACGCTCGGCTTCTCGGTGCTCTACGTCCTCCTTGCCCTCTTCGCCGAACGCTCCCTCGGGTACGACCGCCCCAAGGTGTCGGGGCTCTTCGTCGTGCTCGGGGTCGTCACCGCGATCGTGCAGGGGGGGCTGGTGGGGCGCATCGCGCGGCGCCTCGGCGAGCGGCGGCTGATGCTCGTCGGCGGGGTGGCGCTCGCGCTCGGGCTCGGCGCCCTCACCGCCGCGACCCACCCGGGGCTCGGCGCCGCGGGCGCCGCCACCCTGCTCGTCGTCGCGATGACCGTGATCGGCACCGGATGGGGACTCGTCGGTCCCGGCGCGGCAGGGTACGTCTCGCGGCACACCGACGCGCAGACGCAGGGGAAGGCGCTCGGCGTGCTTCACGGCGTCGGCGGCTTCGCGCGCGTCGTGGGCCCCCTGCTCTTCGGGGTGCTGGCCGGAAGCGGCGGCTTCGTCCCCCCCTTCTGCGTGGCGGCGGGCGCGGCACTGCTGGCCGCGGCAGCGGGGTGGAACGCGCCGGGGGAGCGGAGAGGGGCGGGAGCCTAGCGGGAAGAGCTTGGCGCCTGGGGCCTGGCGCCTGGAGCCTGGAGCCTGGAGCCTAGCGCCTGGGGCCTGGGGCCTGGGGCCAAGAGAGGTAACGAGAAGCTCCGATGCCAGTCCACCGGCATCGGAGCCCGTATCAC
>DASTRQ010000121.1:0-3418 GCA_035761145.1 Gemmatimonadales bacterium
GGTGGAGATCGAGGGGGCGGAGGAGCTGCCGCTGCCCGAGGCGCCGGCGGCCGAGCCGAGCCTCGCCCCGATCTTCGCGGGCGGCCTCGGCGAGGGGCTCCCCGCCCGCCGGCTCGACCTCGACATGGAGTGAGTCGAGGGAGCAGGCACGCACGATGGTGAGATGACGAGAGGCCCGGGGAGCGATCCTCGGGCCTCTCGTCGCATCGGGGCCCGCCGCGTGTGCCAGCCAACCGGCATTACTGCATGTGCGAAGTCCAGATGAGGACCACGCTGCACCCCCCGAAGCCGTTCACGTACTGCGGTGGCGCGGTGGTGGCACGGTCGTACACCTCGATGGCTATCACCTCGTCGGGGTCGAGCGACTGCAGCATGGCCTGCCCCCGGTCGAGAAAGCCATCGATATAGACAGAGGCCATGCAGGAAGCGGGTCCGCTCATCCCACGCGCGCCCGCGCGGCCGACCGTCGGCCGCCCCATGACGAAGAACTGTCCCACGTTCTCCCCCCGGCCGTCCTCGACAGTCAGCGTGGGGTCGGAGGCGAGGGCGATGCGGAGCTGCGGCAGTCGGGCGATCTCCTCCCCGTCGATGAAGCGCCCGAAGCCGATGGCGCGGCGCCGGTCCAGCTCCACCAGCCGGCGGGCGCCGCGCGGCACCTTCACCACCACGTCGCTAAGCACCGTGGTCTTCGACAGCGCGAGCTCCACGCGCGCCGGCGCGTCCACCCGCAGCGTCACCGGGGCGCGCGCCGCGCCGTAGCCCACGCGCCGCGCCTCCACGAACTGCGACCCGCCCGGGAGCCCGGCGAGCACGAAGGCGCCAGCCGAGTCGGTGTGCGCCTGCGCCGCCGCGCCCGCGACGGTCACCAGCACGTCCTCCACCGGCCGCCCGCGCTCGTCGCGCACGACGCCACGAAGAACGGCGCGCCCGCGCCGCAGCGCCTCGCCCCCCTTCGCGAGGACGGTGTCCGTGGGAGCGAGCGAGTCCTGGCTCACCGCCAGGTCGAGCCGGGCGATCCGGCGCGGGCCGAGGCGCGTCTCCATCTCCCCGCTCGCGCCGCGCGCGCCGTAGGCCACGGCCGCCACGGGGCGGTCCACCTCCACCCCGCAGGCGTAGTAGGTGCCGGCGCCGTCGGTGGGCGCCACGAGCGAGGGCCACTGCGCCTCCACCCCGCGCGACCCGCCCTCGCCCAGGGTGAGCCACGCGGCCAGCACCGTGGCGCCCGGGACGGGCTCGTCCGACTCGGCGTCGCGCACCACGCCGAAGAGGAGCCCCGTCCCCGGCACGTTCGACAGCGAGTCACCGCACGCGGCCCGCCAGAGCCGGTCGAAGGAGGGAGTGCCGAGGGTGACCCGTGCCTCACCCCCGGCGGGGACGTGGACGACGGCAGCGAGCGTCCCGAGCCCGATGCTGTCGAGCGCCGGGTGCGCCGCAGAGACGATGTGCGCGCCCGGCGCCACCCCCCGGAGGGTGAAGGCGCCGGCCGCGTCGGTGCGCGCCTCCCTTTCGCCCCCCGTGACCCACACGCGGGCGTCGCGCACCGGGAGGAAGAGGAGGCTGTCGAACACCGTTCCGCGCACCATTCCCGGCGCGCTGGCCGGTGCCTGCGCCCGAGCGCCGGCGGCGCAGAGGAGCGCCACGGCGGCGAGGAGCAGGGCGCGAAGGACCGTGCGGCTGGGCCGGGGGGCTGCCGGAGGGGTAGGCGGAGCCATGTCGGAGGGGACGGAGGGTGGCGCAAACGTGGCGCGCGCTCGTGAGGCGCGCAAGGGCGTGAGTGCGGGGCCCCGTAACCGGCTGCCTTGACATGCTTTCCGCACACGTCTAATTTTCGCGGTCTGTAGCGCCGTTCGCGGCGCGTAGTTTCGCATCCGCCATCGTTCATGCCGACTATCAATCAGCTCGTCCGGCGCGCTCGCCAGGACGTCATGAAGAAGGAGAAGGCGCCGGCGCTGAAGGCCAACCCCTTCCGCCGCGGCGTCTGCACGCGCGTGTACACCACGACGCCCAAGAAGCCGAACTCCGCGCTCCGCAAGGTGGCGCGCGTTCGTCTGACGAACGGCTTCGAGGTGTCGGCGTACATCCCGGGCGAGGGGCACAACCTGCAGGAGCACTCGATCGTGCTCGTGCGCGGCGGTCGCGTGAAGGACCTGCCGGGGGTGCGCTACCACATCGTCCGCGGGACGCTCGACGCGTCGGGCGTGAATGGTCGGAACAAGAGCCGCTCGAAGTACGGGACGAAGAAGCCCAAGGGGGGCGCCGCCCCGGCCAAGGGAGGTAAGAAGTGAGCCGCCGCAAGAAGGCCGTGAAGCGTCCGGTGCTGCCGGACGCGCGCTACGACAGCCAGACCGTCTCGAAGTTCATCAACTCCCTCATGTACCAGGGGAAGAAGTCCACCGCCGAGCAGATCTTCTACGGCGCGATGGACCTGGTGGAGTCGCGGACGGGGCAGCCGGGCGTGAACGTGTTCAAGCAGGCGCTGCAGAACGTGAAGCCGGTGGTGGAGGTGAAGAGCCGCCGCGTGGGCGGCGCGACCTACCAGGTGCCGGTGGAGGTCCGCCCGGACCGCCGGACGGCGCTCGGGATGCGGTGGCTGATCCTCTACTCGCGCCAGCGCGGCGAGAAGTCGATGCCGGAGAAGCTCGCGGCCGAGATCGTCGCGGCGTCGAAGGGCGAGGGGAACGCGATCAAGAAGAAGGAAGACACGCACCGCATGGCGGAGGCGAACAAGGCCTTCGCGCACTACCGCTGGTAAGGGAGCGGCGAGCGGGGAGCGGTGATTCCGAGAGTGGAACGGGCTCCGTCCTGGTGGGACGGAGCCCGTTTCGTGTTGGAGCCGCCTGCCCCCTGCTCCCCGTTTCCTGCTCCCCGTAGTTGACACAAGCTGTTGTCCTGCTAAGTTTAGCAGGCTACGGCTGTCGCCCGTTGCGAGGGTGCAACGGGTTGCCGGCGCGGGGCTCCGTGAGGAGCGGCCGCGCGACAACGAGACGCCGTGGGAGCTCGCGGGATTGGGCTCCCCGGCGCGCCAGTGGGTCCCCACCCGTGCGGCAGCGGCGGGTGCACCCGGCGGCAGCGGATGGATACCGGCCTCTGATGGGGCGCCTGGTCCACCCGCGTTTTTGCTGGATTTCACCGGACGATGTCCGTCACGACGCGTAGAGACATGGCACGCACAACCCCGCTCGAGCACTATCGCAACATCGGCATCATGGCGCACATCGATGCCGGGAAGACGACCACCACCGAGCGCATCCTCTACTACACGGGGAAGAGTCACAAGATCGGTGAGGTCCACGATGGCGCCGCCACGATGGACTGGATGGAGCAGGAGCAGGAGCGCGGCATCACGATCACGTCCGCCGCCACGACCTGCTTCTGGAAGGGCATGGACATGTCGTTCCCCGAGCACCGCTTCAACATC
>DASTRQ010000122.1:0-11156 GCA_035761145.1 Gemmatimonadales bacterium
GCGGGATGGAGCATATGAAGGGGGAGCCCCGCGGCGACCTGCGGCGCTTCACGCACGCCGTGATCGACGCCGGGGCCGATGTCGTGGTGGGGCACGGGCCCCACGTCCTGCGCGGGATCGAGTTCTACCGGGGGCGCCCCATCGCCTACTCGATGGGGAACTTCCTCACCTGGCACGGCTTCAACATCGTGGGCGTGAACGGCCTCACCGGGGTGCTGCAGCTGGAGGTCAACGCCGACGGGAGCTTCGCCCGCGGGCGCTTCGTACCGCTCCGGCAGGTGAAGTGGGTGGGGGTGCGCCCCGACCCCCGCCGGGCGGCGCTCGCGCTCGTGCGACGGGTCACCCGGCTCGACTTCCCCCGCACCGGCGCGGTCCTCGCGGCGGACGGGAGCATCACCGAGCCGCGTCCGGTCCCTCCGCGACGGGGGCGAGGACGCAGCGCCCCGTGACCGGGCGCGAACGCGCGCAGTCGCGAAGGGGCGCGAAAGAAGGACGTGCCCTGGAGCGTCAGTGCTGCCCCGGCCCCGCCTCCCGCCAGAGCCGCTCCAGCATCTGGTCCAGCACCCCCTGAAAGAGGAACGCCTCCACCGCCTGCGCCGTGGCCGCCGCGTCGGCCCCCCAGAGCACCACCTGCGCGTCGGCCGACTCGAGCCGCGCCTGGACGAACACCCGGTCCTCCTGCTGGAACACGAGCGGCACGTGCGGCGAGAGCTCCTCGCTCGCGCGGTTCACCCCCGGCCCTCCCACCGCGATCACCGGGCTCGGCTCGAACGCGTCGTGGGTGTAGTACGCCTCATCCCCCACCACCACCGCGCGACGGAACGCGGTCCCGTCCGCCCGCCGGTCCACCTCGCGCTTGAGCTTCCAGGCGAGCTCCCGGTCGGCCGTGGCCGCGCGCCCGGCGGTGCCGTGCACGATGACGATGGTCTGGGTGGGGTCGATCAACTTCATCGCGAAGAACTCGTTTCAAGGGGTCCGAAGTCCGAGGTCCGGGGTGTTCGGAAGCCCGCAAGATAGCATCCCCGACCTTGCCCTTCGGGCCTCGGGCCTCGGGCCTCGGACCTCGGACCTCCCCCTACTCCTCCCTCCTCCCGACGAGAGAATCCCCCGGCGCCGTCCGCTGGTTCCGCTCGAATTCCCGGTCGGCCTCGGCCCGCTGGCGCATTTCGCGGACCGCCTCCTTGAACTCCTGCAGGTTGTCCGAGCGCCGCCCCGCCACCCGCAGGTCGTACGCCATCGCCTCCAGCCGGTGGTCCAGGAGGTAGGCCTGGTTACCGCTCGCCTTGATCGGGAGGAGCGCCAGCACGGCGGTGGGGATGCGGAGCCCCGCCACGTAGATGTGGCTGGCGTCGATGCCGTACTTCTTGCCATCGAGGGTGGCCACCCACGACGGGCGGCGGAGCGAGAGGACGTCGGGGTCGTGCGCGATCGAGTCGAGGTACGCCTGCACCACCGCCTGGGCCAGGCTGTCGGTGACCTGGGCGGCGGGGCGGCGCGTGAGCGCCGAGGCGAGCTCGCGCGGCGGGAGGGGGAGCGGATCCACCCAGAGCCGCCCCTCCCCCAGCCCGGGGCCCAGCCGCGCCAGGCCGCGGCGTCCCACCCCGTCGGGCGCCACGGCGGCCCGGCTGGTGTCGGCGGGGGGCCGTTCCCGTTCGGGCGGGGGCGCCACGACCTCGGCGCGGGGGGCGCGCACGCCGCGGCTCACCTCGGGCACCACGCTGGGCACGGGGACCGGCACCACGCGGCCGTCGGCCTCGAGGGGGGCGATGGCGACGAGCTCCCGCGGCGGGCGCACCGGCGCGGGAGGTCTCGCATACACCTTGGCGAACAGCAGCCAGCCGTGACAGAGCACCGCGAGCAGCACCAGCCGCCACGGGACCTCGCGCCGCGGCTCCTCGGCGCCCCAGCGGAACTCAGGCGCGCGCAACGACCCCTTCGCCCTGGACCTTGGCGAGCATCGCCCCGACGCGCGCGATCCCCTCGGCGATGCGGGGCGCCGGGAGGGTCAGCGCGATGCGGAAGAACCCTTCCCCCGCCGGGCCGAAGCCGCTCCCGGGGAGCAGCACCACCCCCGACTCCTCGAGCACCCGCCGCGTGAACGGCGCCGACGGGACGCCGGCCGGGAGCGGCACCCAGAGGTACATCGCCCCCTTGGGGGTCGCCACGTCGAAGCCGTCGCGGCGCAGCACCCCGAGCGCGGCGTCGCGCCGCGCCTGGAGCTCGGCCACGAAGGGGCGCACGAACTCCTCGCTCCGGTCGAGCGCCACGATGCCGGCGTGCTGCACCGCGAGCCACGGGCCGGTGTCGGTGTAGCTCTTCACCCGGTTGAGGATGTAGATGAGCTCCTTCCGCCCCACGGCGAAGCCGCAGCGCCACCCCGTCATCGAGTAGCTCTTGCTCAGCGAGAGGAACTCCACCGCCACCTCCCGCGCCCCCGGCACCTCGAAGATGCTCGGCGCCCGGTACCCGTCGAAGGTGACGTCCACGTACGGGTTGTCGTAGGCGAGCAGGATCCCGTACTTCCGGCAGATGGCCACCGTGCGCTCCAGGTACTCCATCGGCGCGACGGCGGAGGTCGGGTTGTTCGGGTAGTTGAGGTAGACGAGCTTCGTCTTCCGGAGCGTCGCCTCGGGGATGGCGTCCCAGTCGAGCAGGAACTGCTTCTCGGCCTTGAGGCCGCAGATGAGCGGCTCCGCCCCCGACAGCAGCGCGCCGCCGATGTACGCCTGGTACCCCGGCTCCGGCACCAGCACCACGTCCCCCGGCCCCGCCACCCCGAAGGCGAGGTGGGTGAGCCCCTCCTTGGAGCCGATGAGCGGGAGCACCTCGGTGGCGGGGTCGAAGTCCTGCCCGAAGCGGGTCTGCATGAAGCGCGACACCGCCTGGCGGAACTCCGGGAGCCCCTGCTGGAAGCCGTACTTGTGGTACTTGAGCTCCCCCTGCGCCGCGATCAGGGCGTCGATGATCGGCTGGGGGGGCTTGAGGTCGGCGTCGCCGGCGCCCAGGTCGATCACGTCCACCCCCTGGTCGAGGAGGCGGCGCTTGATGGAGGGGATCTCCGCCAGCGGGTAGCCGGGGAGGGCGTTCACTCGGGCGTTGGGCTGGATCATCACGAAGCCGCCACGACAGGGTTGGACAGGAGACCGACGCCGGGGATCTCCACCTCCACCACGTCCCCCGGCGCCAGCGGGCCCACGCCCGCCGGCGTCCCGGTGAGGACGAGGTCCCCCGGCTCCAAGGTCATCACGCCGCTGATGAAGGCCAGCAGCGTCGGGATATCGAAGAGCATCTGGGTGGCGCGCCCGCGCTGGCGCTCCACCCCGTTCACGCGGGTCACCACCTCGAGCGCGCGCCAGTCGCCCCCCGCCACCACCGACGGGCCCACCGGGCAGAAGGTGTCGAACCCCTTGGCGCGGGTCCACTGGGCGTCGCTCTTCTGCAGGTCGCGGGCGGTGACGTCGTTGGCCGGCACCACGCCGCCGATGCCCCGCTCCGCCTCGGCCGCGCTCGCGCGCCGGAGCCGCGCCCCCACCACCACGCCGATCTCCCCCTCAAACTCCACTTGCGCGCTCGCCGGCGGGAGCACGATCGCCTCTCCCGGCCCGATCAGCGCGCTCGGCGGCTTCAGGAAGAGCAGCGGCGCCGCCGGGACCTCGTTGCCAAGCTCCCGGGCGTGGGCCGCGTAATTCCGGCCGACGCAGACGATCTTCGACGGGCGCGGGAACGGGAGGGGCAAGGGGAGGGGCGTGAGGCGCGGAAGGCGCGTAAGACAGCGGAATGCGGTCGCAGCTCAGGACCGCCTGGAATCTAACCCCCACGCCCGCACGCCTGCCCTGCCGCGCCTCCCGCGCCTACCGCGCCTCCCCCGCCCCCACCCCGTGCCGCGCGAAGAAGTCCTCCACCTTGGTGCGTACATGGCGCCACGACCCGGTCACCTGGTCGGCGCGCGGCAGGCCGTCGAGGATCATCGGCCCGTAGCGGCGCTTGAGCACCCGCGGGTCGAGAAGCACCACCGCCCCCACGTCGGCGCGGCTCCGGATGAGCCGCCCGAACCCCTGCTTGAGCTTGAGCGCCGCGTGCGGCAGGAGGTAGCTGAAGAAGCCGTCCTCTCCCTGCTCCGCGAGCCGCTCCAGCCGCGCCGCCGTGATCGGCTCGCTCGGCACCTTGAAGGGGAGCTTGGTGAGCACCAGCGCGCGGAGCGCGCGGCCCGGCACGTCCACCCCTTCCCAGAAGGTGTCGGTGCCGAGGAGGATGGCGTTCCCCGCCTCGCGGAAGCGGCGCAGGAGCGCGTCGCGATTCCCCTCCCCCTGCACCAGGATGGGCCACCGCTCGCCGAGCATCTGCCGCACCCGCTGCGCGGCGTCGCGGAGCGCGGCGTGGCTGGTGAAGAGCACGAACATCCCGCCGTCGGCGGCGTGGGCCAGGTCGCGCACCACCTCGGTCACCATCGCCGCGTGGCCGGCGGGGTCCTCGCGCGGGTCGGGGACGTCCTCGGGGATCCCGAAGAGGCACTGCGAGCCGAAGTCGAACGGCGAGGGGAGCACCTCCTGCACCGTGACCGGGCTCGGTTCCTCGGCGAGCCCCAGCCGGCGCTTGAGGAAGGTGAAGTCCCCGCCCGCGGCGAGCGTGGCGCTGGTGAGCACCGCGGTGCGCACCTTGTCGAAGAGCAGCGCCTTGAGCACCGGCGCCAGGTCGAGCGGCACGGCGGCGCAGGCGACATCCTGTCCCTTGCGGCCGCTCCGCTCCAGCCACCGCACCCGCGGTGGTCCCCCCGGCGCGGGGCGGAGCGCGCCGTTGAGCGCGTCGGCCACCCCCTCGAGCCGCCGGCAGATGGCGCGGCATTCGCCGAGCAGCTGGTCGCGCCGCTCGCTCGCCTCGGCGTCCTTGAGGCGGTCGGCGATCGTCTCGATGTCGTCCTTGAGGCGGCGGAAGCCTCCCAGCGCCCGGTCGAGCTCCTGCGCCAGCCCCTCCGCCCAGACGGGATCCTGGCCGAAGTCGTCGGTGAGGCGGAGCGGTCCCGGCTCGTCGGTGAGCCGGCCGTGGAGGCGGAGGAAGAGGAGGTCCGCCGCCTGGCGCGCCTCGTCCACCCCCGGGAAGAGCCGCTGGTGCACCAGGTCGAGGCTCGCCTGGCTCATGTGGTCCTTCCGCGCGGCGAGCTCGCGCGCGAGCGCCGGCACGAGCCCCTTCCCCTTCCGTTCGAGCCGCGCGAGGGTGCGCCGCACCCCGCGGCTCGACACCTGGGCGCCGAGGTGGTTGGCGGCCACGTCCTCGAGGTGGTGCGCCTCGTCCAGCACGATGCGCTGGTACGGCGGGAGCACCGCGGCCTCGTCCCAGTTCTCGGTGGCCTGCCGCACCGCCAGGTCGGCCGCCAGCAGGTGGTGGTTCACCACCACCACGTCGGCCTCGGCGGCGCGCCGGCGGGCCGCGAAGAGGAAGCACTTCGAGAAATGCGCGCACTCGAGCCGCGGGCAGAGGTCGGCCTCGGCCGCCACCTCGTCCCACACCTCGGGGGTCGGGGGCGCGGGGAGGTCGCTCAGGGAGCCGTCGGCGGTGCGCGCCGCCCAGCCGATGAGCGCCACCAGCTCGTCGTGCTTGTCGGGCTCCAGCAGCGAGCCCTGCGCCTCGCCGGCCAGCTTGAGCCGGTTGAGGCAGAGGTAGTTGCGCCACCCCTTGAGGAGCGCGAACGACGGCGCGCGCTCCCCCACCGTGAGCGCCGTGCGCAGGAGCGGCAGGTCCTTGGTGACCAGCTGCTCCTGCAGCGTGATGGTGGCGGTGCTCACGACGGTGCGCTCGCCGTTCTCGAGCGCCCACGCGATGGCGGGGACCAGGTAGGCGAAGCTCTTCCCCACGCCGGTGCCCGCCTCGAGCAGCAGCGCGCCGCCGTCGTTGTAGCCGTCGGCGATGTAGGCCGCCATGTCGCGCTGGCTGGGGCGGTCCTCGTAGCTCCCGAGCACGCCGTGCACCGGGCCGTCCTCCCCCAGGAGGCCCACGACCTGCAGGGCGTCGATCGGCGTGGCCACGCGCGCGCGCGGCACCTCGACCGCGACGAAGAGCTCGGCGCCGTCGTTGGAGATGATCCCGAACCCCACCCCCGCGTCGTGCAGCGCCGCGGCCACGTGCAGGTCGGCCTGCGACGGCTCGAGCACGCCGTCGGGGTGGTTGTGGAGCATCATCTGCCCCCGCGCGAACGCCCCCGGCAGCGCCAGCACCCGGTCGGCGGTGCCGCGCGCCAGGACCCGCACCGCGGTGATGACGCCGTCCTCGGCCACGTCGGCGGCGAAATTCACCTCGCGCCCGCCGGCCGCGCGGATCTCGCGGGCCAGGCGCTCGATGATCTCAGGTGTCAGGGCAGGATGAGGCACCCCGAATATTAACCGAGGGGTGGGACGGACGGAGTGGAGGGTGGAGAGTGGAGGGTGCCGCGATTCCGGGTACCGGTGTGCGTTGGATCGGTTACCGCCGGGGGCGCGACCTGCGGTATCCTGGTGCGGGGAGGTGACGATGGGCGACTTCAGCGGACTGGTGGTATGGCGCCTGAGCACGGAGTACGTGCTTGCGATCTATCGCGCGACGGCGGGGTTCCCGACCCAAGAGCGGTTCGGGCTGGCCGCGCACCTGCGGAAGTCCGCGGTCTCCGTGGCGTCCAATATCGCAGAAGGCAGCTCGAAGAATGGCGGCCCCAGGGACTTCGCGAACTTCATGCGGATCGCCCTCGGCTCCCTCGGCGAAGCGCGCACCCAGACCTACCTGGCCGCGAAGCTCGGCTACATCGACCGTCCCACCGCCACGGAGTTGTCCGAGCGCGCCAGACGGATCCGCGCGATGCTCGACGCGCTTCGACTCAAGGCGGAAAGACGGAGTCCGAACCCTCCACCCTCGACCCTCCCCCCTCCACCTCCGCCCCCGCTCACGTCTTCAGCTCCTTCTTCTTCGCCGCCGGGAAGAGCACGTTGTTGAGGATCAGCCGGTACCCCGGGCTGTGCGGATGGAGCGACAGGTCGGTGGGCGGGTCGCCGATGGAGTGCTGCGGATCCTCGGGGTCGTGCCCCCCGAAGAAGGTCCAGGTGCCCTGCCCCAGCTCGCCGTGGATGTACTTGACCCACGGCGCGCCCGGCTCGTCGGCCAGCACCGTCACGCCGGGCTTGAGCCGGGCGCGCCGGAAGCTCGTGGTGAGCCCGTAGAAGTCCGGGATCACCTGGCGGTGCCCCTGCACCAGCATCGTGTTGACGGGGTCGATCTTGGCGCTGAACTCGAAGAGCGTGAAGGCGCCGAGCGGCTGGCGGCGCCCCGGGGCGTTGACCTGGTGGCCGTCGATGTCCGAGAACTGCGCCACGGTGGGGCTCGTCTCGAGCGCGGCCCCCTGGAACGCCAGCGCCCGCGACCAGTCGAGCCGCGCCGCGGCGTCGGCGGCCATCGGCGTGCCGTCGGCGTAGCTGGCCGCGATGTCCACGTCGTGCGCGGCGAGGGCCAGGTCGAGCGTCTCGGTGGCGGTGCACATCGCGAACAGGAACCCCCCGCGGTCCACGAACCCCCGCACCCGGGCCGCCACCCCCTTCTTGGCCGCCGGCACGTCGGGGAAGCCGAGCTGCCGCGCCATCCGGGTGTTGAGGTCCACCATCTCGCGCAGCCACGGCGCGCCGGCGTAGGTCAGGTAGAACTTGGAGTACTGCCCGGTGAAGTCCTCGTGGTGCAGGTGCAGCCAGTCGTACGCCGGCAGCCGTCCCCCCACCACCTCCGCGTCCCACACCTTCTCGAACGGGATCCCCGCGTAGTTGAGCGCCATCGTGACGGCGTCGTCCCACGGCGGGGTGCCCGGCGGCACGTACACCGCCACCCGCGGCGCCTTCTCGAGCGGCACCGCGTCGGCGTTGGTGCCGGCGAGCTCGCCCCGGATCCGGTCCACCTCCGCCGCCGCCACGGGGAGCGCGGTGACGCCGGCCAGCGCCGCGTCCCGCACGGTGCCGGCGTCGGCCGGGAGGAGGAAGCTCCCGTTCCGGTAGTTCAGGAACCACTCCGCCCGCCCCTGCCGGCCGAGCACCCGGTAGGCCACCCCGTAGGCCTTGAGGTGGTCGGCCTGCGCCTCGTCCATCGGCACGAGGAGGAAGTCCGCCGCCCCCCACCGCGCCGGCCGCACGCGCGGCCACACCGCGGCCGCCGCCATCGCGGAGACGAACGCGCGCCGCTTCACGTGGCCGGCACCGCGCCGCGGGCGCGGTCGAGGAGCCGCCGCGCCTCCGGGAGGAGCGCGCTCCCCGGATAGGTCAGGATCAGGTGCTCGAGCTGCGCCACCGCCTCGGCGGGACGTCCGAGGGCCACCAGGAGCCGGCCGAGGTCGAGCTCCGCGGCGGCCGCGGTGGCGGGGATCCCGCTGGCCGCCACCGCGCGCAGGCGCCGCTCCCCATCCGCCCCGCCCCGCGCGACGGTGAGCTCCGCGGCGTACAGCGCGAGCGACGCGCCTCCCTCGGCCGGCGGCAGTGCGCCCGCCACCTGGTCGAGCGCGGTGACCGCCCCGGTCGTGTCCCCCCGCTCGAGCGCCACGAACGCCTCGCCGAGCGCGGGGAGCGAGTCCACCCGGACCGGCTGGATGAGCGCGAGCAGGGCGGTGCGCGCGGTGGCCTCGTCGCGCGTGCCGGCGAAGGGGCCCGCCAGCCTGAAGAGCTCCCGCGCGGCGGCCAGCCGGCCGCGGAGCAGCGCCACGCGCCCCGCCACCGCCAGCCCTTCCACGGTGCTGTCCCCGGCCACGAGCCGTTCCGACTCGTCGAGCCGTCCCTGTCGCATCCATCCGCGCGCCAGCCGGAGGCGCATCGCGGCACGATCCTCCACCGGGAAGGCGGCGCCGCGCGCCGCGAGGGTCGCCGCCGCATCGGCCAGCGCCCCCTCGGCCAGCTGCACCTCGAAGAGCGTCCGCGCCGCCTGCGCCGCGAGCTCCCCTCCCGCCGCGGTATCGCCGGCGATCCGGTCGAGCATCCGGCGCGCGGCGCCGACCTCTCCCGCCTCGGCGTACGCGCGCGCCGCCTCGAGCCGCGTGCGCGCCGCGGGGGCGCCGCTCCGCCGCTCGGCCAGGAGCTCGAGCCCCTCTCCCAGCGCGCGGCGCGCCTCGACGGTGCCCAGGGCGCGCACATCGGCGGTGAACTGGGTGGCCAGGTCGGCACCACCACGCGGCCCGATGAGCGTGAGCGCCCGACGCAGCAGCTCCACTCCCCCCGCAGGGTCGTCCCACTTGAGCGCCACGAGCGCCGCGAGCCCCAGCCCCTCGGGCTCGGCGGGTTCAGCGAGCGCCCGGCGGACCTCGTCCCGCTGGCGGGCCGGCGCCTGCGCCAGCCCCGCCACCGCCGCGCCACGGTATCCCGGCGAGAGCCGCTGGGCCAGGAGCCATTCGCGCGCCGCGGCGACGAAATCCCCTTCGAGCTGGGCCACCTGCGCCAGCTCGGCCGAGAGGATCTCGGGACGCCCCACCGCCTCGCGCCCGGCGGTGTAGGCGCGGCGCGCGCCGGCCAGGTCGCGGCGCTGGAGGAGGAGGTCGCCCCAGGCGCGGTACGGCACTTCGCGATCGGTCTCGGTGGCGGCCCAGCGCTCCGCCACGGTGCGCATCGAGTCGGGCAGTCCCGCGCCCGCCCAGACCCGGAGCGCCAGGAGGTACAGCGTCGGGGCGGGAGCGCTGGCCAATGCCGTGCGCACCTCGGGGATCATCTCCTCCACCCGCCCGGACGCGGTGAGGCACCGCTCCAACCCGAGCAGTGCCGTGAGGTCGGCGGGGTTCCCCGCCAGCAGGGCGCGGTACGCCGCCGCCGCGCCGCTCAGATCCCCCCGACGCTCGAGCTCGAACGCCTGCTGGATCGGGTTCCCCGCCGGGCGCTGCGCGACGAGTCCCCGCGGCAGGGCCGCGAGCAGTACGGCGGCCGCCACGCCGGTCCACCGGGCGCGCACGCCGCGCCTCACGGGCGCCGCTCCGCAAGCCGGCGGAAGTAGTCCACCACCAGCCGCCGCTCCTCCGGCGCGAAACGCTGCAGCTCGTCCCAGCCGGGCATCCGGAGCCGCCCTTCGGCATCCGCGAGCCGGGCGCGGAGCGCGGGGGGGAGCTGCACCGCGTCGCCGGTGGCGGTGACGCTCTGGCGCTCCTTCTGGGGGTCTTCCTGCTCCCCCTGCAGGGTGCGCCCGGCGTCGAGCATCCGGCGGAAGAGGCGCTCCTGCCGTTCGGCGGTGGCGCGGTCGAGGCGACCGGCCTCGAGACGCCGCGCCAGGTCGCGCGCCTCGTCGGCCAGCTGGCCCGCGCCGGGGAGGGCGCCTCCCGCCTGCACTCGCGCCAGCCGCTCGGCGATGGCGCGCTGTTCGGCGGCCAGCGCCTGCAACTGCGCGGTGCCCCGCCCCTGACCGGGAAGGGGCAGGAGCGCCTGCGCCCCCTGTCCTACCGCCCCCTGCTGCTGCGCCAGCTCGCTCATCCGTGCCATCGCCTCGGCCAGGCCGGAGCCGCTCTGCGCACCGTTCACGTCGCCGCTGCTCTGCAGCAGCTGCTGCGCCACCGCGTTGAGCGCGTCCACCGCCGCCTCGGCGCGGTCCCCCCCTTCGCGGAGGTTGGGCTGGGCCGAGCTCACCGCCTCGCGGGCGCGGCGCATCTGGCCTTCCGCCATCGCGAGGTTGGCCGCCAGCTGGGGCGAGACGAGCGCGTTGCTCCCCGCCGCCTCGCGCACCCGCTCCAGCACGCGCCGCGTCCCCTCCTCCACGCTCCCCTGCTGCTGGCGGAGCGCCGCGGGAGACTCGCCGCGACGGAACCCCTGCGCCACCTCGAGCTGGGACTGCCCCAGCCGCGCGATCTCCTGCATCGCCTCGTCCAGCTCGGCGGTCACCTCGCTCCGCCATTGCCGCTGCAGGGCGTCGCGCTGGGCGTTGAGGTCCTCCGGCACGGCGGCCAGCTGCTCCGCCGCGCGCGTTCCCGCCTCCGCCGCTTCGGGGCGCTCCCCCGCCGCCGCGCGGTCGGCGGCATCGCGCATCGTGCGCGCCGCCTCGGCCGCCTGCTCCGCCGTGCGCTGCAACGGCGCCTGGCGCCCCTCGGCGCCGAGCTGCTCCCCGAGCCGCTCCACCCCGGCCGCGAGCGAGTCGGCGCGCCGCGCGAGCTCCCGCTCCAGCCGCGCGGCCTGGGCGCTGTCGGCGCGCGGCTG
>DASTRQ010000123.1:0-24292 GCA_035761145.1 Gemmatimonadales bacterium
CGCGCTCGCCCGGTCCACGTCCACCCGCTCCCCCGCCCCGAGCGGCGCCACCGCCGTGGGAGGTTTCCCCCCGCTCGCCACCCCCGTCAGCACCGCCCCCGGCGGCTCCCCCGCCCGCCCGCACCCACGCCACACCCCCTGCCCCAGGATGGCGGTGGCAAGGAGGGTGAGGGCAGCGTGCTTGGGGGTCATGGGCGGCGAGGGGGCGAGGCGGCGAGGCGCGCGACCCACCATACCGCATACGGACACGGTCCGCGGTATCCGATTCCCGCGGACCGTACCCTTTTCCCGCAGCGCTCCCGGCCCTGCTCGCCGCCGCCGCTAGTCCTCTTCCACCCTGACCACCGCCATCATCACGTCCCCCACCGCCTGCAGCGACTCGACGCTGATCTTGTCGATGGTGTCGTCCTTGGTGTGCCACCAGGGGTAGTCGAGGTCGATGAGGTCCACCGCGGGGATGCCGACGCGCTGGAGCTCGAGGTGGTCGTCGATGATCGGGTCGCCCGCCTCCGGGATGAACGTGCTGCTGTAGCCGAGCCGGCGGGCGAGGTCCCAGATCCGCTCCATCACCTTGGGGGCGGCGCTGAGGGAGTACCCCTCCTGCTTGATCTGCAGGGTGCGGTCGCCGATCATGTCGAGCAGGATGGCGTACGCCGGGAGGGGGGGCACCGGGTGGTCGGCGTAGTAGCGCGCGCCGACGAGCACGTCGGGGCGTCCCGGCGCGTCGAAATCGCCGTAGTCCTCGCCGTCCACGAACAGCAGGTCCACCCCGACCTCGGGGGCCCTGGCGTGGAGCGCGTCGGCCATCGCGAGGAGCACCGCGACGCCGGAGGCGCCGTCGTCGGCGCCCGGCACCGCCGCGCTCGAGTCGGTGCTGTTGGGGCCGTCGGCCAGGGGCCGGGTGTCCCAGTGGGCGAAGAGGAGCACGCGCCTGGCGGCGGCGGGGCGGAAGCGGGCGAGGAAGTTCCGGAGCGGGAGGACGGCGCCCCCGGCGGTGGTATGGTCCCAGGCCTGCACCACGACGGTGTCGGCCCGCGCGCGGAGGAGGGAGTCGAGCCAGTCGCCCATGGCGCGGTGCGGCGCCGTGCCGGGGATGCGCGGCCCGAAGGCGAGCTGGCGCTCGGCGTAGGCCATCGCCTGGCGGCCGTCGAACTCCCTGGGCGGCAACTGCGCCGAGGAGGCGCAGGCCAGCGCGGCGAGGGCGGGAAGGAGGCGGAGGAGGACGCGAGGGGTCATCGGAAGTTCCCCGAGGAGAGCTGGATCGTGAGGCTCGCCACGATCGAGAGCTGGGTGGTCTTCTGGCTCAGGTGGATCACCTCGTTGGAGACGTACTGGACGTTGAGCCCCGCCTGGGTGGTGCTCGCGATGTCGCTGGTGAGCCCGCCGGTGAGCGTGAGGCGGCGCACGTCGGCCACGATGCGGCACCCCGCCTCCGGCGCGCTCGCGGTGCGCAGGCAGCTCCGGGTGCGGAGGTCCTGCCCCGTGAGCGAGGCCCGCATCGGGAGCCGGGACGCGCTGAGGCTCTGCGGCAGCCGGAAGGCCTGGCTCATCGTGGCGGTCCAGAGGTCGGTGCGGTTCTCGTTGTGGTTGCCGTTGGTCTCGTTGACGAGCAGGGTGCGGTTCCAGTTGAGCCCCGCCACCATCCCGTTGCGGAAGGTCAGGGTGAGGTCGGGCGTCAGGTTGTCGGAGACGGTCCTGGCCTTGAGCGTCCCGGTGCTGCTCGGCGTCTCGGTGGTGCCGGTGCGTCGCTTGGCGCTGGCGCCGATCCGCACCAGCGTGAGCGGCCCGTCGCGGATGACGCGGTTCCAGGTGACGTTGCCGGAGGGCCAGTCCACCTGGTCGGCGAGCACCTCGTTGAAGCCGGCCGGGGCGCGCGCAAAACGCCGGCTCGAGACGATGCCGTACGTCGCGGCGAGGCTCAGCCCTCCCGGCAGGTCGGCGCCTCCGCTCACGCGCCGCTCGTCGGTGGTGCCGGCGCTCAGCGCCGACTGGTCCCCCTGGGCCAGGAAGTCGCCCTGGCTCCCGGTGGCCAGCATGAAGCCGAGGGAGGGCTCGAAGGTGGCCAGGTCGTAGGTGGAGTTCCACCCGCGCCGGAAGGTCAGGTCGAGGGGCCGCACCCGCGCCAGCGCCTTGGCGAGCCCGCTCTGCGACCCGCCCACGATCGCCGCGAGCTGGCTCAGGTCGGTGCTGAGCCCGAGCTCGTGGAGGCGGGCGTTGGCGTACCCCTGCGGGAGGACGAACGCCCCCGAGTCGCCGTCCACCCGCACCGGGTCGCGGCTGGTGAGGCTCCGGGTGAGGGTGAACGAGCTGGTGCGGATGAAGCGCGGCCGGAGCCAGCTGGCCACCCGCGGCGCCAGCTGGGTGTTGGTGGAGAGGAGCCGGTCGCGCTCCACGCCCACGTCGAGGCCCAGCAGCTCGCGCCGCTCCTGCCCCGCCAACCGGCCCAGCGGGGTGCTGTCGGCGTAGACGCGCAGGTCGCGGGTGCTCGAGAGGTTGCCGTCGAAGGTGAGCATCCCGAGGGGCTGGAAGGTGAGCCCCGCGGTGTTGCGCCAGGTATGGGTCAGGTTGAGCGTCGGGACGAGGAGGGAATCGGCCGCCCGCGCCACCGGGACGCTGTACGAGGTGAAGCGGTTCTCCGAGCGCGCCAGCCCCGAGCTGAACCGCACGCTGGTGGGGGCGAGGGCGAGCTTCTGCCCCACGAGGCCCCGCCCCAGCGGGCTCTGCTCCAGCCAGTCGGGGAGCGCCGCGGCCAGCCCCTCGAGCGGCAGGTGCGGCCCGTGGCGGCCGCTCTGGAGGACGTAGCTGGCCTGGACGTTGTAGGTGGAGAGCGCGGCGTCGCTCAGCTCGGTGCGGCTCCGCCCCCCGCTCAGGCTGGCCGAGAGGGAGAACGGGTCCACCAGCCCCTGCATCAGCCAGCCGCGGCCGCGGGCGCTGCGGCGCAGGCTCATCCCCACCGACCAGCTGTGCGCCTCCGGGCGCCGCAGCTCGGGGAGGTCGCTGCCGCGCAGGTCGGTGCCGGTGACGAGCTCCGGGTCCACGGTGCTGCGCGTGTACGCCACCGACACCGGCGCCAGCACGCCGAGCGAGCGGGGCAGGAAGCGGTCCATCCGCACCGTGGCGCCCGCCTGCGCCGCGGCGGTGGTACGGAAGGTCGGGGACTGGCCCAGCTGCTGGAAATCGCCGTCCTGGCGGATGTAGCTGAAATTGAGGTCGGCCACGTCGGCCGCGGCGAGGCGCGCGCTGAGCGCGGTGGCGGTGCCGACGGCGTTGACGGGGTCCGTGAGGCGGATGTCGTCCACCCAGAGCTCCGCCTCGGCCAGCGCGGCGCCGGCGCCGGCGTAGTACACCGCGGCGTCGATCTCCTGCACCGCGGCCAGGTTGGGCGGGTTGATGCCGGGGTCGGCCACCTGCACCAGGTACGGCCCCTGGCACGCCACGTACGCCGTGCTGTCGCCGGCGCCGCAGGCGGCCGCGCCCGAGGGGGCCTCGCCGCGCAGCCAGCGCGACTCGATGTCGGCCCGGAGCGCCCGCCAGGCGTCCAGGTCGATGACCACCTCGGGGCGCCAGGTGTCGGTGGCCGCCCCCACGCGGTAGGCGTAGAAGTTCCGCTCGTCGCTGGCCACCTTGAACACCGCCTGCAACCGGCCGTCGTCCCACCCCTCCCCGCGCCCCCGCGCCCAGAGCCGGATCTGCCGGTACTTGAGCATGTTCTGCGGGCCGGCCAGGAAGCGGAAGTACCCCTCGGCCCGCTCCCCGGGGCGGAGGTCGCGTCCCAGCAGGCGGAGCGAATGCTCGTTGATGCTCTGCCCGCGCGTGGCGTCCTGCCGCGCCGCCTCGCTCACCACCCCCGGCGGCGGCACGTAGCCCAGCTCGCGGTTCTCGGTGCTCACCGTGGAGACCACCACCTCGCCGTGCGGCTCCGCGGTGGCGCCCGAGAGCCCGAGCACCGGCGCGTCGGAGCGCCGCACCCAGGGGGCGCCCAGGAAGCGCATCCGCGCCAGCGCGAAGCGCCCCACGATGTCGGGGAGCCCGTTGTCGCTCCCCGCCGCGACGGTGATCCGCAGGTGCTGCACCAGCCGCGCGTTGGGGGTCCCGATCTGCGCGTCCCAGTTCCGGAGGGGGATGCGATAGAGCCGCCATCCCGTGCCGCCGGTGCGCACGAAATACTTCGGGTCGCGCAGGTCCACCACCCAGCGGAAGACGTTGTCCCCCGGCCCCGTGGCGTTGAGGACGTTGTCGCCGTTGAGGTCCTCGGTGTCCATCGTCCCGTTGCCGCGGGTGCAGCGCACGCCGAGGTCGCCCCAGCGGTACAGCGGGACGGCGTTGGTGAGCTCCTGGCCGCAGGTGGGGGTGTCGAGGGTGACGGCGCCGTTCACCACGAGGGTGTCGGGACGGTCCACGCCGATGCCGATGTCGTCGAGCGAGGCGTTGAAGACGCCGGTCGGTTCGCGTTCGGTGTCGAGCCGCCCCACGCCGGAATAGCGGCGCCCTCCCCAGGTGGAGTCGGCGCCGCTCACGCTGAGGCTCTCGGGCGCGATGAAGAGCCCGTCCTCGTTGACGGTGCCCAGGTCCATCACCAGGGCCACGTGCGCGGAGTCGGCGGAGGCGGAGGCCCCCTCGAAGAGCCAGAACTCGAGATACTCGTCCTGCGTGAGGTCGATGCCGGTGGTGCTGAGCGGGGTGACGAACGAGCGCCAGCGCGGGCGGTCGGGGCGCTCCGGGAGGGTCCAGCTGCTCGAGTTGTCGCGGCGCACGAAGCCGCCGGCGGTGTCGGCGTGGAGGGTGACGTACAGCACCTTCTCCACCGGGTCGGCGCCCCCGGAGAGCCGCACGAGGCTGTCGATGTCGCGGGTGCGCACCTCCACCGCCGTGCCGTTGGGCCCGAGGATCAGGTTCTGCCAGGTGAGCTGCACCGCGTCGGCGCTGTCGAAGCCGGCCACGAAGCCGAGCCCCTCGACGCCGTCCGCGCGCTCGGGCCGGCTGCCGAAGCCCCACGCGTTCTCGCGCAGGTTGAGCTCGAGCCCCGTGGTCCCCTCGAACTCCTCGAGGTACGCGGCGCCGGCGCGGTTGGCCTGCGGCGCGGTGAAGGCCACCTCCCCCTTGAGGTCGAGCGTGGAGGGCGCCTCCGTCCCCCCCGACACCAGCGACGACATCAGCCGCGTCACTCCGGCGGGACGGAAGCGGAAGTCGCCGGTGAGCCCCCCGACGAGGTTGGCCGAGGGCTCGAACCCCACCGGCGGACGGTTGAAGACGGTGTTCTCCTGCTGGTAGATCCCGATCAGGTTGAACGTGCCCGCCTCGCCGACCGTGTAGGTGGAGGTGAGCCCGTAGATCGTGGTGGGCGCCACGGCGAAGATCCCCCGCTCCTCGAACCGCACGGTGACGTTGCCGGGCCGGTCGCCGAAGAGCCCGTCGGGGTCGAGGAAGGTGACCTGCCCCAGGTCGTAGGAGATGGAGTAGTCGGTGCCCCGCTCCAGCGTCTGGCCGTTGGCGATGACCGTCTCGCTCCCGGGCCGGATCTGGAAGGCGTTGAGGTCGAGGACGCTCCGATCCCCCCCCGACGCAGCGTTGTACCGGAGCCGCAACTGGAAGCGCGACGGGGGACCCTGCGTGTAGAGGAGATAGAGCGGCGTGCGGTAGAGCGAATCGGTCCGCTCGGCCGGGGTGAGGCGCGCGGGGTCCGCGAACGGGACGAGCGTCGGGAAGACGATGTACGACTCGCGCATCACCTGCGCCGCCAGCGCGTCGCGGGTGCGCGGGAAGACGCGGTTGTCCACGTCGAGCACCGCCGGGTCGCTCGGCACCGCCAGCCCCAGCTGCGCCAGGTAGGTGGCGGCCCCCGAGACGGGGCGCTCGGTCTGGTTGAGCGTGATCCCCACCTTGAGCGACGCGCGGTCGAGGTCGGTGCCGGCCACGCGGTACACCTGCCGCATCTCGTAGCGGAAGGTGGGGACGTCGGCGTCGCGCCGCGGCTCGAGCACCAGCAGCACGCTGTCGCTCGCGGCGGGGTCGTCCACGGCGGGGAAGCTCCCGACCAGCGCCCCCGTCGCCGTGCGATAGCTCACCGCGAGGTAGTCGTTCTGGTCGAGCCGGTTGGCCAGCGCCACCCAGAGCCCCGAGGGATCCACCACGTAGTCCTGCCCCTCGACCAGGAGCTGCCACTGCACCCGGCCGGTGCGCTGGTCGCTGTCGGGCCGGTACCCCACCGCGGTGATGCCGCCCAGCCCCGGGGTGACGCCACCGCCCGTGCTCGGCCGGTAGCGGTAGAGCCGCACCTGCGCGGGGCGGTCGGCGTCGGGCACGCTCCCGGCGGGAAGGTCGAGGATGTCGAGCGCGGGGTAGCCGGGGATCGTGGCGGGATCCACCACCCAGAAGAACCGCCCCTGCTCGAAGTCGAGGTCGCGGAGCCGCCGGTCCTGCGGCACGCTGGTGGTGGAGCCGATCTGGTACTGCCGCTCGGTGACCGCACTCCCCTTCTGGCTCGCCGCCAGCGCGCCCAGGCGCACCGGACCGAACTCGAGTTGCGAGCTCAGCCCGAAGCTGTACGCCGGGATGGCGGCGGTGATGAAGCGCGACGGCGGCGGCGCGAAGGTGACCGTGCCGAACTCCACCCGCTGGACGATCTCGTCCTCGAGCCCCTGGTAGAAGACCCGGATGTCGTTGTTGGCATTGAAGTCGCGCCGGGAGTCGTAGTCCACGTCGATGTTGAGCCGGCGGCCCACCACGCCCCCCGCGCGGATGGCGAAGAGGTTGTCGATGCGCGGCGGGGTGAAGCGCCCCTGGCACCCGCTGGCGGGGTCCTGCAGCTGGTACGGGAGGCAGCGCTCGTTCTTGAGCCGGTCGGTGCGCATCTCGACCTGCGCGCTGCCGTCGATGGAGAGGTCGGCGTACTGGCGGCCGAGCCCCAGGACCCCCCGCCCCTCCTCGGCCTCCCCCGGAGCGGCCCCGCCCCGCTGGCCGTAGAGCGCGCGCAGGAGCGCCGCCTCGGCGCGGGCGCCGCGGGCGGAATCGAGCGCGGTCTCGGTCCGCGCCGCCCACGCCGCGGCCACCGCCTCCGGGGCGCGGCGCGCCTCTCCCCCCGCCAGCAGGTGCGCCGGAGGGATCCGGAGCCGCGGCAGGGTGAGGGGGAAGGCGAGGCGGAGCCCGGGGCCGGCGGTGTCGGCCTGGGCGTGGAGCGCGGCCGGGGCCAGCCCGCAGAGCCCCAGGACCAGGGCGGCACGGACCACGGAAGGACGTCGCAGGGTGGGGATCGTGGCCTTGAGGGGGCGGTAAGAGCCGAATATACTGCGACTTACAGGCCCAGCCAACCACGGCGGACGATGCGTTTGCGGCTCCTCGACCGGTACCTCATCAAGCAGACCATCGCGCCGTTCCTCTTCGCGCTGGCCGCGCTCACGAGCATCCTCCTGCTCAACCAGGTGGCCCGCCGGCTGCCCAAGCTGGTGGGGAAGGGGATCCCGTGGCAGGTGATCGTGGAGGTCTTCGCGCTCACCCTCCCCTTCCTCGTGGTGATGACGCTCCCGATGGCCTTCCTGCTGGCCATCCTCTACGCCTTCACCCAGCTCGGCGCCGACAGCGAGATCACCGCGATGAAGGCGAGCGGGGTGAGCGTGCGGCAGATGCTCGCGCCGATGCTGCTCGTCGGCGCGGTGCTCGCCTGCGTCACCTTCTACGTCACCGACCAGATCCACCCGCGCACCAACGCGCGGCTCAAGGCGCTCATCAGCGACATCGGCCGGAAGAAGCCGACGCTGGAGCTGGCCGAGCAGACCATCAACCCGATCCCCCCCTCCAACCTCTTCCTGCGCGCCAGCCGGGTGGACGGGAGCTCGGGCCGGATGAAGGACGTGGCCATCTACGACCTGGGCCAGGTCGAGAGCCGCCGCATCATCTACGCGGACAGCGGGGTCATCGGCTACGCGCCCGGGGGCGCGGATGTGCGGCTCAGGCTCTGGCACGGGACCATCCACGAGACCAAGGCGACGAGCCCCGAACTCTTCCAGGTGACCGACTTCGCGGTCAACACCATCCGGATCCGGGAAGTGGGGAACGCGCTCGAGCTCAGGTCGGACGAGGAGGTGGGACGCGGGGAACGGGAGCTGAGCACCTGCGAACTGCTCGACGAGGTGCGCGGCGCGGAGCAGGACGCGGCGGGGGGGGCGCAGGCGATCGCCCGGCTGGCCCAGGAGGACCTGCGGCGCCTGCTCCGCCTCCCGCCCCCCGCGCGGGGCGGGGAACCTCCCCGGCGCCCCACCGGGCTCTACTGCGGGCTCTTCCGGGCCCTGGGACGGGCGCTCCATCCGGGGACGGCGGAGGCCCAGCAGCCTGCACAGGGGCTCCCCCGCCGCCCCCCCGCCGCCGGGGCGCTCCGGGGCCGGGGGCCCTGGCTCCCCCCCAAGGAGCGGCGCCGGGTCCAGGCCGCGGACACCCTGACCCTGGCGCAGCGCGCCGGGATCGTGAGCACCACGAGCATCCGCCTCTCCAACTGGGGGGACGCCCAGGCGGCGGAGGCGCGGGTGCGCGCCGCGCAGAGCCTCGAGGCGCGCTACCTCGTGGAGGCCCACAAGAAGTGGGCGATCAGCGCCGCCTGCATCGTCTTCGTGCTCATCGGCGTGCCGATGGCGCTCCGCTTCCCCCGCGGGGGGATGGGGCTCGTGATCGGCGGCGGGCTGCTCATCTTCGCGCTCGCCGACGTGGGGCTCATCGCCGGCGAATCGCTGGGCAAGCGCCAGGTGATCTCCCCCGCCCTCTCGATGTGGGGCACCAACCTGATCCTCGCGGCGCTCGGGCTCTGGGGGCTCGCGCGGGTCAATCGCGAGTCGGGGAGCGCCCGCGGCGGGGAGTTCTCCGAGTGGGTCGGCACCGCGCTCGCGTTCGTGCGGCGCCCCTTCCGGCGGCGGCGATGAGGCTCTTCCCCCGGCTGCGCGTCCTCGACCGGTACGTCCTCACGATGTGGGGGCGCATCTTCGTCCTCACCGCCCTCGGCTTCCCCCTGGTCGAGGTCGTGATCGACCTCGCCGACCGCTTCGACAAGCTCTCGCGGCTGGGCCTGGGCTCCCGCGAGATCCTGCTGAGCTATGCGTACGCCATCCCCGGCTTCGCGTTCGAGGTGCTCCCGGCGGCGGTGCTCTTCGCCACGGTGTTCACCATCGGCACCCTGAGCCGCAACACCGAGCTCACCGCCGCCAAGGCCTCGGGGGTGAGCTTCCACCGGATCCTCGCCCCCATCCTGGTGGCGGCGGCGCTCACCGTGGGCCTCGGCCTGGTGCTCGGCGAGGTGGCACCGGGGGCCACGGCCCGGTCGCTCGAGCTGCAGAAGGACAAGGCGGCCCCCGCGCGGGTGTCCAAGTACAACTTCGTATACCGCGCGGACGAGGGGTGGGTGTACACCATCCGCGCGCTCGACCTCCGCACCCGGGCGCTTCGCGGGCTCCTCTTCGAGCGCCAGGGCACGGGGGCCGACTTCCCCACGCTGGCCGTCACGGCCGACAGCGCCACCTGGGACAGCGCGGGGAGGCACTGGCGTCTCTGGGGGGGCACCAGCCGCGTCATCGCCGCCGCGGGGACGGAGGAGGCCTGGAACTACCGCACCGCCCGGCTCCGGGTGATGCGGGAGCCCCCCACCGAGCTGGTGCTCGAGGCCAAGAAGCCCGACGAGATGCGCTACGCGGAGCTGGGACGCTACATCGCGGCGCTCAAGCGCGCCGGGAACGACGCCACCAAGCTCGAGGTGGACCAGGCGATCAAGATCGTGCTCCCGGTCACCTGCTTCATCATCGCCATCTTCGGGGCGCCGATGGCGCTCACCGCCCCGCGGAGCGGCACGGCGATGGGGATCGCCATCGGCCTCGCGACCACGGTGATCTTCCTGACGATGGTGGAACTGAGCCGCGCCATCGGGATCACCGGCGTCGTCCCCCCGCTCGTGGCGGCGTGGTTCCCGAGCGCACTCTTCCTCACGATCGGCGGGGTGCTGCTGGTGCGGGCGAGGAGCTAGGCGGGTGGGAGAAGGGGGCGGGTAGGGCGGATAGGGCGGCGAGGGCGGGGAGAGGCATTCCGGGGGAGCGGCCTCCGAGATCCCTCGCTCCGCTCGGGATGACTCCTTGCGGGCGCGGGGCTCATAGCGCATCCCGGCCGTCACGCCGCCCTGCCCACCGCCCTCCCCGCCCTACCCACCCCGCCTTACCCGCCTTCCTCAATGAACGAACAGGGGGCCCCGGATCGCTCCGGGGCCCCCTCTCCGCCTGCCGGCCGGCGCCCGCGTTAGAACGAGTACCGGGCGCCGAGCTGCATCCGCCACCGCGAGTCGGTGGTCTGGACGCGGTTGAGGTTGTTGTTGTTGCCGATGAAGTCGTAGATGTGGCGCTGGTTGGCGACGTCGAAGCCGGTGCGCTTGAGCAGCGTGGCGCCCTCGAAGAAGCTCGTCTGCTTGACCTGGCCCCAGTCGCTGTTGAGCCAGTTGAGCAGGTTGAACATCTCGGCGGACACCTGCAGCCGCTGGCCGTGCGTGGTGGGCACGCTCCAGGTGAGCCGGGCGTTCAGGAAGTTGGCCCACGGGTTCCGGCAGCTGGTGCGCTCCATGATCTTGCCGCGCTGCGAGCGGAGGCAGGGCTCGTGCTTGATGTAGTCGTCGAACGCGGCGTACTCGGCCGCGCCGCCGTCCCCGCCGACCATCGAGATGTCGCTGGCGTCGCGCGGCACGTACACCAGGTCGTTGAACTCGCGGTTGCTGCCGCCCACGCCGTCGGCGTTGAGGTCGCCGTTCACCACGTAGGCGTACGGGGTGCCCGAGACGCCGATGTAGATGAGCGAGAGGTCCACGCTGTACGGCAGGTTCACCGTGCCGCTCAGCGTGACCTTGTGCGGCCGGTCGAACGCCGAGTGGGTCAGCTTGCGGTCGCCCAGCGTGCCGTCGACCGGCGCGAAGCCGTAGTTGGAGAAGGCGATGCTGCTCGTGGCCGAGAAGAGGTCGTACGCGTGCCCGTAGGTGTAGCCCGCGTTGAACTCGTACCCGTCCGCGAAGCGCTTCTGCAGCTGGAAGGTGCCGCTGTAGCTGTACTCGTTGCCGCGGTTGTAGTGCACCAGCACCGGGCCGAAGGCGGAGGTGCGCCGCTGCGGCGTCGGGGTGCCGGTGACGGTGCCGTAGAGGGGACGGTTCCCCTCGCCGGCCAGGGTGCCCACCACGCCGCTCAGGTTGCGGTCCTCGATCATCATCGAGGAGAGCGAGTTGGCGTAGAGCAGGTCCACGGTGGCCACGATGCCCATCGGGAGCCGCTTGTCCACGCCCACGTTCACGCGGAGGCTCTGCGGGAACTTGAAGTCCTTCGTGAACATGTTGAGCGTGGGCACCGGCACGGTGGGCCCGGCGCCGCAGCTCGTGGGCTGGTTGTTCGGGTCGAGGCCGTACAGGTTGAAGTCCGGCACGTTGCCGCCGGTGCAGGTGAGCTGCACCTGCTCCAGGCCGCTGTTGCCGTACGCGTTGGAGAGCCACACGTACGGAGGCCGGCCCGAGAAGACGCCCACCCCGCCGCGGACGACGAGGTCGCCCCGCCCGCCGAGGTCGTAGTTGACGCCCAGCCGCGGCGCCCAGAGGATGTTGCCGCTCGGGAAGGTGCCGGTGTCGAGCTTCTGGCCGTCGAAGGTCCAGCCGAGCGCCCGGAAGGTCGGGTTGCTGGGCGGGGTGGCCGGGAAGGTCGGGATGTCCATCCGGAGCCCCACCGTGACGCTCAGGTTGGGCGTCGGCTGGAAGCGGTCCTGCGCGAAGAGCCCCCACTGCCGCACGTCGAACTGCGCGGTCGGGTCGGCGCGCCCGCCGGGCACGTACCCCGCCGCCGGGAGCGCGCGGTCGAACCGGTGGGCGATCCCCGCCTCGAGCGAGTCGAGGTTGACGAACTGCCACTGGCCGATGGACTGCGGGAAGAAGACGTTCCGGAAGCCGAAGAACTGGTTGTCGGTGCCGACGGTGAGGCGGTGCCGGCCCACGTCCCAGGTCACGTTGTCCTTGAGCTCCCAGATGTCCTGGTCGAGCTCGTTGGCCTGCGAGAAGCGCTCCGCCCCGGTGACGAAGTTCCCGTTGAAGCCGGGGACGTTGTCGATGCTGACGGTCGGGAAGTCGGTGTTCGGGTCGCGCCGGTCACGGATGCGCGAGTAGCCGGCGAAGAACTCGTTGTTATACCGCCCGCCGAAGACGCTGGTCCACTTGAGGCGGGTGGTGTTGTTGGTGTTGCGCTGCTCGTAGCCGCCGCCGCTGAACTGGTAGTCGCCCGTGCTGGAACGCGAGATCGACTGGCCGCGCGAGCTGGCGTACTGGTTCGAGACCTCGACCTGCCCGTTGGGCCCCGCCTGCGCGGTGACCTTGACGAGCCCGTTGAGGTTCGGGTTCTCGAAGTTGAACCCGCCCGTGGAGCCCGCCGAGCCGCCCAGGTTGGCGATGTCGGTCTGGAACCGGCTCACCACGCTGTTGAGCGAGTCGGGGAGGAGGAACCCGCCGTAGGGGAAGATCCGCCGCTGCACCTCGAGCGAGGCGAAGAACTGGGCCCGGTCGCGGACGATGGGGCCGCCCAGGGAGCCGCCGAACTGCGAGGTCGTGAACTCGCTCACCTTGCTGTTGTCCACCGGCGAGAGGCCCACGAGGGCGTCGGTCTGGTGGAACAGGAAGACGTCGCCCTGGAAGGTGTTGGTGCCCGACTTGGTCACCGCGTTGACCAGGCCGCCGGTGAAGCCGCTCTGGCGCACGTCGAAGGGCGCCACGAGCACCTGGAACTCGCCGACCGCGTCGAGCGGGACCGCCTTGCCCCCCGTCTGCCCGCCCGGGGCGCCGGTGGAGCCGAGCCCGAAGAGGTCGTTGTTGGCGGAGCCGTCGATCTGGATGTTGTTGAAGCGGTTGTTGGCGCCCGCGATGGAGGGGCCGCCGTTGGGCACCGCCACCACCGAGGGACTGGTGACGATCAGGTCGGTGAAGTTGCGCCCGAGCAGCGGCAGGTTGGCGATGGCCGAGTCGGAGATCGTCGAGGCCGAGCCGGTGCGGCCGCGGTTGATCAGCGGATCCTCGCCCCCCGTCACCGTGAGCTCCTCCACCTGCACCACCGCGGCCTTGAGCGCGAAGTCGCTGGCGAAGCGCTGGCCCAGCTCGAGCCGCACGCCCGTGCGCCGGCCCGCCTGGAACCCGATGGCGCGCACCTCGACGGTGTACGGCCCCCCCGGGGGGAGGTTCTCGACGTTGAACCGGCCGCCCGCGCGGGTCACCACCTGGAAGCGCTGGCCCGTGCTGGCGTTGACGATGACGATCGTGGCGCCCTCGATGGCCTGGCCATTGTCCTGCGTGACCCGGCCCGAGATCGCGGCGCTCGTGACGCCCTGCGCCGCCAGCGCACCGGCGCCCGTGAGCGCCAGCACCAGGACGGAGAGGAGCGCGACGACCCGACGCACCCAGAGCTGCATACGGAGATCCTTGGCTGTTGAGGATGGGGAGGATGCCCGCCGCCGGCCCCGGGGGCCGGCAGGAACGCCACTAAAGTACCCCCCCGGTCGCCGGGGCTCAAGCACGCCCCCCGGGCCTTTACCGGACGGTTACGCGCGCGCCCGGAGCCGGGCCCGCAGGAGGTACGCGGGCACCCCCAGAAGAATGATCCCGAAGGTGATCCCGGTGTTGACCGGCTCGGTCCAGAGGGCGTTGAGCACCATCGCCACCGACCCCGCCAGGAAGAGCGCCGGCACCCACGGATACCCCCACGCCCGGTACGGGCGCTCGAGGTCCGGCCGGGTGCGACGCAGCACGAAGACCGCCGCCACCGCCAGCGCGTAGAAGGGCCAGATCCCCAGGATGAACTTCTCCGCCAGCTCCTGGAAATCGTTGAGCATCACGTACACCACCCCGAGCCCGGTGGCGAGCCAGATGGCCACCGACGGGCTCTTCCGCGTGGGGCTCACCCGGGCGATGGCCTGGAAGAAGAGCCCCCGGTCGGCCATGGCGAAGAAGATCCGGGGCCCCGTCATCATCGAGCCCAGGAGCCCCCCGAAGGCCGAGAGCATCACCATCGCCGCCACCACCGCCGTCCCCCGCCCGCCCAGGAGCGGCACCCGCTCCGCCGCCGTCGTCGTGATGAGCGGGGAGCGCGCCATCTCCTCGACCGGGACGAGGTAGAGATACGCGAGGTTCATCAGCAGGTACACCACCACGATCAGCCCGGTGCCGATGATGAGCGCGCGCGGCAGGTTCCGCGCGGGGTCCTTGACCTCCCCTCCCATGAACGAGAGGTCGGCCCAGCCGTCGTAGGTCCACATCACCGGGATGAGCGCCGCGGTGAGCACCGACAGGTGGATCCCCCCCGGGAAGGCGGGCGCGAAGTGCCCCCACTCCCCGCCGCCGCCGGCGAACGCCACCAGCCCCAGCAGCAGGAGCGCGCCGTACTTGGCCGCGGTGGTGGCGTTCATCGCCATCGCCGCGTAGCGCACGCCGAGATAATTGAAGAGCCCCACCGCGACGATGGCGACCGCCGCCACCCAGTGCACCTGCGCGGGGGTGAAGTGCAGGAAGTACCCGAGATACTCCGCGAAGAGCGTGGAGATGGCCCCGAGCGCCGAGGCGCGGATCACCACGAGCTCCGACCAGCCGAACAGGAAGGCCGGGAGCGGGCCGAAGGCCTCGAGGATGAACGCGAAGACGCCCCCCGAGCGGGGCAGCGCCGCCGCCAGCTCGGCGTAGGTGAGCGCCCCCGCCAGCGCGAAGAGCCCCCCGAGCACCCAGACCACGAGGAAGGGGCCGGGCGCCTCGAGCTGCGCCGCCACCCCCGCGGGGACGCGAAAGATCCCGCTCCCGATGGTGGACCCGACGAGGACCGCCACCGCACTCCACAGCCCCAGGTTGCGGGGCAGGCGTTCGCCCCACGCGTCGCGCTCGGCGGCCATCGTCATCCTTTGGATCGGGGAAGGGCCCACGGCCGGGAACCGGCCTCGGGGGGGAAGATGGCCCGCCCGGGCGCTGCTTGACAAGACGCGCGGCGCGGCGGTTTCTTGGGGGCTCGCGGGCCGGGCCGCTCCCTGGGCGGCCCGGCCCTGACCTTGCGCAGGAACGAGGGGAATGACCGAACCCGCACGCCGTCCGAGCCTCCTGGCCGACCTGGTGGCCCTCACCAAGCCGCGGATCATCTCGCTGCTCCTGGTGACGACCGTGGCCCCGATGTTCATCACCGGGCACGGGCTCCCGTCCTGGTCGCTGGTGGGCTGGGTGCTCCTGGGCGGGTACCTGATGGCCGGCGGCGCCAACGCCACCAACATGTGGTTCGACCGGGACATCGACGACGTGATGACCCGGACCCGCACCCGCCCCGTGCCGAGCGGCCGCATCCCCTCCCCCGCCGCGCTGGCGTACGGCCTCGGGCTCGGCGCCCTCGCCTTCTGGGTGTTCTACACCAGGGTGAACCCCCTGAGCGCCTGGCTGGCGCTCGCGGGGTTCGTCTTCTACGCGGTCATCTACACCGCGTGGCTCAAGCGCGCGACGCCGCAGAACATCGTCATCGGCGGCGCGGCCGGCGCCTTCCCTCCCCTCGTGGGGTGGGCCGCGATGACCGGCGCCCTCGACTGGACCGCGCTGGTGCTCTTCTTCATCGTGGTCTACTGGACCCCGCCCCACTTCTGGGCGCTGGCGCTCATCAAGCAGGGGGAGTACGCCCGCGCGGGGGTCCCGATGCTCCCGGTGGTGCGCGGCGACCACGAGACCAAGCTGCAGATGCTGGGATACACGGTGATGCTCCTCCCGCTCACCCTCCTCCCCTGGCTCGCCGGGGAGCTCGGCGCGGTGTACGCCATCGCCGCGGCGCTCCTCGGCGGCCGACTCCTCTGGTACTGCGTGCGCCTCCTCCGCGAGCCGGGGGTGGTGCCCGGCACCGCGTGGGGGATGTACAAGTACTCGCTGCTGTATCTCTTCCTCCTCTTCGCCGCGATGGGGGTGGACCGGGCGATGCCCCTGGGCCGCCTCACCCACACCCCGCCCCCCGACGTCCTGATCCTCGGCGGCGATCGCTAGGATGACCTCCCCCCGCCCCCCCCGGCGGGGGCTCCTCCCGCCCCCCGGCAAGCTCGTCCGGCTCTGGCCGCGGATCCGCCCCTACCGCGGTCCGCTGGCGCTGGCGCTCGTCACCCTGCTCGGCTCCGGCGCCATCACGCTCGCGTTCCCCAAGCTCGGCGGGAAGCTCCTCGACGCCGCCTTCCAGGCGCACGACCGCGCCCTGCTCGACCGCATCGCGCTCGGGCTCTTCCTCCTGTTCGTGGTGCAGGCGGCGCTCAACTACGCCCAGACCTACCTCCTCACCGCCACCGGCGAGCGGGCGGTGGCGGGGCTCCGGCGCGAGCTCTTCGGCAAGCTGCTCGAGCTTCCTCCGGGCTTCTTCGCCGACCGGCGCACCGGCGAGCTCACCAGCCGTCTTACCGCCGACATCGGGATGCTGCAGGGGGCGATGAGCACGCAGGTGGCCGAGCTGGCGCGGCAGAGCCTTCAGCTGGTGGGGAGCCTCGTGCTCCTCACCATCAGCCAGCCCCGGCTCACACTCACCGCGCTGGCGGTGGCGCCGGTGGTCATCGCCACGGCCGTGTTCTTCGGGCGGCGGCTCCGGCGGATGACCACCGGGCTCTCCGACCAGGTGGCCGAGGCCACCGCCCAGGCGGAGGAGGCGTTCTCCCAGATCCGCACCGTGCAGAGCTTCGTGCAGGAGCCCGGCGAACGCTCACGCTACGGCGCGCGGATCGACCGGGTGGTTGCCACGGCGCTCCGGCGCGCGCACCTCCGCGGCCTCTTCTTCGGCGCCATCACCCTCGCGGTCTTCGGGGCCATCGTGGTGGTGCTCTGGCAGGGGGGGCGTCAGGTGCTCGACGGCCGCCTGAGCCAGGGGGACCTGATCCAGTTCATCCTGTACACGATGTTCATCGCCGGGGCCATCGGCGGGCTCGTCTCGTTCACCAGCCAGTATCAGGAGGCGGTGGGGGCCGCGCAGCGGGTCTTCGAGCTCCTCGAGGTGGCTCCCGCCGTGGCCGACCCGGCCACCCCGGCACCCCTTCCGGCGCCGCTTCGGGGCGAGGTGGCCTTTGAGCGGGTCTCGTTCCGCTATCGGGACGACCCCGCGGCGCCCTGGGCCCTGCGCGAGGTGGACCTGACCCTGCGCCCCGGGGAGGTCGTGGCCCTGGTGGGCCCCTCAGGCGCCGGGAAGACCACCCTGGGAGCGCTCCTCCCCCGCTTCTGGGACGTGACCGAGGGGGCCATCCGGCTCGACGGGGTGGACATCCGGGAGCTGCGCCTGGCCGACCTGCGGGGTGTCCTGGGCCTGGTGCCGCAGGAGCCGGCGCTCTTCAGCGGCACCATCCGCGAGAACATCGCCTACGCCCGCCCCGGCGCCACCGCGGACGAGGTGCGCGCCGCGGCGGAGGCGGCGCACGCCACCGAGTTCATCGACCGGCTGCCGCAGGGGTTCGAGACGGTGGTGGGGGAGCGGGGGGTGAAGCTCTCGGGGGGCCAGCGCCAGCGGATCGCCATCGCGCGCGTCATCCTGAAGGGCCCCGCGGTGCTCGTGCTCGACGAGGCCACGAGCTCGCTCGACACCGCGAGCGAGCGGCTGGTGGAAGAAGCGCTGGAGCGCCTCCTCCGTGGCCGCACCACCCTGATCATCGCCCATCGGCTGAGCACGGTGCAGCGCGCCGACCGGATCGTGGTGCTGGACCAGGGGCGGGTGGCGGAGGTGGGGACCCACGACGAGCTGCTCGCCAAGGGCGGGCTCTACGCCCTGCTGCATCGGGAGCAGTTCAGGGTCTAGGCCATCGGCCATCAGCCATCGGCCATCGGCCATCAGCCATCGGCCATCGGCCATCAGCCAACAGCCAACAGCCAACAGCCAGCAGCCAACAGCCAGCAGCCAACAGCGAACAGCCAACAGCTAACAGCCAGCCGCCGATGGCCGATAGCCAAAAGCAAACACCCCCGGAAGCCTGGGCTCCCGGGGGTGTCGTATGGTGCTGGACTGTTGCTTAGTTGATCCGCTTCACCGAGATCATGAGGGTCGGCGGGACCGCCCCGGCGTACATGTTGATCTCCAGGTAGGTCAGCTCGCCGGCACCGGCGGTGTAGTCGATGCTCTCGTCGTCACCGGCGCCGTTGAACGACTGCCCGATGATCGAGTTGAACCCGCCGTCGATCAGGAACGCGTCCACGTCCGACTCGTTGTCCCAGGACACGGTGATCCGGTAGTCGCCGGCCGACGGGAAGCTCAGCTCGTAGAGCTGGGAGGCCGCGATCCCGCCGTCATCGACGTAGTCCGGGGCACCGAGGGTGAGCTGGTCGTACGAGGCGGTCGCGGTCCCGACCACCGTGGGCGCCGTGAGCTGCGCCACCGGGCCCGCGAACGGATCGTCGCCGCCCAGGTCAGGCGCCGCTCCGACCGTGATCGTGGCCGCGGTGGGCAGCGAGACGTCCAGGTCCGGGAGCGGGGTGAAGAGGAGGTGGTTGAAGTCCAGCGGGGCCGCCCCCGGCGGCGGCAGGACCGTCGCGCTGAGGCTGTCGGCCGCGACGCTCAGCACCGCCCCGGTGATGGCACCCGCCCCGCCGGTGAAGTCGATGTTGGGCCGGAACTTGAAGTTGGCCCCCATCGTGAGCGTGATCGGAGTGTTCACGGCCGGCGCCGCGTCGCTCGGCGTCCCCGGGAAGCTGCTCAGGCCCGGGACGGTGATGGAGTCCACCGTGCGCGCCGTGGTGGTGAGCGTCGGGGTGCTCACGCTCGCGATCCCGGAGATCCGGGCGAACCCGGTGGCACCCGGGGCCGGCAGGACCGTGATCGTGGCGCTGTCCCCGCTGAAGGCGGTGACCTGCGGAGCGGCGAGGCCGTTGGCCTTGTCGATCGCGAGCGGGCCGGAGTAGAAGTCCACCGTCGTGCCGGCGGTGAAGCGCACCCCCGCCGGGGCGGTGATGTCCACCGTGGCCCCGATCGCCGGGTTGAGGTCCGAGATGGTCGCCGCGAACGCCCCGGTGTCCGGGGCGATGCGCACCGGGATCGTGATGGTGCCGCCCGTCCCGGTGATGGTCACCGAGCCGTCGCCGGCGTTGCTCGCGGAGAGCACGAAGCGCTCCACCGTCTTCAGCGGGCCGCTGGAGACCGGACGATACTCGTCATCCTTGGCGATGGTGAACGGACCGGTCGGCGAGCCCGCCGTCCAGCTCCCGTCCACCGGCCCGCCGAGCTTGTCCACGGCCTCGATCAGCACCTGCGCCGTGCCGTTCTGGCGCATGTAGACCGTGGAGGGGGTGGCGCGGATCGTCAGACCCGTACCGGCATCGTCGGCCGTCGGGTCGCCCCCACAGGCGCCGACCGCCACAGTGGCGGCGAGAAGTACCAGACAACGCGTAACAGCATTCATGGTTGTGTCCCTCGTTGCGGAAGCTCGGGATGCGGCCACCGTGAGTGCACCCTGCAAGCGGCGGATCATTGCACCCTGCTGCGTGCCCGCCGCACGAAATCGATGTTGAGGTACTGCCCGATGTCCACCAGCGCTTCGGGCCCCAGCGTCTGTTCCCAGCCTGGCCGGCTGGATTCCTTCGGGTCGTTCGAGTTGAGCAGCTCGTAGCTGCCGAAATTCGTCCGGTCGCTGAAGATGTACCAGCGGTCCCGCGAGCCGGCGTAGCGCCACACCTCATACGGGGGGGCCGTCCCCACGTTGGACCGCCGAAGCACCTCGATCGGCTCGCCGTTGCGGATGAAGATCCGCCCCTGGTCCGACCGCCATCCCGGCCCCGACCCCCGCTGCTGGTCGGTGAAGCGCCGGTTGGCCTCCGCGATCCGCTGGTAGAACGCCTCGCGGACCTCGTTGCGGGGCGTCCCCGGGCTCAACGTGTCGCGCTGCTGCCAGAACCGCGTCAGGAACCGGCGCTTGGCCTGCAGGCTGAGCTGGGCTCCCCAGACCTGCAGTTGGTCGTTCGGCCGGGCCACGTACGAGAGGGGCGCGAACGCCTCCTCGAGCTCGTCCTGGTCCATGGCGCCGAAGTACCCGCTGTCGGTCACCATCGCCTCGGCCCGCCGGGACTCCGCCTGCGCCAGCGCGGCACCGAGGTCGCCCATCGTGAAGGGGGCCCGTCGCGTCACCTGACCGCTCGCGAGCGCGAGCGTCGCGACCAGGTCGTACTCCCCTTCTGGCAACCCCGTCAGGTCGAGCTGTCCCCGGAGGACCCCGCCACCGGCCCCGACCTGCACGGGGCGCGCCGGCACCTTGAGGAGGCTCTGCCCTTCCCGGGACACCACCTCGAGCGCGAGCGTCCCGCTGTCGGCCTGGGCCGGGTACGCTTCGAGGTAGTAGAACAACCGGCTCCGGTCGTCCAGCGGCGCCAGGTGGACATCGGCCAGCGCCGTGAGGATCGTGTTGCCCCGGCGGAGCTCCCCCGGGACCGGCACGGTGTCGGCCGCGCCGGGGACCCGCATCCGGGAGGAGAGCACCAGGTCGCTGGCGTCCGGCCGCCCGGTGAAGCCCTGGAATTCGAGCGTCTTGCCGACGTGGGTCGCCGAGACCGAGTCGTCCACCGCGAGTTCGAGCCGGTACTTGCCGGGGACGACGTTGAACTCCAGGATCTCGAGCCCGGTGGCCCCCGGCAGCCGCGCCGCGGCGGGCGCGTGCTTCATCCAGCTCTGCTGCATCAGGGTGAGGCCGGTCGAGTCGGCCACGCGGACCGAGACCCGGTACGCCATCTCCCCTGCGGGGCCGCCATCGGTCGGTGTGAGCACGGCATACGGGATCTGGACGAACGCCTTGACCACCGTCTGTCCGTACTCCGGGAGCCAGAACCGCACCGCCCGTGCCGCCAGTGCCGGGGCATCCTGCCCGGCGAGGGCGGCGGGGGCCGCCGTCAAGAGGGCGGCACCTGCCGCGAACGCCCGAAAGATCGTCACGTCATTCCTGGGGCCGGCCGGGACCGGACCGCGTCCCGGCCGGCCGCCGCGTCACCACCCGAGGGAGACGCTGAAGAAGTTGGTCGGCCCGAGGATGCCCATGTACTTGAGGGCGTAGTCGAACCCGAGGTTGAAGTTGCCCGAGGCGTAGTTGATCCCGCCGCCGCCCGCGAGGCCCTGGAGCGAGGCCTCGTCGGAGGTGGCCGTGCCGACCGCGCCCGAGAGCCCCTCGTCGGTGCCGTTGTTCGCCGAGGCGTACGAATAGCTGCCGCGGAGGGCGACGCCGAAGTTCGAGCCGCCGAGGCGGTTCCAGGCGTACTCGCCGCCCAGCGAGAAGCCGGCCCGGTTGTTGTTGGGCTGGTTGAACTCGCCGATGAGCGAGAAGCGGCTGGCGGTGCTGCTCACCAAGTCGTACCCGAGGCTGACGCGGAAGGTGGTCGGCAGCGGGAACGCCTTGGTGCGGAGCGTGGCCGGCTGGTCCTGGCTCGGCACCTCGTCCTCGCCCGCGGGCTGGTCGCGGGGGGCGTTGGTGTTGAGCGCGGAGCCGTGGTACGAGAGGCCCGGCCCGAGGTTCAGCACCGAGAAGGCCAGCTTGATCGGCTTCTGCCCCAGCATCGCGTGGAAGTGGGTGCCGAAGTCGATCGCGAAGGCGCTTCCCTGCGCGTCACCCAGCTGGTCGGAGACGACCTTGGCGGTGATGCCGGCCGAGAAGCGGTCCGAGAAGTTCTGGGCCAGGGTGAGGCCGGCGAAGGTCTCCGAGACCGAGTACACCGAGCCGGTGCCGTCGGGCTGGTCCACCGTGTACACCGGCTGGTCCTTGAACCCGAAGGTGCCGAGCTGGAGGCCGATGGCGCGGGAGCCCCCCCCGAAGGGGAAGGCGATGCCGCCCCAGGTGTACTTGGTGTCGGCGACGTAGTCGTACGAGCCGACCATCGCCCCCGGCCGGCTCATCAGCGCCAGGCCGGCGGGGTTGTAGTAGAGCGCGCTCACGTCGGTCGCGAGGACCGAGTACGCGTTGCCCAGCGCGGTGCCCCGCGCGCCGGCCCCGAGGAGGAGGAACTCGCCCGACGTCGCGCCATACGGCGTGTTGTCGGCCGAGACCTCCGGGGCCTGCGCCGCGAGCCCGGCGGGGATCATCGCCAGGGACGCCGCCAGGGCGATCCGCAGTCCGAAACGGTTGGTCATGTCAGTGGCTCTCCGTGGTGCGGGTGGAGGCGGGCCCCAGGGGCCCGCCCCCCGCCGTGGCTACTGCGCGAAGTTGACGATCGTCATGCGGCCGACGCGACGTGCATCGCTGGCCTCGATGGCGTAGAAGTACACGCCGCTCGCGACGATCTGGTTGTTCCGGTTACGCACGTCCCAGTCGAGGGTCCCGCCGAAGGTGTTGGAGTTGTGCTCCAGCACCCGGACGAGGACGCCGCTCGTGGAGTAGATGCGGACGATCGCCTTCTGGGGCAGGTTGACGAACTTGATGACCTTGTTCGTCGGGCTCACCTCGTACCCGTTGGTCACGTAGTACGGGTCGGGCACGGTGTGCACCCGGTCGAGGTCGGCCTCGGTGGCTGCCACGACCTGGTTGGTGACCGTGTACGCCGCCTTCACCGAGGCCCCGACCGCCGTGAGCGGCGACTTGACCTCGAAGAAGGAGTAGGCCCCCTGGTTCCCCGCGCCGCCCCCCTGGCCGCCGCGGACGGCGCCCGTGTAGGTGCGGAGGGTCCAGACGCTGCCCGCCGCCGGGAGGTCACCATTGGTGCTCCCCGCCGGGAACTCGAACATGAACAGGTGCCCGGCGATGTACATCCCCACGCCGGGACCGGCCGCGACCGGGCTGGTCAGGGCCGCGACCGGGTGACCACCGGCGTAGGCGCCGGAGAACAGCGAGATCGGCCCGAGTGCCGCGGTCTGGCTGAGCGGATACGCCGCGCCGCCGCAGGGGATGACCCCCTGCACCGACCCGTAGCTGCGGTACGGCTCGAGGCACCCGAAGTCGGCCACCGTGAGCTCGGTCCGCGCGTCGTACGAGGTGGTGTTGTTGGCGTTGGCCTGGGTGAGCCACCCCCAGGTGTAGCCACCGGTGGCGTCAGTGGCGAACGGCACCAGGACGTTGTGCGTGTAGTCCACCACCGAATCCACGGTGCCGCCGGCACCCCAGTACACGTTGTAGTCGGCGGCCGTCGCGACGCCGCCACCCACGCCCTCGATGTTACGCCACACGTTGTCCTGGCCCTGGTAGCTGCGGGGCTCGTACACGATGACGTTGCCGGTACCGGCGCTCACCTGCCCGGCGTTCTGGTAGGTCGTGAGCACGGCGGTCCCGCCGCCGAACCCGTTCACGCCGTTGTCGCGCGTCGGGTTGGGGAAGGTCTCGTTGGCCGTCGGCGTGGGGCCGTCGAACCACCGCGCGCCGTTGTACTGGCAGCGCGAGGTGAAGCCGGTGGCGCCGTTGACGCAGCCGCGGCCGTACGAGGTGGTGTAGTAGGCGCCCGGATAGGTCAGCGCCCACGACGCCGCCAGGTGGTAGGCGTTGGAGCCGCCGTACCGCTGGGCGCGGTTGTTGTCGATCGGGCCGCCGTCGAGCGAGCCCGCCAGGTTGACCGGCGTGTTGTCCACGTTCTGCACCACCGAGAGGTCAAGCGGGGTGGAGCCCGCCGGCGTGGTGGCGGTGAAGTGGTACACGTTCGGCGCGCCGTCGTACGCGCTCCCGACCTCCATGCTGTTGAGCGTCAGGGAGAACTCGCCCGAGACGGTCACCACCTGCTTCACGAAGTCACCCACGAAGCCCATCGACGCCGCCGTGGCGGGCCGCGCCGGGCCGCTGAAGATGCCCGTGCTGCTGTTGATGGAGGGCGACTTCGGGATGACCTCGGTCATGTTGACGCCACGGCCGAAGACGCCGATCGAGACCGACCCGTCGTTGTCGTAGTTCGACGCCGGGTGGGTCGGGATGACCGACTTGGTGATGCGCGCCGACTCGAGGCTCGACGGACCCGACTGGATCGAGTTCACGTCGAACGCGGTGACGGCGTAGAAGTACCGCAGGTTGTTCTTGGCGGTCTTGTCCACGAAGGTGAACGGGATGTCGTTCCCGCTAAGCGCCGGGTACCCGTCCGACGCCGCCCCCGTCACCGCCGTGTCGGCCGTGGTGATGATGGCGGTGTTGTCGGCCAGGAGGAGCCGGCCGCCGTTCTTCACCTGGACGAACGGCGTCGCGTCGAGGCCGATCCCGCCGATGTTGTAGTCCTCGTGCGCGGAGTACGCCACGCCGGGACCCGGGGTGTCGAACGTCACCGGGCAGTCATCCTGCACCCCCAGCTCCGGCGCGCACCCCGGGGTCGGGTTCACGACGCCCAGGTAGTCGGAGAAGGTGGTGTTCGGAT
>DASTRQ010000124.1:0-15123 GCA_035761145.1 Gemmatimonadales bacterium
AGGCCGAGATCGACCACCTCTTCGAGTGGCGGAGCCGCGGCACCCCGTTCAACCAGCCCTGCTGCGGGAGCGTCTTCCAGAACCCCGGCGGGCCGAGCTGGGGCCAGCGGGAGGGGCCGCGCACCGCGGGGCAGCTGCTCGAGGCGGCGGGGCTCAAGGGGACCCGCGTGGGGGGGGCGGAGGTCTCGCCGATGCACGCCAACTACTTCGTGAACACCGGCGGCGCCACCGCCGCCGACGTGCGCGGGCTCATCGCCCACGCGCGCCGCACGGTCGAGGAGCGCTTCGGCGTGCGGCTCGAGACCGAGGTGAAGCTGATCGGGCCGGACGGGAGCACCCTGTCCGCCGCCACCGACCGAGGAGACCGATGACCGACTATTTCGTGCACGAGAGCAGCTACGTCGACGACGGCGCCGTCATCGGCAAGGGGAGCAAGGTGTGGCACTTCAGCCACGTGATGCCCGGCGCCGTGATCGGCGAGGGGTGCAACCTGGGGCAGAACGTGGTGGTGATGCCGGGCACCCGGCTGGGGAACAACGTGAAGGTGCAGAACAACGTCTCGATCTACGAGGGGGTGGTCCTCGAGGACGACGTCTTCTGCGGCCCGAGCTGCGTCTTCACCAACGTCACCAACCCGCGGAGCCACGTCTCGCGCAAGACGGAGTACCGCGAGACCCGGGTCAAGCGCGGCAGCTCCATCGGGGCCAACGCCACCATCGTCTGCGGCGTGACCCTCGGCGAGTACGCCTTCATCGGCGCGGGCGCGGTGGTCACGAGCGACGTCCCCGCCTACGCGCTGATGGTCGGGGTGCCGGCCCGCCGGGTGGGGTGGATGTGCCAGTGCGGGGAGCGGCTGCACCTCGACGCGGGGGAGGCGAGCTGCCCCCGCTGCGGGGCCGGCTACCGCGAGGCGGAGGGGCTGCTGCGTTGCGTTGCGCCGCCCCGCCGACAGGGATAACTTCAAGCGCTAGTTGCAGTTACGCGACCTTCACTCCGTCCACCCGAGGAACCACCGCCGTGTCCGTACCGCTGCTCGATCTCGTCGCCCAGTACCGCACGATCCAGGCCGAGGTGACCAAGGCCCTGCAGGCCGTCATCGACCGCCAGGGCTTCATCATGGGGGCCGAGGTGGGCCAGCTGGAGCAGGCGGTGGCCAAGGTCTGCGCCACGAAGCACGGGGTGGCCTGCGCCAGCGGCACGGACGCGCTGCTCATCCCGCTCCGGACGCTCGGGCTCAAGCCGGGGGACGAGGTGATCGCGCCGGCGTTCACCTTCTTCGCCACGGCGGGCGCCATCCACAACGCGGGCGGGACGCCGGTGTTCGTGGACATCGACCCGGTGACCTTCAACGCCTCGGCGGCGGCCATCGAGGCGGCGATCACCCCGCGCACCCGCGCCATCGTGGTGGTGCACCTCTACGGCCAGATGGCCGAGATCGAGAAGATCGCCGCGATCGCCAAGCGCCGCGGGCTGGCGCTGATCGAGGACGGGGCGCAGGCCATCGGCGCGCGGCGCAAGGTGGACGGGACCTGGCGTCACGTGGGCGAGCTGGGGACGGTGGGCACCCTCTCGTTCTTCCCCACCAAGAACCTGGGCGGCTGGGGGGACGGGGGGATGATGGTGACGCAGGATGACGCGGTGGCCGCGCACCTCCGCTCGCAGCGGCTGCACGGCGGCACCCGCGAGTACTACCACGACGAGGTGGGGCTCAACAGCCGGCTCGACACGCTGCAGGCCGCGGTGCTCCTGGCCAAGCTGCCGCACCTCGCGGCCTGGAACGAGGCGCGCCGCCGGCTGGCGCACCGGTACGACGAGCGCCTGGCGGGGCTCGCCGCGGTGGCCACCCCCGCGGTGGACCCCGCCAACGAGCACATCTACCACCAGTACACCATCCGCGCCGAGCGGCGGGACCAGCTGACCGAGCACCTCAAGGCCAAGGGGATCGGGCACAAGGTGTACTACCCGCTGGCGCTCCACCTGCAGCCCTGCTTCGCCCACCTGGGCGGGAAGCCGGGGATGCTCCCCGAGACCGAGAAGGCCCAGGCCGAGGTGGTGTCGCTCCCGATCTATCCGGAGCTCACCGAGGCGCAGCAGGACGAGGTGGTGGCGGCGATCCGCGGGTTCTACGGCGCATGAAGGTCGCCGTCGTCGGGTCGGGCTACGTCGGGCTGGTCGCGGGGGCGTGCTTCGCGGAGACGGGGAACGACGTCGCGTGCGCGGACATCAGCGAGGCCAAGATCGCGATGCTCCGCCGCAACGAGATCCCGATCTACGAACCGGGGCTCGAGGCGATGGTGCGCCGCAACCAGGAGGAGGGGCGGCTCGCGTTCACCACCGACGTCGGCGCGGCGGTGGAGCGCGCCCAGGTGGTGTTCATCGCGGTGGGCACCCCCGAGGGGGAGGACGGTTCGGCCGACCTCCAGCACGTGCTGGCCGTGGCGCGCACGATCGGCCGGCACATGAACGCGCCCAAGGTGGTGGTCACCAAGAGCACGGTGCCGGTGGGGACCGCGGCCAAGGTGCGCGCGGCGATCGCCGCCGAGACCGCGACCCCGTTCGTCGTCGCCAGCAACCCCGAGTTCCTCAAGGAGGGGGCGGCGATCGACGACTTCATGAAGCCGGACCGGGTGGTCATCGGCGTCGAGGATGACGACGCGCGCGAGATGCTGCGGGAGCTCTACGCCCCCTTCGTGCGCTCGGGGAACCCGATCCTCTTCATGGACATCGCCTCGGCCGAGGTGACCAAGTACGCCGCCAACGCGATGCTCGCCACGCGCATCTCGTTCATGAACCAGATGGCGCACTTCTGCGAGCTGGTGGGCGCGGACGTGGACCTGGTGCGCAAGGGGATCGGGACCGACCGGCGCATCGGCCCGGCGTTCCTCTTCCCGGGCCCCGGGTACGGCGGCAGCTGCTTCCCCAAGGACGTGAAGGCGCTCATCCGCACCGGGCGCGACGTGGGCCTCACCTTCGACGTGCTCGACGCCGTCGAAGTGGTGAACGAGCGGCAGAAGCGACGGATGCTCGACAAGCTCATCGCCGCGTTCGACGGCACGCTCGCGGGGCGGCGCATCGCGGTGTGGGGGCTCGCCTTCAAGGCCGAGACCGACGACATGCGCGAGAGCCCGTCCATCCCGCTGGTGGAAGGGGCGCTGGCGGCGGGCGCCACGGTGGTGGCGCACGACCCCAAGGCGCACGAGACCGCGCAGCACGTCTTCGGCGACCGGATCGCGTACGCGCCGGATCCCTGGGCCGCGGTGGCGGGCGCCGACGCGCTCTGCATCGTGACCGAGTGGCTGGTGTACCGCACCCCCGACTTCGAGCGGCTCAAGGGCGCGCTCCGGCGGCCCCTGGTGATCGACGGCCGCAACCTGTACGACCCGGCGCGGATGGCGCGGCTCGGCTTCGAGTACCACGGGATCGGGCGGCGGCGCGCGTGAGGGTGCTGATCACCGGGGTCGCGGGGTTCCTCGGGAGCCATCTCGCCGACCGCTTCCTGGCCGAGGGCCACGAGGTGGTCGGGATGGACAACTTCATCACCGGCTCCCCCGAGAACATCGCGCACCTGATGGGGCACGCGCGGTTCCGCTTCATCCAGCACGACGTCACCAACTTCATCTACGTCGAGGGGGCGCTCGACGGGGTGCTCCACTTCGCCTCGCCGGCGAGCCCCATCGACTACCTCGAGCTGCCGATCCAGACGCTCAAGGTCGGCTCGCTCGGCACCCACAAGGCGCTCGGGCTGGCCAAGGCGAAGGGGGCGCGCTTCTTCCTGGCCTCCACCAGCGAGGTGTACGGCGACCCGCTGGTGCATCCGCAGCCCGAGAGCTACTGGGGCAACGTGAACCCGGTGGGCCCGCGCGGCGTGTACGACGAGGCCAAGCGCTTCGCGGAGGCGCTCACGATGGCGTACCACCGCGCCCACGGGGTGGACACCCGGATCGTCCGGATCTTCAACACCTACGGCCCCAGGATGCGGGCGCGCGACGGCCGGGTGGTCTCCAACTTCATCGTGCAGGCGCTCAAGGGCGAGCCGCTCACGGTGTACGGCACCGGCGGCCAGACCCGCTCGTTCTGCTACGTGAGCGACCTGGTGGACGGGATCTACCGGCTCTTCCTGAGCGACCGCGCGGAGCCGACCAACCTCGGCAACCCCGACGAGTTCACCGTGCGCCAGCTGGCCGAGCAGGTGCTCCGGCTCACCGGGTCGCGCTCGGCCATCGTGGAGCGGCCGCTGCCCGAGGACGATCCGAAGGTGCGCCGGCCCGACATCACGGTGGCCCGCACGGTGCTCGGGTGGGCGCCGACGGTGCCGCTGGAGGAGGGGCTCCGCCGCACCATCGACTGGTTCCGGAAGGCGCTCGTCGCGTGAAGGTGCTCCTCACCGGGGCCGCGGGGTTCATCGGCTCCCACGTGGCCGAGGCGCTGGTGGCGCGCGGCGACGCGGTGGTGGGGCTCGACGACTTCGACCCGTTCTACCCGCGGGCCCGGAAGGAGCGGAACCTCGCCGCCCTCCGCGCGGGGCGGGGCTTCTCGCTGGTCGAGGGGGACGTGCGCGACGCCGCGACGGTGGCGCGCGCGCTCGCGGGGGTGGAGGCGGTGGTGCACCTTGCGGCCCGGGCGGGGGTGCGCCCGTCGCTCGCCGACCCGGCGGCGTACGCCTCGGTGAACGTGGCGGGCACGGCGACGCTCCTCGCCGAGTGCCGGCGGGCCGGGGTGACGCGGGTGGTGCTCGGCTCCTCCTCGTCGGTGTACGGCGAGGACACCCCGGCCCCCTTCCGCGAGGACGCGCCCTGCGTGGGGCCCGTCTCGCCCTACGCGGCCAGCAAGCGCGCGGCGGAGCTGCTCGCCGCCAGCGTCGCGGCGCCCTTCGGGCTCCGGGCCGTGGCGCTCCGCTTCTTCACCGTGTACGGCCCCCGCCAGCGCCCCGACCTCGCCATCCACGCCTTCGCGCGGCGGATGGGCCGAGGGGAGCCGATCCCGGTGTTCGGGACGGGGGAGGAGTCGCGCGACTACACTTATGTCTCGGACATCGTGGCGGGGGTCCTGGCCGCCACCGACCGGAGCGGCACCCTCGCCCCGGGGACGGTGGAGTGCTTCAACCTCGGCGGGGAGCATCCGGTCCCGCTCCGGGAGATGATCGCCACGCTGGCGCGCGCCCTGGGGGTGACCCCCGTGCTCGACCCCCGCCCCCGGCAGCCGGGGGACGTGGGCCACACCGCCGCCGACCTGACCCGCGCCCGCGCCGCCCTCGGCTTCGCGCCGGCGGTGCCCTTCGCCGAAGGGATCGAACGTTTCGTCACCTGGTATCGCGATGACGCCCGACACGAACCCTGAACGCAACGTCAAGGAGGCGCGAGAGCGGTTCGCGCTCCAGGACTACTACGGGGCCGTGCACCTCCTCGAGGAGGTGCTCGCCACCGGCCGGGCGTTCGCCGATGCGCATCACCTCCTCGGGCTCTGCCGCTCGCTGCTGGGCCAGCCGGAGCAGGCGCTCGTGGCCTTCGACCGCGCGGTGGAGCTCAACCCGCGCTACGTCGAGGCGCACATCCATCGCGGACTGGTGCTGACCCAGCTGGGGCGCACCGCCGAGGCGGAGGAGGCGTTCCGCCGCGCCTCGGCGCTGGAGGGCCCCCGCACCGGGCGGTTCACCCCGCACGTGGCCGCGCGGCTCGCCAACCAGCACGCCGCCCTGGGCGAGAGCTACGCCGAGTCGGGGGCGGTGCAGGACGCGGTGGAGCAGTACCGCAAGGCGGTGGAGCTCGGGCCGGCGTTCATCGACCTGCGCTACCGCCTGGCGCGGCTCCTGCTCGACCTGGGGAACCCGCTGGCCGCCCGCGAGGAGCTGGAGCGGGTGCTGCAGGCGCGGCCCGCGTTCATCGAGGCGCAGGCGTCGCTGGGGCTCGCCTACTACCTGGCGGGGGATGCGGCGTCGGCGCGCCGGGTCTGGCAGGAGGCGCTGGCGCGCCAGCCCGAGAACAGCCGCATCGAGGCCTACCTCGCGATGATGGACCGGGCCGCCGAATGAACCGCCGCCTCGCACGTTCCCCCCTCGCCGGCGCGCTCCTCGCGCTCGCCGCCGCCGGCTGCTTTGGCGCCGGGGCCGACCATGAGCGGCTGGGCGACACGGCGCTGGCCGCGGGCGACGGCGCCAAGGCGCTGGCCGAGTACCAGGCCGCCGCCGGCACCCGCGCCAACGCGCAGCTGTACGCCAAGATCGGGGCCGCGGCCCTCCGGGCGCGCCGCCTGCGCGAGGCGGCGGAGGCCTATCGCGCCCTCGTGGCCGACGACCCGAGCCGGCTCGACGAGTCGGCCACCGGGCTCGAGCTCGTGGCGGAGGCGGCGGAGCACGCGCGCGACGCGACGGGGCTCTCGGCCGCCGTGTCGGCGCTCCGTGACGTGGCCCCCGAACGGCTGGCGGCGCGCCACGCGCTGGCGCTGGTGCGGACCGGGGGCCTGGAGGCCCCGGAGCTCGTCGCCGTGCTGCCGTACGCGCTCGCCGCCGCGCCCGACGCCGGTGTCACCGATTCGCTCCTGCTCGCGTACGGGAACGCGCTGCGCGAGACCACCGCCTGCGACCAGGCGATGAGCGCCTACACCGCCGTGACCCGCCGCTCGCGCGACGCGCGCGCGCTGGCGGCCGCCAAGGCGGGACTCGCCGCCTGCGGCGTGCGGCTGGGGGAGCAGGCCGTCACCATCGGCGACCCCTACGCGGCCGAGAAGTGGTTCGGCGCCGCGCTCGCGGCCGACCCCGCGGGCGGCGACGGCCGCCGGGCCCGGCTGGGGCTCGCCGACCTGCGCCGGGCGCAGGGCGACCTCCTCGGGGCCGCGATCGCCTACCAGGCCGTCCTCTCCGCGTCCGCGACCGACTCGCTCGGCGTCGCGGCCCGCGCCAAGCTCGACTCTCTCGGGGCCGCCGTGCCCGATTCCCGCTGATGCGCCGTTCCCTGCCGATCCCCGCGTTCGCGCTCCTGCTCGCCGCCTGCGGCCCCGTCGGCGGCGCGGTGCGCGCCCCCGAGCCCCAGGTGGCGCTCGACGCCTCCCCCGAGATGGTGGACCGCGCCTGGGGGGTGGCCGAGGGGTATTTCCGCCACGGCAAGTTCCCCAAGGCGATCACCGAGCTGGAGCGGCTCTCGCTCGAGTTCTCCCCGGGGGATCCCCGCATCCCGCGGGCGCACTTCTACCTGGGCGAGGCGTACCTGGCCACCAAGAGCCACCTCCAGGCGGTGCGCGAGTTCCGGCGCGTCTCCGACGAGATGCCGGGCGACCCGCTCGCGCCCGACGCGCTGCTCCGCGCGGGGGACGCCTTCGCCCAGCTCTGGCGCCGGCCCGAGCTCGACCCGAGCTACGGCCAGACCGCGCTCGGCACCTACCAGGAGGTGCTGAACCGCTACCCCGGGACCCACGCGGCGCAGGTGGCGCAGGTGCGCATCGACAGCCTCAACGACATGCTGGCGTGGAAGCAGTACCGCGCCGCGCAGTACTACCTGCGCTACAAGGCGTACGAGTCGGCCATCCTGTACCTCAAGGACCTGGCCGCCACGTACCCGCGCGCGGAGGTGACCCCCGACGCGCTGCTGGCCCTGATCGGCGTGTACCAGACCCTGGGCTACGCCGAGGACATCCGCGAGACCTGCGGCTACCTGCGGCGGATGTACCCGGGGGTGGTGCCGCGCGCCGCGGCCTGCGCGGCCGAGACGCCGGCGGGGTAGGGGGCGGGATGGTCGGGCTCTTCGGGGGCTCCTTCGACCCCGTGCACCACGGGCACCTCATCGCGGCGCTGGCCGCCCGGGAGGCGCTGGGCCTGGCCGAAGTGCGGTTCGTGCCGGCGCGAGAGCAGCCCTTCAAGGCGGGGCGCCACGCCGCGCCCGCGGAGGACCGGGTGGCGATGCTCCGCGCGGCGGTGGCGGGGATGCCGGGGTTCGGGGTGGAGACGCTGGAGCTCGACCGGCCCGGCCCCTCGTACACGGTGGACACGCTCCGGGCCCTCGCCGCGCGGGAGCCGGGGGAGGCGTTTATCCTTCTCCTCGGCGCGGACGCGGCCGGGGAGTTCCCGCAGTGGCGGGAGTCGGCCGCGGTGGCGGCGCTGGCGCGGGTGGCGGTGCTCACCCGGCCGGGGCATCCCGCCCCGGAGGCGCCGTGGGTGTGGCGGGCGGTGCCGGTGCCCGCGCTGGAGATCTCGGCGACCGAGCTGCGACGGCGAGTCGCGGCCGGCCGGTCGATCCGCTATTTCGTGCCCGACGCCGTGGCGGCCCATGTGGCCGGGCGCGGGCTGTACCAGGATCCGTGATGATCAAGACCCTCGTTTCGGCCGTCTTCGGCAGTCCCCACCAGCGCTTCGCCAAGCGGGTGCGCCCCCTCATCGCGGCGGTGCACGCGCACGAGGCGCGCCTCAAGGACCTGCCGGAGGACGCGGTGCGGGCGCAGACCGCCAAGTTCCGGGCGCTCATCGCCGAACGCACCGGGGCGCAGCGCGCCGAGCTCGACGAGCTGCGGGCCCGGAAGCTGGCCGAGAAGGACCCGGCGGCCCGGCTCGCGCTGGACGACCAGATCGCGAAGCTCGAGCACGAGTGGAAGCGCGCCCTGGCCGCCACGCTCAACGAGATCCTGCCCGAGGCGTTCGCCACGGTGCGCGAGGCGTGCCGGCGGCTGGTGGGCACCACGGTGGTGGTGACCGGCCACGAGCTGACGTGGGACATGGTGCCCTACGACGTGCAGCTCATCGGCGGCATCGTGCTGCACCAGGGGAAGATCGCCGAGATGGCCACGGGCGAGGGGAAGACGCTGGTGGCCACGCTGCCGGTGTACCTCAACGCGCTCACCGGCCGCGGCGTGCACGTGGTGACGGTCAACAACTACCTGGCCCGCCGCGACAGCCAGTGGATGGGGCACGTGTACCGCTACCTGGGCCTCACGGTGGCGTGCCTCGACGACACCGAGCCCTCGAGCCCCGAGCGCCGCGCCGCGTACCTGGCCGACATCACCTACGGCACCAACAACGAGTTCGGCTTCGACTACCTGCGCGACAACATGGTCTTCCGCCTGGACCAGCGGGTCCAGCGGGAGCACGTGTACGCCATCATCGACGAGGTGGACTCGATCCTCATCGACGAGGCGCGGACCCCGCTGATCATCAGCGGGCCGGTGGGCACCGAGGAGCACGACAAGTACGCCCAGCACAACCGCTCGGTGCTCGAGCTGGTGCGCAAGCAGACCACGGTGGTGAGCAACCTGCTGGCGGAGGGGGAGCGGCTCCTCGCCGACCCCGCCACCCAGCGCGAGGGCGCGCTCAAGCTCTACCAGGCCCAGCTCGGCGGGCCCAAGAACAAGAAGCTGCTCAAGCTCCTCAACGAGACGGGGGTCAAGCAGCTGGTGCAGCGGGTGGAGCTCGACGCCCTGGCCGACCGCAAGCTCCCCGTGAAGCAGCGGCAGATGGGCGACCTCGAGGAGGTGCTGTACTACGTCCTCGACGAGAAGGGGCACAGCGTCCACCTCACCGACCAGGGGGCCGCGGCGCTCTCGCCGAGCGACCCCCAGCTCTGGGTGCTCCCGGACATCTCCGAGGCGTTCGCCGCGGTGGAGCGCGACCCGGACCTCGCGCCCAAGGAGCGGGCGGAGCGGCGGCGCACGCTCGAGCTCGAGTACGCCGCCAAGAGCGAGAAGCTCCACATCATCCACAAGCTGCTCCAGGCGCACGCCCTGTACGAGCGCGAGGTGGACTACCTGGTGCAGGAGGGCCAGGTGGTGATCGTGGACGAGTTCACCGGGCGCACGATGGTGGGCCGGCGCTGGTCGGACGGGCTGCACCAGGCGGTGGAGGCCAAGGAAGGGGTCACGGTCAAGGGCGAGACGCAGACGCTCGCCACCGTGACCATCCAGAACTACTTCCGGATGTACGACAAGCTCTCGGGGATGACGGGCACCGCCGAGACCGAGGAGACCGAGTTCTGGCAGATCTACGGGCTGGAGGTGCTGGTCATCCCCACCCACCGGCCCATCCAGCGGGCGGACGAGCCCGACCGGATCTACCGCACCCGGCGCGAGAAGTACAACGCCGTGCTCGACGAGGTGGAGCGCCTGCACCAGCTGGGGCTCCCGGTGCTCATCGGCACGGTCAACGTGGACGTGTCGGAGACGCTCTCGCGCCAGCTCAAGCGGCGCGGGCTCCCGCACGAGGTGCTCAACGCCAAGTACCACCAGCGCGAGGCCGAGATCGTGGCCGGCGCGGGGCGGCGGGGCGCCATCACGATCGCGACGAACATGGCGGGCCGCGGCACCGACATCAAGCTCGGCGCCGACGTGGGGAAGGGGCCGCGCGAGGGGCTGCAGATCATCGGCACCGAGCGGCACGAGAGCCGGCGCATCGACCGCCAGCTGCGCGGCCGCTCCGGCCGCCAGGGCGACCCCGGGCGCTCGCTCTTCTTCCTGTCCCTCGAGGACGACCTGATGCGGCTGTTCGGGACTGACCGCATCGCGGCGTGGATGGACAAGAGCGGCGCCGAGGAGGGGGAGGTCATCACGGGGCGGCTGGTCACCACCGCCATCGGCACGGCGCAGAAGCGGGTGGAGCTGCAGAACTTCCAGGCCCGCAAGCGGCTGCTCGAGTACGACGACGTGATGAACCAGCAGCGCGAGGTGGTCTACTCGCAGCGGCTGTTCGCCCTCGAGCGGGGGGAGGAGCTCCGGGCCGAGGCGCGGCGGATGGTCGAGGAGGCGGTGGAGCGCTTCGTGCGCCACCACGTCGGCGACGGGGGCCCCGAGACCTGGGACCGGCCCGCCCTCCAGCAGGCGCTCGCCCTGCAGTACCTGGTGACGGCCGAGGCCCTGCTCGACCCCGCGGCCACGCCGGCGCTCGACGCGCTCGCCGCCGCCGCCGGCCGGGCGGGGGGCGAGGCGTTCGACCGCAAGCTCGACTACCGCCGCGAGACGGGACGGCAGTTCGGCGTCGGCGACGCCGACGACCAGCTCCTGTCGCAGGTGATGCTCTCGGTCCTCGACGAGAAGTGGAAGGACCACCTCTACGACCTGGACAACCTCCGCGCGGCGATCCACTACCGGAGCTACGGCCAGAAGGACCCGCTGGTGGAGTACAAGCAGGAGGCGTACGAGATGTTCGAGGACCTGGTCCGCGACATCTACCGGACCTTCGCCGAGCGGTTCCTGCTGCTGCAGGTGACGGCGACGCCGGCCCCGGTCCGGCGGCCTCCGCCGGTCGCCGCGCCGAAGCCGGCCGGCGCCGACGACCTCTTCGCCCCCGCGGGCGGGGCTCCCCCGGTGCGGGCCGCCGCGGCGGCGGCCGGGGCGGCGGCGCTCCCGGCCGCGGCGGGTGGCGCGCCGGCCGGCACGGTGGGGCGCAACGATCCCTGCCCCTGCGGCTCGGGCAAGAAGTACAAGAAGTGCCACGGGGCCGGCCTCTGACCGCGTAGGGAAGGGCCGGCGGGGCGCGCTTTGGATGCGAGGGGCGACCGGGGGTCGCCCTTAGCTTTTGCCGATGACCCTGCCCGTGCCCGCCCATCCCACCGCCGACCGCCCCCGGGAGCGCCTCTGGGCCCTGGGCCCCGGTGCGTTGACGGGGGTCGAACTCCTCGCCATCCTCCTAGAAACGGGCCGGAGCGGCATCCCGGTCCGGATGGTGGCGGAGGAACTGCTCGCCGCGGCGGACGGTTCCTGGAGGCGGCTCGCCGCGCGCCCGCCGGCGGAACTGCTGCGGGCGCCGGGGGTGGGGCCGGCCAAGGCGGCGCGGCTGGTGGCCGCGTTCGAGATCGGGGCCCGCCTCGCGGCCGAGAGCCGGCACCCGGCCCCCCGGATCCGCGAGCCGGCCGACGTGGCCCGCCTGCTGGGACCGCGGCTCCGCGACCTGAGCGTGGAGGAGTTCCACCTCCTGGCGCTCGACAGCCAGAGCCAGGTGCTTCGCGACGTCCTGGTGACGCGCGGGCTCCTCAATTCATCCCTGGTGCACCCGCGCGAGGTGTTCCGGGCGGCCATCGCCGAGGCGGCGGCCGGGATCATCGTGGCGCACAACCACCCGAGCGGCGACCCGGCCCCGTCGGCCGAGGACCGCGCGGTCACCCGCCAGCTGGTGGAGGCGGGGCGCCTGCTGGACCTGCCGGTGTACGACCACGTGATCGTCGCCGGCGACCGATTCACGAGCTTCGCGAGCGAAGGACTGCTGTGACCGTAGCGTTCGCCGACATCGCCCCCGGGTTCCGCGCCGCCCTCGACCGGCACGCGGACCGCCTGGACCTGGACCTCATCGACCGGGCCCTGCGCTTCAGCGCGTCCGCCCACCGGGGCCAGAAGCGGATGTCGGGGGACGACTTCGTCTCCCATTCCATCGCCGTGGCGCAGATCCTGGTGGACCAGCTCCTCGACTCGACCTCGATCGCCGCCGCGCTGCTGCACGACGTGGTCGAGGACTCGGAGGTGCGGCTGGAGGAGATCGGCCGCGAGTTCGGGCCCGAAGTGGCCGGGCTGGTGGACGGGCTCACCAAGATCTCGCACCTCACCTTCCGGTCGTCCACCGAGGCGCAGGTCGAGAACTACCGGAAGCTGCTGCTCTCGGTGGCCAAGGACGCGCGGGTCATCATCATCAAGCTCGCCGACCGGCTCCACAACATGCGGACGCTCGAGCACCTCGGCCCCGAGAAGCGCGAGCGCATCGCCACCGAGACCCGCGAGATCTACGCCCCGCTGGCCCACCGGTTCGGCATGGCGGGGGTCAAGGCGGAGCTCGAGGACCTCGCCTTCAAGTTCCTCGAGCCCGAGGAGTACCGCGCCCTGGCCGAGCAGGTCACGGCCAAGCGCTCGGCCCGCGAGGCCGCCATCCTCAAGCTCAAGCAGCCGCTCGAGTTCGAGCTCCAGAAGGCGGGGATCGCCGGGTTCGAGGTCACCGGCCGGCCCAAGCACCTCTGGTCCATCTACCGGAAAATGCGGGCCCGCCAGAAGCCGTTCGACGAGATCTACGACCTGATGGCCGTCCGCGTCATCGTGAAGACCGTGGCCGACTGCTATCACGTCCTCGGCATCATCCACCACAACTGGACCCCCATCCAGGAGCGGATGAAGGACTACATCGCGAGTCCGAAGTCGAACGGCTACCAGTCGCTCCATACCACCATCTTCGGGCCGGGAGGGCAGCTGTTCGAGGTCCAGATCCGCACCCAGGAGATGCACCGCACCGCCGAATACGGCATCGCGGCCCACTGGCTGTACAAGGACGGCGGCAAGGCCGACGAGCTCGACCGCCAGCTCGGCTGGTTCCGCCAGCTGCTCGAGCTCCAGCAGGACGCGGCGAGCCCCGAGGAGTTCCTCGAGTTCCTGAAGATCGACCTGTACCAGGACGAGATCTTCGTCTTCACCCCCCAGGGCGACGTCAAGCGCCTCCCCAAGGGCGCCACCGCGATCGACTTCGCCTTCCACGTGCACACCGAGGTGGGGCTCCGCTGCCAGGGGGTCCGGGTCAACGGCCGCATCGCCCCGCTGCACCGGCCGCTCAAGAACGGCGACACCGTCGAGATCCTCACCGGTCCCTCGGCCCGCCCCTCGCGCGACTGGCTCAACCACGTCCACACCGCCCGCGCGCGCCACAAGATCCGCCAGTGGGTCAACCACGAGGAGGAGCGGGTCTCGGAGGCGCTGGGGCGCGAGCTCCTGGCCCGCGAGGTCAAGCGCCGCCGGCTCGAGCCCCCCGACGAGGGGCGTGAGGTCCGGGCCGCCGCCGCGCTCTCGCTCAACGGCCCCGTTGGGCTCGCCGCCGCGCTCGGCCGGGGCGACGTGGCCATCGGCGCCGTCATCAAGGCGCTCTATCCCGACCTCCCTGACGACGAACTGGTCGAGCCCAAGCCGACCGTGTTCGGCCGGGTCATCGACCGGTTCCGCCAGCGGAAGGGCGTCCGGATCCAGGGTGCCGAAGGTCTGCTGGTCCGCTACGCGCAATGCTGCCAGCCCCTCCCCGGCGACGCCGTCGTCGGCTACGTCACGCAGGGACGGGGGATCTCCATCCACCGGGCCGATTGCCCCAACCTGCTGGCGCTCCCGGCCGACGGGCGCCGGGTGGAGATCGACTGGCAGGAGGTGGAAGGGGAGAGCTTCGCGGTGCGGCTCGCCGTGAGCGGCGACGACCGCCGCGGCCTTTACGCCGACCTGATGAGCGCCGTGAGCGCCACCGGCACCAACATCAAGGGCGCCGAGATCCACTCCAAGGACGGCACGATGTTCGGCAGCGTGCTGGTGGAAGTGGACTCGCTGCCGCACCTCGCCAAGGTCCTCAAGGCGATGCGGCGGGTGAAGGGCGTGGCGGAGGTGGAGCGGCGGGAAGCGGGGGCGTGATCCGCCTCGCCCTCCTCGCGGCCGGCCTCGCCGTCACGGCGGGCGCGCCGGTCGCCGCCCAGACGCCGCCGGTGACGGTCATCACCCTCGGCACGGGGACGCCCTATCCCGATCCGGCGCGGCAGGGTCCCGCGACCGCCGTCACCGTCGGCGCCCGGGTGTTCCTCTTCGACGCGGGTGTCGGCGTCGAGCGCCAGCTCCGCGCCGCCGGCCTCCCGATCTCCGGCCCGACCGCGCTCTTCCTCACCCACCTGCACACCGACCACACGCTCGGCCTGGCCGACCTCATCTTCACCTCGTGGGTGATGCGGCGCGCCGGCCCGTTCCCGGTGTTCGGCCCGCACGGCACCGCGGCGATGCTCGGGCACCTGACCGAGGCGTACGCCCAGGATATCCGCATCCGGACCGACGGTCTCGAGCACGAGGTGCCCGACGGGTGGCGCGTCGCCGTGCACGAGATCGCCCCCGGCGTGGTGTACGACAGCGCGGGAGTCCGGATCACCGCGATCCCGGTGCGGCACGGGTCGTGGGCCGAGGCGTACGGGTTCAAGGTCGAGGCGCCAGGACGCACCGTGGTGATCTCGGGCGATACCCGCCCGTCCGACTCGCTCGTCGCCGCCGCGACCGGCGCCGATGTCCTCGTGCACGAGGTGTATCCGGCCTCGCGCGTCGCGCCGGAGGACCGGCCCGGAGGCCAGGACTGGCCAGCCTACCTTCGGGCGTTCCACACCTCAGACCTCGAACTCGGCGCCCTTGCCGCCCGCGCCCACCCTCGGCTCCTGGTGCTCACCCACG
>DASTRQ010000125.1:0-2687 GCA_035761145.1 Gemmatimonadales bacterium
GGGCGAGCTGGGCTGTGATCCGCAGGTGGCGGCGCCAGAGCAGGAAGACGCCGAGGGCGGCGGCCAGGAAGCCCGCCCCGAGCCAGAGATGGAGCTGGCGGCCGGTGGTGTGCCAGGCGAGGAGCAGGAGCACCCCGTCGAGGGTCAGGAAGCCCCCGGCCAGGATCGTCGCGAGTCGGGCCATGGGGGAAAGATAGAGGCCCCCGGTGCCGGAGGCCTCTGTCGCATCGCGTTGTGTGGCGCGACAGGCCGCGCCGCTAGCGCACCGCCTGCCGCCGTCGCTTGAGCACGATGAGCCCCGCGCCCGCGGGGACGCCGAGCGCCTCGAGGGTGTCCCCCTCGTCGAGTACCGCCGCGCCGCGGAACTTGAGCTCGTACCCCGCCGGATCGGCGGGGCGGTGCGCCGCCTTGAGCGCCTGCGCCTTGAGCTTGGCCACCGTCTGGCGCTTGTCGTAGGGGAGCACCAGTTCGTCCCAGGCGTCCTGCACCCGGACCCGGAGCGTCGCGGCGCCGCTCATACGGCCGCCTCCGCCGCCACCGGCAGCGTGGAGAGGAAGCGCTTCACCCCCTGGTCGAACATCAGCGTGGAGGCGCGCACCTTGGTGAGGCCGTCGGCGGACACGGCGGCGATGGTGATCTCCTCCCCCCCCTGACCGCGCAGGACGACCCAGGTCGGGCCCCGCTTCTCGAAGTAGGCCGCGGTGGCCGGCACCCGGTCGGCGAAGAAGCGCTCGGCGCGCGCCAGCACGTCGGCGGGCGGGAGGGTGGTCACCTGTTCGTGGATCATGGCTCGGGTCAGTTGGGCCGGCGCCACACCGCGATCCCCGTCGGCTGGGCGGGGACGGAGACGGAGCTGACGCGCTGGCGGGTGGAAAGGTCGATCACGTCGATGGCGCCGGGATCGGCGCCCACCGACTCGCACGACACGTAGGCGTAGCGCGCGTCGGGGCTGAACGCCACGCCGTGCACCACGGGCTTGGAGGTCGCGATCCGCGCGACCTCGGTGAGCGTGGCCGCGTCCACCAGCGAGACGGACCGCCCCTTCTTGTTGGTCACCACGACCCACCGCCCGTCGGGAGAGACCCCGACGTTGTAGGCCCCCGCGCCGACCGGCACCGTATGCGTCACCGCGAGGGTGGCCGCGTCGAGGGTGAGCAGCGTGTTGGCGTGGTTGCAGGCCACGTAGAGCGTGCGGTCGTCGGCCGAGACGTCCACGTAGGTGGGCTGGCAGGAGCTGTCGGCGGGGGGCGCGCTCCCCATCGCGCCGTGGGCGCCGTGGGCCATCCCCGCCATCGGCATCCCCGGGCCCACCCGGGCGCGCCGGGTGATGGCCAACCGCGCCACGTCGAGCTCCAGCACCTCGTCGCTGTGCATGCACGTGAGGTAGACGCGCGTGGCCGCGTGGTCGGAGCGCGAGCCGTGCGGCATGTCGCACGCCGCCAGGTCCGTGATGTGGACCATGTCGGGCACGTGCACGATGGAGACCGGGTTCACCTTGGGCCGGTCACCGAAGAAATCGCTGTTGGGGACGAACGCCCACTCGCCGTCGGGGGTGAGCCCGACGGTCGTGGGATACATCTCGAGCGGGGCGCGCCCCGCCACCGTGTCGTTGGTGGCGTCGAGCCGCCAGAGCGAGCCGTACGGGGTGCCGTGGGCGATCGAGACGTAGTAGTACCGGTTGTCCGGGCTCACGGCCAGGTTGTGCGGGCCGTCGGGATCGGTGGGCATGATCCCCACGGGCACCACCCGGTCGGGCAGGAGGTTCCCGCCATCGGGGACGAACCAGCTCACGATGTCCCCGGACTCGGAGACCACGCCGACCTTGTACGGCGCCGGCGGACGGGACGCTGGGGCGGCCTGGGCGGCCAACCCCGTGGCCGCGCCAAGGCAGAGCGCGAGGGTGACGCGAAGTGTCATAGGAGCCTCAAATATAAGGCCTACGGCGACGCGCGCCCCGGGCCCGCCTGCACCACGACCTGGTCCGCCTGCCCCACCCGGCGGAAGAGGTCCCAGAGCCGGGGCCGGGCCCGGAGCACCAGCACGAGCTCCCCCGGCGGCGGCTCGGCCACCCCCTCCACGATCAGGTAAAGGGGGAGCGTGCTTCCCGGCGGCACCGACGCCTCGTACTCCCGCCCGTGCCAGTGGAATGTCACCACGGCCGGGAGCGCCGCCACCGGGAGGTCGTGGAACCAGTCGCCCTCCACCTGGTACCAGCCGGGCGCAGGGCTCTCGCCGTCGAGGAAGAAGAGCGGGTCGAACCGCTCCCCGTCGAGCCGCGCGAAGTTCTGCTCCGCCGCGCGGTCGAACGCCTCGAGGTCGCGGCGGCGGGCGCGCCACTCCAGGTGGTGCCGCACCTCGTGGGTGAGCGTCTCCCACGCCTCGCCGCGCCAGTCGAACCCCGGCTCCAGCCGCGCCAGCGCGCGGAAGGAACCGTGGTAGAGGACGATCCGGCTCTGCACCCCCTCCTCCCCCGCGTCGGGCCCGGTCGGGAGGGGGATGCACTCGCCCAGCGTGTAGATCTCCTCGCGCGTCGGGTGCGGCACGGTCTTCTCGGACACGTCCACCGCCGCCACCCCGGCGAGGTACTCCGCCGGGAGTTCGGTCGCCATCGCGGCGACCATGCGCTGGAAGTCGGAGAGGCGCATGATGGTGAGGGGTAAGGAGTAAGCGGTGAGGGGGAGGGGCGT
>DASTRQ010000126.1:0-3695 GCA_035761145.1 Gemmatimonadales bacterium
CTCGGCCAGCGCGCCGGCGATGCGGGTGAGGCGGGGCGCGCTCATCCGAGGCGGACCCGGTACCCCACCGCCTGCCGCAGCAGCTCGGCGATGAACGCCTCCGGGCCCGGGGGTCGCGGCGCCCAGCGGGGTGCGGGGAAGGGGACGACGAGGGGAAGGGGCCGGAGCGCGACCCGGCGGCGGGCCGCCGCGGGAAGCGCGTCATAGCAGGGCTCCTCGACCAGGATCACCCCGACGCCGGGGCGGTCGAGGAGCTCCGCCAGGAGACGGCCCCCTTCCTCAGCGTCGCGAGCCTCGGTGGGCCGGAGTCCCGCCAGGCGAAAGCCCCCGGCGATCCCCGGCGAGCAGACCGCCTCGACGGTGAGGCTCACACCCCCTCCGGGATGCGTGCCGACCGTGCCGCCTGCGGAGCACCGAGGGAGAGGCCCCAGATGAGGCGCTGCAACGTTTCCACCTGGGTGCGCAGGTCCAGGAGCCAGCCGAGCACCACCGCGGGCCCGAGCGGCGCCAGGCGCGCCTCGATGGCGAGGGCGTGACGACGCTGCCGCCGGAGCTCCGTCTCGTCCGCCGGGGTCGCGGCCGGTTCCCGGGCCAGCGCCTGAAAGGCGCGCGCATCGAAGGCGCGGCCGCCGGGGAGGAACGCCCGCTCGGGGTCCACCTCGGCGCCGGTGCGCGCCAGGAGGCCGGCGGCCACCCGGTTGCGGTCGTCGATCAGCTCGGCGACGAAGATCCGGAGCCGACGTCCGCCGCGGCGCGCGCCCGCGGTGGCCCAGCGCGCCCAGGCGACATCGAGGGCCAGCTCCAGCGTGAAGAGGTCGACCTCGCCGCCGGGGGAGGCGTGGGCCAGCGCCGCCGCCAGGGGGTGGTCGAGCGCGCGCAGCACGTCGGCGGCGGCGGGGAGGGACTCCGCGGCCGCGAGCGCGGCGAGCGACGCCTCCGGGAGGAAGGGCGTGGGGATGAGCCCGGAGAGCCGGGCCGCCGGGGGGGCGCCGGCCACGAGGCCGCGCACCGCGGCGCGGACGCTGCGGCGATCCTCCTCGCCGAGCAGGGCGGCGACCATCCGCGCCCGGTGGTGCAGCCAGCGGCCGAGGCGTTCGACGTCGAGGGCGGCCCGGCGGCGCACTGCCGCCTCGAGCGCGGCGGGCCCCGTCTCCTCGCCCACGGCGAAGCCGTTCCGCGCCAGGCCGTCGCGCAATGTGGGGAGGTCGGGGCATGCCGCGAGCCCGTGGAGCGCCGCCGGGGTGAGAAGGTGCGTGCGCAGGCCGCGGGAGCGGGCCACGAGGTCGGCCCAGAGGGCGACGCTCATCGGCGTGCCTCCACCTGGCGCGCCACCTCGATGCGGAGCCAGGGCCAGGCGCGCCGGAACGCGGTGCGCCGGCTCCGGTCCACGCGCACCCGCCCCTCGGGGGCGGGAGCCGCCCCGGGGTCGGCGGCGGCGGCGAGCTCCTCCGCCCGGCCCCGCACCCGCTCCAGGAGGGCGGCGCGCGCCTCGAGCACGCGCCGGCGCGCGGCGCGGCGCCCTTCGAGGAGCGCGCGCGCGTGCTCCGCGCGCAGGGCGCCCGCCCGCAGCTCGAGCGCCACCGTGAGGCGCGCCTGGTGGGCCTCGCGCTGGCGGGCGCGCGCCGTCGCGATGGCGGTGCGGGCCTCCGCGAGCGCCCGCTCGGCGCGCTCCGCACCGGCGGCCGCCAGCGAGGCGAGGAGGTCGTCGAGTGCCATGGGCGTCAGGCCGTGGTGCCAAGCCCGCGCAGCACGATCATCATCGCCACCACGAACCCGAGGATCACCATCGTCTCGGGGATGGCGACGAGGAGCACCGCCGTGATGCCCAGCTCGGGCTTCTCGGCCAGGCTCGCGGCCACCGCGGGGCCGATGCGGCTCTGCGCCCAGGCGGTGGCGAGCGCCGAGACGGCCAGGCAGAGCGCCGCGGCGAGGACGATGTAGACGGTGGTCATCGGTGGTCCTTTCAGGCGGAAGGCGGGCCCGGCGCGTGGCGGGCGAGCGGGGTGTAACGGGTGCCGCCGGGGCTGTAGAACGTCCCGAAGAACTCCACGTAGTGGAGGCGGAGCGCGTGGATCGTGGGCCCGAAGAGCCCGAGCGCGAAGTTGACCAGGTGGAAGAGGAGCGCGAACACCACCCCCACCACCACGCTCCCCACGGTGCCGGCCACCTGGTTGGCCACGATGGCGAGCATCACCGAGGCGGTGCCGAGCGCCATCACGCGCGCGTAGCTCAGCATGTGGCCGAGGGTGGAGAGGAACTCGATGGGCGCCACGATCCCCTCGAGCGCCACGATGACCGGGAAGGCCACCAGGATGGCGATCACCGCCGGCGTCCGGACCTGGCGGGGGAGGAACCCCACGGCGGCCAGCACCGCCACGAGGAGGAGCGCCATCGCGAGGGCGGAGAGGATGTGGCCGGCCAGGGCGCGAGGCTCGCGGCGCGCCGCCACCGCGCCGAGCACCATCCCGAGCAGGAGGTGGGCGGCGCCCAGGGCCACGGCGAGCCCCAGGAACGCGGTGATCTCGGTGCCGCGGTCGAAGAGCAGCGGATGGAGCCCCAGCCACCTGGCCCCGAGATCGCCGAAGACCTCCCCGAAGGCGAGGCCGAAGAGCACCGAGAACACGGCGCCCGCCCCCATCATCTCGCTCACGTTGCGGAGCGTGGTGCCGGGAGCGCTGCGCCAGCGGAGGATCCCGGCCACGAGGCCCAGCAGGAGGCCATAGCCCACGTCGCCCAGCATCAGCCCGAAGAGCATCGGGAAGCCCACCGCCACGAACGGGGTGGGGTCGATGGAGCCGTAGCGGGGGGGCGGGAGCATCCGCGTCACCACCTCGAAGGGGCGGATGAGGCGCGGGTTCCTGAGCACCACGGGGGCCTCCTGCTCGTGCCACTCCTCCCGCCGGATCTCCTCGAGCACCACCGTGGGCCCCGCGGCGCGGTGGATGGCGCCGGAGAGCCGCGTCACCTGCGCCGCCGGTACCCAGCCCTCGAGCAGGAAGGCGTGCGGGCTGACCCGCGCGTGGGTGCGCGCGCCGAACCGCACCAGCGCGTCCTCGGCCGCGGCGCGCGCCGCGTGGAGCGCCGGTGCCAGCGTACGTCCGAGCTCCGCGCGCTCCCGCTCGAGCCCTGCCAGCTCCCCCGGCAGGGCCAGGTTCCGGGCCAGCATCCGCGGGATCGCCTCCACCAGCGAGGTGCCGTAAGTGCGCGGCAGGGGGACGTCCTCCACCCGGGCGTCGCGGAGCGCGCGTTCCACCGCGCCGGCGTGCGCGTGCGGCACCAGCAGGAGCAGCGCGGTCTCCCCGCCGTCGAGCGGGGCGGTGAGGAGCTCGAACGCGCCGTGGGTCAGCTCGGTGAGCGCGGCGCGAAGGGCGGGGAGCACGCCCTGGCGCCCGGCCTGCAGCACCACGTGATACGCCGAGACGTCGAGCGCGCCCTGTGAGGCGCCCCGCAGGGTCGCGAAGGCGGGGAGGAAGGCCTGGTACTTCCGGAGCAGCGCCTGCTCCTGGTGCAGGGCGGTGAGCTTCGCGTCCAGCGCCTCCCCGCGCCGGCGCGCGCGCGCCGCGGCGTGGGCCAGGCGGGGCAACGACGCCGGGACGGGGGCGGTCCGGGGGCGCTCCGGATGGCCCAGGTGCGCGAGCGCGGTGTCGGCGTCCTCGAGGAGCCGGTGGAGCTGCCGTTCGCACCGGGCGTCGCGG
>DASTRQ010000127.1:0-4595 GCA_035761145.1 Gemmatimonadales bacterium
CCCAGCACCCAGCACCCAGCACCCAGCACCCAGCACCCAGCACCCAGCACCCAGCACCCAGCACCCAGCACCCAGCACCCAGCACCCAGCACCCAGCACCCAGCACCCAGCACCCAGCACCCAGCACCCAGCACCCCCGAGGCGCCGTGAGCGACACCATCTTCTGGGACGTCGACACCCAGGCCGACTTCATGCACGCCGACGGGAAGCTCTACGTCCCCGGCGCCGAGGAGATCATCCCCACCCTCGCGGCGCTCACCGGCTACGCGCACGGGCGCGGGCTCCGCATCCTTGCGAGCGCCGACGACCACGTGCCGGGGCACCGCGAGCTCTCCGACACCCCCGACTGGCGCACGACCTTCCCGCCCCACTGCATGCGCGGCACGCCGGGACAGCGGAAGATCCCGGAGACCGCGCTCCGCGACCCGCTGGTGGTGGAGCCCGACGCCCCCGCGACGATCCTCGACGCGGTGCGCGCCCACCAGGGCGACCTCCTCATCCACAAGCACTGGTTCGACGTCTTCACCAACCCGCACGTCCCCGCCATCGTCGAGCTGCTCCGCCCGGGGCGCATCGTGCTCTATGGCGTGGCCACCGACGTGTGCGACAAGTACGCCGTCGAGGGGCTCCTCGCGCGCGCGCCCTGGGCGGAGCTCTGGTTCGTGGCCGACGCGGCGCGCGCCATCCACGCCGACGGGGTGGACGCCCTGCTCGAGGAATGGCGCCGCCGCGGGGTGCGGATGATCACCGCGCGCGACATCCTCGCGGGGCTCGCCGGGTGAGCCTCCTCGCCTGGGGGCCCTGGCTGCTCGGGCTCGCCGCCCTCGCCACGCTCGCGGTGGCGGTCGCCGCGTTCCGCGGACGGCGACCCGTCGCCGGCTCGGTGGCCCTCCTGGGCGGCTGCCTCTGGCTCGCCTGCGCCACCACCCTCGGGCTCCTCGCCGCCGGGCTCGCCGGCTACCGGGCCTTCACCACCGAGGACATCGCCGCCCGGGTGCTGGTGGACCCCACCGGCCCCGCCCGCTTCACCGCGGAGTTCCACTTCCCCGACGGCCGCGTCGCCACGTACGACCTCGCGGGCGACCAGCTCTACGTGGACGCCCGCATCCTCAAGTGGCACGGCCTCGGCACCCTCCTCGGCCTCCACACCCTCTACGAGCTCGACCGGGTCGGCGGGCGCTACCTGGCGCTCGACGACGAACGCGCCAAGCCTCGTACGCTCTACGCGCTCGGCACCCCCAAGCCCTACGACCTCTTCCGCTGGGCGCGCGCGCGGACCCTCCTCGCCCCCTTCGTGGACGCGGAGTACGGCAGCGCCACCTTCCTCGAGGTCCGCGCGCCGGCGGTCTTCGAGGTGCGGGTGACGACGAGCGGATTGCTGGTGCGGGAGACGAGCTAGGCCCGCACCCGGGACGGCTACCCCACCTCGAACCGCTGCACCGCCTCCGTCAGCTTGTGCGCCGCGTCGCTCAGGGTGTGCGCCACGCTGGCGAGCTCCTGCGTCGTGGCCGAGAGCTGCTCGGTCGAGGCGGCGATCTCCTGGGCGGTGGCGGCGTAATCCTCGGTGGCGGCGCTGATCCCCTCCACCTTCCCCGACATCCCCTCGATCAGCTGGAAGACGTCGTCCGCGCTGGCGCTGATGGAGCGCGTCCAGCCGTCGCTCTCGTCCGCCTGGTCCACCAGCCGGCGCATCTCCTCGGCGCTGAGCTCCGCCGCCTCGCGCGCCGCCAGCCCGCGGTCGGCGAGGCGCAGCATCCGGCGGCGGGTCTCCTCCACCCGGCCCAGCACCAGCTGCACCGTGCGCTGGGTGGTGGTGGCGGCGGCCTCCGCCTGGCGCGCCAGCTTGCGCACCTCGTCGGCCACCACCGCGAAGCCGCGGCCGTGCTCCCCCGCGCGCGCCGCCTCGATGCCGGCGTTGAGCGCCAGCATGTGCGTCTGCGCGGCGATCGCCTTGGTCTGCGCCACGAACTGCTGGATCTCGGCCGAGGCCGCGTGCAGCGCCTCCGCCTCGGCGCTCCCCTGCTGCACCTCGGCGCTCAGGTGCTCCAGGTCGGCGCTGCTCTGCGCCAGCCGTTCGTGGCTCGCCTGCGCCATCTGCGCCAGCGAGGCGTTGCGGTCCGCCGCCTGCTGGGCGCCCTCCGCCAGGGTCTGGGCGATGGCGCGGATCTGCGCCGCGGCCTCGGCCGTCTCGCGCGCCAGCTCCGCCTGCTTGGTGGCGCGGTCGGTCAGGTCGGTCGTGGAGTGCGACACCTCGAGCGTCGAGGCGCTCATCTGCTCCGCCGCCGCCGAGATCTCGTTGGCCACCGACGTGCTCTCCCCGGCCGCCCCGCGGATCTCCCCCACCACCCCGCGGAGGCCGTCCACCATCACGCCGAGGGCGCGCTCCAGGCGCCCCACCTCGTCGTCCCGCACCTCGGCGCCGTCGGGCCGGTGGCGCAGGTCCCCCTGCGCCACCCGCGAGGCGAGCGCCTCCGCCTGGCGCAGCGGGCCCAGGAGCCGGCGCTCCAGCATCGCCGCGAAGAGCGCCAGCAGCACCAGCGCGAACAGCGAGAAGACCAGGAACTGGATCAGGATCCCCCGCGCCATCCCGGCCCCCAGCGCCCACGCCGCGCGCGCCGGCTGGCGCGCCACCACCATCCACGCGGGGCGGGCGATGCCGATCACCGCCGCGCGCTCCGCGCCGTCGGGGCCCTCCAGCTCCGTCACCCGGAGGTCGCGGAGGCCGCCCAGCAGGGTGGTGTCGGCGTAGGGGTCGCCGGTGGCCTCCCCCGGCACGCTCGAGATGATGAACCGCCCCTCCTGGTCCACCACCTGCACCCGCGTCGTCGTCCCCACCTGGAGGTCGCGGCGGAGCGGGCGCCCCACCGCCTCGAGCGGGAGCACCGCGCGCAGCACCCCGACGGGGCGGGGATCCCCCTCCCGCCGCACCGCGGAGGCGATGTCGAGCACCAGCTGGCCCCCCTCCCGGCGCGGCGTCCCCTCGGCCGTGCCGCGGGTGAGCGCCTCACGCCACCACCCCGCCGTCCGCGGGGAGGCGGTGTCGGCCGCGTCGGTCGTGGCCAGCACCTTCCCGGTCCGGTCGTACAGGATCAGGTGGCGGAACTGCGAGCGGCTCCGGTACCCCGCCAGCGCCTCCCCGGGACGCACCCCCTTGGGGGCGGCGCCCGTCGCGGCGAGCTCCACCAGCCACGGCATCGTGGAGAGGAGGTCCACCTCGCGCCGCCGCTCCAGCACCGACTGCTCCACCGCGCGCGCGGTGCGGGCGGCGTAGTCGGCCACCTGGCCGTCGGCCTGCTGGTCGAGGATGCGCGCGGCGGTCCGGAGGATCAGCGCGCCCGCGCCGGCGCCGATCACCGCCGCGATGCCGAAGCCCGCCGCGAAGAGCGTGCGCCGGAGCCCCCACCCCTGGCGGGGTGGGGAGGAGGGACGTTCGCCTGGGACCGCTGGCGGCGGGGAGTCGGCCGCGGCGGGTACCTCTGGACTTGTGGACATTAGGCTCGGGGGTTGCCGCAATCTGCCCGGCCGCATCGCGTTCGTCCAGCCCCGCGTCCGCGCCGGCGGCGCGGTTGGAGGCCCCCCCGCCCGGGGCTACATTTCCGGCCCCTGCAACCGTGGTCCGATGAGCACCGACCGTCCCGACGACGCGTACCGGCCCGAGGTGGTCGAGGCCAAGTGGCGCGAGCGCTGGCAGCAGCGCGGCACCAACCGCCCCGACCTCGACCGGCCGGCCCGCGAGCCGTTCTTCAACCTGATGATGTTCCCCTATCCCTCGGCCGAGGGGCTCCACGTGGGGAACATGTTCGCGTTCACCGGGAGCGACGTGTACGGGCGCTACCAGCGCCTCACCGGGAAGACGGTCTTCGAGCCGATCGGGTACGACGCCTTCGGGATCCACTCCGAGAACTTCGCCATCAAGGTGGGGATCCACCCGGCGAAGCTCATCCCGCAGAACATCGCCAACTTCCGCCGCCAGCTCGAGCGGATCGGCGGGATGTTCGACTGGGACCACACCGTCGACACGACCGACCCCGCGTACTACAAGTGGACGCAGTGGCTCTTCCTGCAGCTCTACAAGGCGGGGAAGGCCTACAAGAAGCAGGCGGCGGTGAACTGGTGCCCCAGCTGCAAGACCGTGCTCGCCAACGAGCAGGTCGAGGGCGGGGCGTGTGAGCGCTGCGGCACCCCGGTGGAGCAGCGGGTGCTCGAGCAGTGGTTCTTCCGCATCACCGACTACGCGGGGCCGCTGCTCGACCACCTCGACGCCCTCGACTGGTCGGACACCACCCGCACCGCGCAGCGCAACTGGATCGGCCGCTCGCAGGGCGCCGAGGTGGACTTCGCCACCGCGGCGGGGCCCATCCGCGTCTACACCACGCGCCCCGACACGATCTTCGGCGCCACCTTCCTGGTGCTCGCACCCGAGCACCCGCTGGTCGAGGCGCTCACCACCCCCGCGCAGCGCGCCGCGGTGGAGGCGTACCGCGCCGAGGCGCTCAAGGTGGACCTCATCGAGCGTCGCAAGGGGGAGAAGAGCAAGACCGGCGTCTTCACCGGCGCCACCGCCGCCAACCCCGCCACCGGCCAACCGATTCCCG
>DASTRQ010000128.1:0-4075 GCA_035761145.1 Gemmatimonadales bacterium
GGTCACGATGCGGTCGAGTTCCCCGGCCACCTCGAGGCGGGTGGCCCGGAGGTTGGAGTAGCCCAGGCCGGCGATGACGAGCGCCAGCACCACCACCCCCAGCATGCCGAGGCTGACGCGCCAGCTCAGGCTCAGCGACGATCCCTGCTCGCTCATTGTCCCTCCACCGCGTGGGTCACGCCGTTGTGCGCCTGCGCCACCAGCACCCGCTTCGCGGGGACGTCCCCCACGCTGTCGAAGGCGATGCGGCCCGAGATCCCCTCGAACGCGGGACGGGCCGTCCCCACCTCCGCCAGCGCGTCGCGCAGCCGCTCCCGGTCGGTGCCCACCTCGCCGATGAGCTGCGCCAGGAGGCGCACGGCGTCGTAAGTGGCCACCGCGGTCTGGTTGGGGGGCGGCTGGTCGGGGAAGGCGGCGCGGTACTGCGCCACCCAGGCGGTGTTGATGCTCGTCTGCAGGTTGGCCAGGTAGGCGGCGGTCTGGTAGGTCCCCTCCGCCACCGGACCCTCGCGCTCCAGTCCCTCGAGGCCGTCGCCGCCCAGGAAGGGGATCGCGAGCCCGCGCCCGCGCGCCATCCGGAGCAGCGCGGCGCCGTCGGTCTCGTAGCTCGCCGCCAGGATGAACTGCGCCCGGCGGTCGTGCGCGATGCGCTCCACGAAGGGCGCCGCCGCCGCCACCTGCTCGGGGAGGTACGGGTCGCTCGAGACCACCGTGCCGCCGAGCCGGATGAACTCCTCCTCGAAGGCGGTGCGGAAGCCGCGGCCGTAGTTGTTGTTCATGTAGAGCACCGCGCCGCGGTCGAGCTTGAGCGTCTGGCGGACGAAGCGCGCCAGCGTCGCGGCGTGGGAGAGGTCGCTCGGGCAGACGCGGAAGGTCCACGTGCCGGCCGAGGAGATGTCGGGGGAGCTGCCCGAGGGGGTGATCTGCGCCACCGCGTACTCGGGGTCGTTGTAGACCGGCGCGGCGGCCAGGGTGGGGCCCGAGAACGACCCGCCGATCACCGCCACCACGTCGCTCTTGGCGAGCGTGAGCGCCGCGGTGACCGCCGAGTCGGCGATCCCGTAGTCCTCGACCTCGACGAATTCGATGGGCCGCCCGCCGATCCCGCCGGCGGCATTGATCTGGTCGGCGGCCAGCTTGGCGCCGAACCGTTCGGGGAGCCCCAGCGGGTCGCCGAAGGTCCCTTGGAGGCCGATCCTGACCGGCCCTCGGCCCCCGCAGGCGGCCAAGGTCAGGACCCCGGCCAGGAGGCCGGAGAGGACACGTAGCCGCGCACGGGGGCGCGGGACCGGCAGTAGCCGCGTTCCGATCACATCGGACTCCGCTGAGTCCAGGGGGAGGCCGGTGGTGCCCGGGGGAGGGGCCGGCCGGATGGAGCGAGTAACTGTCGGAAGGGGTTCGACTTACCTTCAACCTACCGCGTCCCGGCGGGGTGCCGCAAGCACCCCCGCCTAGCGCTCCGGCCGCCGCCCCACGTTGGCCCAGGCGTCGAGCAGGGGGCCGTCCACCAGGCTCACGCTCGCCTCGACGTCACGGCCGCGCGCCCGCCACGCCAGGCGGAGCATCTGGCCCCCCCGCACCCACTGGAGCAGCAACATCGGCCCCTGGCGCCGCGGGGCCATGCTGCCGTAGCGCCCCTCGAGCAGCGCGCGCCACCGCTCGAACCGCGCCGGCGCGAGCCGCGCCGAGAGGGTGAGCACCGCGGCGCGGCCGTCGATGAGGCTCACCCAGAGGTCCACGCTCCGGCCGCTGTCGAGCTCCGGCAGCCCGCCCCGGCACTCCGCCAGGCGGCCGTCGGTCGTGGCGCGGCGACAGGTGAGCGTGCCGCGCCCGGCCAGGCGCGCGGTGTCCTCGAGGGCCGAGCGGAGCCCCCCGGCGCTGAAACCGAGGAAGGAGAGGGGCGGCGCCTCCTGCGCGCGCACCGGGGCGGAAAGGCCGAAGCTCCCGGCGCCCGCAAGGAGCACCAGGAGCTTGGCGGTCATCGTCCTGCGGGCCGGCGCCACTCAGATCTTCTTGACGTTCGCGGCCTGCAGTCCCTTGGGACCCTCGACGATCTCGAACTCGACCCGCTCACCCTCCTTGAGGGAGCGGAACCCATCGGCGACGATGGCGGTGTGATGGACGAACACGTCCTTGCCGCCCTCCTGGGCGATGAACCCGAAGCCCTTCGCATCATTGAACCACTTCACGGTACCGGTCGCCATCGCTACTACCTCGCCGAAATGGGGGAACGGGACTGCGCACTGCGTGGTGACGAAGATCGAGTGCCTGGGGCCCTGGGCCTGGCGCCTGGCACGTGGAGCCTGACGGTTGGGAGCTGGGATCGGGGCTTGGGAGGTGGACCTCACGTTCCACTGGCCGCTGTGCCGCGGTACCGCCGTCGCGCCTCGCTCCCAAGCTCTGGCGCGCCCAGCGGTTTGTCAATATTCTCGCTCCTCACCTCCTCTTCCCCGGACCTTCAGAGATGCGCCTCCTCCCCCTCCTGGCCGCCCTGCAGCAGCCCGTGGCCCCGCCGCCCCCCGCCCCCGTCGCCCTTCCCACCCGGATCGCCCGGCTGGAGGTGTCGCCGGCCGAGGCGAGGCTCACCCCGGGGGACTCCCTCCGCCTCACCGCCACCGCCTACGACTCGGCGGGGCGCCCCCTCCCGGCCCGGGTGAGCTTCTTCCCCGCCGGCGGGATGTTCGAGGGGACGGTGACGCAGGAAGGGCTCGTGACGGCGGGGGCCACCGGGGTGCTGCCGGTGAGCGTGGTGGCGACGCTCCCCGGGTCGCGCGCGGCGACGGCGCGGATGGAGGTCACCATCGTCCCCCCGCCCGCCGCCACGATCACCGTCGACCCCCTCCCGACGAGGCTCTACGCGGGCCAGGCGCTCGCGCTCGAGGCGTCGGTCTTCGCCGCCAACGGCGACCGTCGCTACGACCCGGTCACCTGGCTCTCCGACCGCCCCGCGATCCTGGCGGTCGATCCCGACGGCCGCCTCCGCGCCCGTGCGCGGGGACGCGCGACCATCAGCGTCCGCGCCGGCGAGGCGGTGCGCACCTTCGCGGTGACGGTGGTGCCCGACCCGGTGGCGAGCCTCGCGCTCGAGCCCGCGCGCGCCACCGCGCGCACCGGCGACGTGGTGCGGTTCCGCTTCACCGCGCGCGACCAGCGGGGGGGCGTGGTGGCCGACGCGGTCCCCGAGTGGTCGCTCGCGCCGGGGGACGGCCACGTGGATGGCGACGGCGCCTTCGTGGCCGACCTGCCCGGCACCTACCGCGTCCGCGCCAGCTTCGGCGGGCGGAGCGCCGAGGCGGTGGTGACGGTGGCGCCGCGCGACGTGGTGCGGCCGGGGGAGGTGGTGGGCCGCCTCCCGATGGCGCCCGGCGTGATGACGATGGAGTTCTGGCTCCACCCCGACGGCAAGCACGGCTACCTCAGCACCCTGGCCGGCAAGGTCTTCGCCGTGGACGTGAGCGACCCCGCGCACCCGGTGATCACCGACTCGATGGTGACCGACGCCCGCGCGGTGAACGACGTTATGACCACCGAGGACGGGAAGTTCGGCGTCTTCACCCGCGAGGGGTCGTCGCGCCGCATCAACGGCATCGTGATCTTCAGCGCCGAGGACCCCGCGCACCCCCGCGTGGTGAGCGAGTTCAGCGAGACCGTGAGCGGCGGGGTGCACAGCACCTTCGTGTACCGGGGGCACGTGTACCTCACCGACGACGCCACCGGCTCGATGCGCGTCATCGACATCCGCGACCCGCACGCCCCCCGCCAGGTGGCGCGCTGGGAGACGCCGCGCACGAGCGCGGGCCGGATGCTGCACGACATCGCCGTCGAGGACGGGCTGGCCTACCTGAGCTACTGGAACGACGGGCTCGTGGTGCTCGACGTGGGGAACGGCATCAAGGGGGGGAGCCCCGAGGATCCCCGCCTGGTGACCCAGGTGAAGTACGACCTCGAGGCGCTCTACCGTGACGTCGAGGCGGCGGGGGGGCCGGGGTTCATCCGCGGCACCCACACCGCCTGGCGCACCGGGCGGTATGCCATCGTGGGGGACGAGGTCTTCGCCGCCCGCAACAACCCCGCC
>DASTRQ010000129.1:0-15264 GCA_035761145.1 Gemmatimonadales bacterium
CGAAGTGGATGCGCTCGGTGCGCGGCTCCCAGAGCGCCAGGTAGAACGCGTCGGTCTCGACCATCCGTTCCACCTGGCGGCGGACGAGGTCGTACACCACCTCCGGCGGGAGGCGGAGCGCCGCCGCCTGGGCGAGCGCCGCCACCACCTCCGCCGGGAGGACGCCGGGCACCAGCGGGAGCGTCACGGGCGCCTCCGCGGGGCCACCACCCGGATGGCACCGGGCACCACCTCGGCGGTGAGGGGCGTCGTCCCGAAGAGGTCGCCGTCGAGCTGGGCGGGCTGCGCCGGCTGGGGCGCCACGGTCACCACGCGACCGCGCGCGTGCCCCACCAGCGCCCCCGGCCGGCCCCGCCGGTCGGTCTCGAGGATGAACTCCCAGAGCGCGCGCACGCTCTCGAGCACGGTGTCCGCGCGGAGCGCGACCACGTCGAGGAGGCCGTCGTCGGGCGCCACGCCGCGGCGGAAGCGGACCAGCGGCGGGATCACCTCCGCGCAGTTGGCCACGAGCACCAGCGAGGCGCGCATCTCGAACTCCTCGCCGTCCACGGTGATGTGATACGGGACGCTCCGCATCTCGGGGAGGAGCCGGAGGGTCGTGGCCACGTACGCCCCCATCCCCCACTGCCGCTTCTCGGCCGAGGGCGTCTCGGCCATGATGCGCGCGTCGATCCCGGCGCCGCACGCCACGGCGAAGTAGTGCGCACCGTCCGGGCGCGCGATGCGGCCGAGGTCGAAGGGCCGCGGCGCCCCCGCGAGGAGCGTCTCGGCGGCGCGGCGCGGGTCGGTGGGGATGCGGAGGTTCCCGGCGAGGAGGTTCCCGGTGCCGCCGGGGAGCACGCCGAGGGCGGTGTCGCTCCCCACCAGCGCGGCGGCGGCCTGCATCGTGGTGCCGTCGCCGCCGAAGACGCCCACGACGTCCATCCGCTCGCGCACCGCCTCCTCGGCGAGCCGCCGCGCGTCGCCGGGCCCCCCGGTGGCGAGGAGCGTCACCTCCCACCCGCCCGCGCGCAGGGTGCGCACGACGGTCTCCACCGCCTCGGGGCGGGTCCGCGCGGCGGCGGGGTTGGTGATGATCAGGGCGCGCGTCACGTCAGTATTCCCGGTCCCAGAGCAGGTCGAGGCCCAGCTGGTATGGGCTCGAGGTGGCCAGCGTGGTGGTGGCGGTGCCGGTGGTGCAGGTCACGACCGGCTCCACGCTGAGCGTGGCGCGCCAGTCCTTATGGAGCCGCTGCTCCAGGCTGGCGCCGAAGTTCCGGTAGCTCAGTTCGCTGATGTTGGTGCAGATACCGGCGTTGAGCGAGACGAAGGTGCGCCGCCCCAGCTGCCACCCGGCGGTCACGGTGGCGAGGCCGGCGTCCGCGCCGGTCAGGAAGCCGCTCCCCACCGCGCCGCCGGGACGGATCTGCACGTAGTCCACCGGCACCCCCAGGTCGGAGACCAGGGTCCGCTCGAGCTCGCTCGAGAGCGCCGCCGCCAGGTAGGACACACCGGCCGTCACCGCCGCGCGCTGGTCCTGCCCGCCGGCGCCGGTGCCCTGCAGCGCCAGCGACGAGCGGCCGAACATGAGATACGACACCAGCTCGGTCTCGTCCATCGTCGGGTCGTCGGGATTGACGAGGGTGAGCTTGGGGACGAGCAGCGTGCCGGTGATGCGCGCCTGCACGGGGATCTCGCCCGGGCCCTCCTGGGTCTTGACCCGGTGCTCGGCGGTGAGGTCGAGCTCGGCGTTGAGGTCCGGCGTGCCCAGGAAGCGCACCGTCCCGCGGCGCACCTCGAACTCGCGGGTGATGATCCCGATCTTGAGCGCGTACGTGCCCCGTTCGGCGGTAAGGGTGCCGTCGAGCCGGTAGTTCCGCGCCCGCTTCCCGACCACCGCGGCGCCCGAGAGCTTCACGTTGGCGTCCACCGAGCGGAGCCAGAAGTCCTCGCCCACGGTGACGCGCAGGGTGTCGATGCGCAGGGAGTCGAGGAAGCGGTTGGAGAACGACGGCCCCAGCCGCTCCGCGCGGACGAGCGCGGTGTCCACCAGCCCGGCGTTGGCGGGATCGTCGAGGTCCACGATCTGCTTGGTGATGAGGTCGGCGAAGTAGAGCGCCCCCTGGTCGGCCCGGGCGGTGCCGGTGAGCGCCGCGCCGTACAGCGGCCCCTTCACCGCCAGGCGCCCGGTGGCCACCAGGGTCAGGAAGTTCCGCACGTCCATCGCGCGGAAGCGCTCCGCGCGCACGCGCAGGTCGATGGTGGCGGGCTGGCGGGCCGCGAAGCGGACGCTCCCCGCCCCGGTCAGGGTGCCCTCGCCCCCGCGCACGTTCAGGGTGTCGAGCACCACCGAGTCGGCCTCGAAGCGCGCGCGCGCGTACACGCCCTCCCAGCGCACCCCGAGCCCGGGGAGCGAGGCGGCGCCGTCGCGCACCTGGAGCCGGCCGTCGAGCCGCGTGGCCCCCCAGGTGCCGCCGAGGGTCACGTCGGCGTCAAGGATGCCGCGCACCCGGCGCAGGTTGCGCGAGAAGGCCTCGGCGATGCCGAGGTCGGCGCTGTCGGCCACGGCGCGGATGTGGAGCGAGTCGCCCACGCGCCGCTCGGCCACCCGGGTGAGGGCGAGGTCCACCGGGAGCGCCGCGTCGATGGCGAGCGCGCGCTGCCCGGTGCGCCAGAGCAGGAGGTTGCCGCGCAGCAGGCGGTCGGCGTAGTCGAAGACCCCCTGCACGTAGGGCGCCTGGAAATCGCGCATGGCCCCCTCGGAGAGGGAGACGGTGCCCCGCATCGTCGGCCGGCGCGCGGTGCCGGCCACGCGCACCGCCATCCCGAGCCGGCCCCGGAGCCCCAGGGTGTCGCGCGCGAGGATCCCCGCCAGGTCGCGCAGGTCGATCCCCTCGCCCGAGAGCTCGAGCGCCCCGGCCGAGTCCGCCGGCACGCTGCCGGCCAGGCGCAGCTGGCCCGAGCCGTCGACGGTCTCGAACGCCACGGTGTCCCCCGCCCACTGCCCCGCCACGCGGCGCACCACCGCCGGCGCGGCGAGCCGCCACGCGTGCGCGGTGAGCGCGGCGCGGAAGGTGTCGGCCACGACGGTCAGGGTGTCGCCGTGCACGCGCCATCCCCCCGCGGCGCCAAGGGTGTCGGTGGGCCCGAGGCGCGCGGTGACGCCCCACTGCAGCGAGTCGCGCCGCCCCGCGGCCCCGAAGTCGAGGTCGTTGCCTCCCCAGCCATCCCAGCTCGCGGTATCCACCCGGGCCAGGACGGCGAGCGGTGCCATCGCCCCCCCACCCCAGCGCACGGCGACGCGCGCCGAGGGGACACGGAGGCGGTCCCACGCGAGCCCCTGGGTGGCGAGCTCACCCTCCACCGCGAGTGAATCGGTGGCGCCGGTGAGGGCCGCGGTGAGGGCGAGCCGGCCGCCGAGCGGCACGACGCCGGGAAGCGTGTCGGCGGAGGCGGGCCAGAGCGCCGACACCAGCGAGTCGAACGGCGCGAGGTCGGCGGCCTCGGCGCTCAGCCGCAGCGTGTCGGTCGCCGGGGCGCGGCGCGCCAGGGCGCCGCCGAGCTCGAAGCGCCCGTTGGGCCACCGTACGAAGAGGGTGTCCACGCGGACCCGCTCGTCGCCCACCACCACGCGCACGGCGCCGGAGTCGAGCGGCACCTCGCGCACCCAGCCGGCGCCGAGGGTGGCCGCGAGCCGTCCCGTGTAGCGGCCCAGGGAGTCGGCGGCGATGGCGCCGGTCGCGCGGCCGAGGAGCTGGGTGCGGAGCTCCCGTCCCGTCGCCGCGCGGAGGTCGAGGCTGTCGAACGCGAGCACGAGGCTGTCGAGCGTCCAGCCGTCGGCGCCGGTCGTCAGTGTGCCGGTGCCGGCGAGGTGGCCGATCCCCCCCTGCACGTCCGCGGCGAGCGCGAGATGGTCCACCGGCCCGGTGAGCCGCACCGTGCCCCGGAGGTCGCCGGTGAGGGGGAGCGCGGGCCACGCGCCGCGCAGCCCGTCGAAGACCACGGGGATGAGCCCCAGGTCGGCGGCGAGGACGGGGGTGGCGGCGCGGGTGTCCACCCGCACGGTGCCGCGCACCGCGCTCACCGGGCGCTCCCCGTCCTGGTGAAGCAGCGTGCCGCGCCAGGTGAGCCGGCGCCACGGGCCGGTGAGCGTGCCGGTGGCGGCCACCCGCCCGCGGAGCGGCCCCACCGGGAGGAAGCGTCCCGCCGTCGCGAGGCCGATGTCGCTCTCGCGGAGTTCCAGCGTGTCGAACACCGCGCCGGCAGCGCCGCCGAGCGCCACGCGTCCCGCGGCGACGAGGTGCGCGGGGGCCTCGTCGCGCACGCGGGCGTCGGCGTAGGTCACGTCGGCGTCGAGGCGGAGCGCGGCGAGGGGCCCTTCGGCGCGCACCCGGCCGGCGAGGCGGCCTTCGAGCGGCATCGAATCGAGCCAGCCGCGCAGCGCGGCGGGGTCGAAGCCGGCCAGGGTGAGGTCGCTCGGGCCGAAACCGAGCCCCCGCGGGTCGCCGGTGCGGATCGCGAGCGTGCCGGTGACGCGCCCCGCGCGGCCGGCGGCATCGAGCCCGGTCACGGTCCAGGTCGTGACGCCGTCCGCGCCGGTGCGGGCGCGGAGCGCGCCGCGTCCCGCGAGGTCGGGCACGCCGGGGACGATGCCGGCGAGGTCGCGGAGCGCGACGCGGGGCGCGTCGAAGGTCACGTCCCACCGCGGCCCCCCGTGCCCCAGTCCCACCGTGCCGCCGCCGCTGGCCTCCGTGGCGGGGAGCGCCGCGCGCGCCAGCGTGGCGTGGAGCGTGTCGCCGCGGAGTTCGAGCGTGCCGCGGAGGTCGCGGAGGTCGAGCCCGGGGTCGCTCACCCGCACGGCGAGCGAGTCCACCCGTGCGCGGATCGGCGCGCGGTCGGGGGTGGAGAGCCGGAGCGAGCGGAAGCGCCCGGCGAGGCCGGCGAAGGTGACCTGCCGGCGATACCCCTCGGGCCCCGGCTCGATGACGCGGCCGGGGCGCGCGCGCTCCGCCGCGAGCGCGGCGCGGGCGGCGCGCGGCGTGCGCGCGCTGTCGGGCGGCGACCAGGGGGTGCGGAGCCGCAGCCGCCCGTCGCGGATCGTCACCCGCTCGAGCGCGATCTCGGGCGGGGTGGCGGGGCCCGGCACGGCGGAGTCGCCCCCCGCGAAGAGCGCCTCGACGTTCCAGCGGCCGTCGCGGTGCTGTTCGAGGAGGACGTCGACGCCGTCGAGGGTCACGTCGTGGAGGAGGATCCGCCCCCGCAGCAGGTCGAGCAGGCGGTAGCTCGCCGCCACGCGGTCGGCGCGGAGGAGTTCGGCGCCGCCGCGGTCGCGGAGGGAGAGCTGTTCCACCACGAGCGAGCCCCAGAGCGGCCCCCCCACGGCGCCGACGGTCACGTCGCCGTGCACCACCCGGTCGAGCCGCTCGGAGAGCGCGCGCCCCGCGAGGCCCCGGCCGGCGGGGGTGAAGAAGACCGCGCCCACGGAGCCCGTGAGGGTCCCCACCAGGCCCAGCGCCACGATGGCCGTGGCCTTGCCGACGCGTCCGGTGGCGCGGCGCATCAGAAGGGCTGCCCCACCGAGATGTGGATGGAATAGCGGTGCGACCGCGGCGCCGAGAAGTCGCTCGCGATGAGCGTGAGCTCGCGCGCGTCGTTCACCTCGTAGAGCGGTCCCTGCGTGCGGGGATAGGGGTTGTACCCCACGTCGATGCGGGCGGGGCCCAGCGGCGTCGCGATGCGGAGCCCCGCGCCGGGCGTCACGTAGAGCTTGGGCGGCGCCAGGTCGGTCTCGCCGCGCTGCCAGAGCGCCCCCGCGTCGGCGAAGAGCGCCAGGCGGAAGCGCTCGGGCCAGATGGGCGAGGGGATCCGCACCTCGACGTTGCCGACCACCAGCGTGTTGCCGCCGGAGGGGAAGGAGCGCAGCAGGTGCAGGGAGTCGGGGGGGATGGCGCCCCCCGGCCCCGCGATGCTGTCGGGGATCACGTAGACCACCGGCCCCAGCTCGTTGCGGTCGAAGCCGCGCACGTCGTTGGGGCCGCCGGCATAGAAGCGCTGGTCGGGGGGCACGAAGGCCACCACCGTGCTGTCGAACGCCGCGCGCGGGGAGAAGAGGAGCCCGCCGCGCACGTGCCAGCTCAGCGTCACCTCGCGCGAGAGGGGACGGTACCACGCCAGGTCGGCCTGGAGCCGGGTGAATTCCTGCAGCGGGTCGGAGCCGAAGAGCCGGTCGCTCCAGACCGCCTCGAACGAGAAGTTGTGGCCCCGCGTGGCGTTGAGGGGGTCGTTGGCGCGCGGGATGCTCACCAGCGCCGAGAGGGTGGCCAGGCGCCGGCGCTGGGAGAGGGCCGAGATGTCCCCCGCGGTGCAGGCGTTGAAGTAGGCGCAGAAGACGATCGAGGGGGCCGTGGTCTGGCCCCACGCCAGGCGGTAGCTCGCGGTGACGGGGATGCGCCGGGAGGTCTCGCGGCGGAGCGAGAAGCTGCCGCCGTACTCTTCGCGCCGGTACACGTCCCATTCCGAGCGCCGCTCCGCGAAGAGCGCGGTGGTCTGGGTGTTGGCCGACGAGAGGAAGCCGGGGTGCCTCAGGCTCAGCGAGTTGCTGTAGTTGAGGAGCTCGGAGCCGATGGGGTCGTTCTTGAGCTCCCGGCAGAGCGAACGCTCCAGCCCCCAGTCGGTCGGGTCGCCCACGCCCACCTTGCTGGCGCGCGCCGAGAGCTCGAGCACCCGGCCGCCGCCGAGCCAGTTGCGCGCCGTCCACGCCGCGCCGCCGCGCAGGCAGTCGTTGGTGCCGTAGCCCACGGCGGCGCGGACCCGGCGGAACGGGGCCTCGCGCACGTGCACCGCGAGCGGCACCACCGTGTCGCCGGGGGCGAACCGCGTGGTGTCCACCTCCACCGAGGCGAAGCGGAAGAGCTCCGTGCGGTAGAGGATCCGCTGGCTCTCGTAGAGGTCCCCCTCCTCGAACCGCTCCCCCGGGTGCGTGGCGAGGAGGCGCCGCACGAGCGCGCTGTCCACCTCGTCGGTGCCCGAGATCCGCACCGGCCCCACCACCGCGGCGGCGCCGGTGTCCACCTCGAAGCGCACCCGCGCGCGCCGGCGGGCCCGGTCCACCTCGTAGCTGCGGTAGACCTCCACCGACGGCCGCCCCGCGTTGCGGAGCCGGGCCGCGATGCTGTCGCTCGCGGCGAGCATCGCGCGGCGGTCGAAGGGATCCCCCACCGTCAGCGGCAGGTCCTCGACCACCCCCGCGCGGAGCGGACGCGGGCGGCCCGCGAGCCCGGTCACCGTGAAGGTGTCCACCCGCACGGGCCGCCCCTCGCGGATCGCGAAGGTGATCCGCACGCCGTCGGGCGCCCGGCGCACGGTGGTGTCCACCTGGACCTCGAGGTAGCCCCCTTCACGGTAGTACGCCGTGAGCCGCAGCACGTCGCGCCGGAACTCGAGCTCGTCCAGCCGCCGCTTCTCGCCCAGCCCCAGCGCGCGGATCCCCCACGCGCGCGCGAACCAGCTCGAGTTGGTCGTGGCGATGACCGTCTCGAGGATCTCCGCGGGATACGCGTCGTTCCCCGTGAAGTCGAGCCCGCGGATCACCGGCCCCGGTTCGAGGCCGTCCGTTCCCTGCGCGACCCCCCGCCCCGCCCCCAGCGCCACACACCCGGCGAGGAGGAGGACCGAGGACCACCGCGGACAGGGGGGAGCCGCGAACACGAGCCTCCGGATGAATTGACGGAAAGCGGACAAACGGCGAAGCTTATTGAACTTACGAGCGGGACTGTCAAAAATATAGTCAGTTCATCCCCTGCCCTGGGCCGTTCATTGCGCATCGCCTCATTCCTCCCCCTGCTGGTCCTCGTCGCCTGCTCGGCGCCGCCGCAGCGCACCACGCTGCAGTACTACCTGAGCAACGAGCCCCGTTCCCTCGATCCGGCGCTCTCCACCGACGTCCCTTCGGGGGAGATGGTGGCGATGCTCTACAACGGGCTCACCGATTTCGACGTGGACGGCCGGGTGCGCCCCGCGCTGGCGCGGAGCTGGGAGGTGGACCGCCGCGGGACGACGTACACCTTCCACCTGCGGGGCGGCGTGCGCTTCCACGACGGGAGCGCGCTCGACGCGGGGGATGTGGCGGGGTCGTGGCGGCGGGCGCTCGACCCGACGGGCCCCGGCGGGCGGGCGTGGCCCCTCCTCCCCATCGCCGGCGCGCGCGACTACGCCGCCGGCACCGCGCGGGACATCCGCGGCCTCCGCGTGCTCGACGACTCGACGCTCGAGGTGCGCCTCGACGCGCCGCTCAGCGTCTTCCCGAAGCTCCTGGCGATGCCGGTGGCGGCGGTGGCCCCCTGGCCCCTGCCGGACGGCTTCGCCGAGCACCCGGTGGGCACCGGGCCGTGGCGCTTCGCGGCGTGGGACCACGGCACCGAGCTCCGCGTGGCGCGGAACCCCGACTACTGGGACACGCCCGCCGCCGAGGCCGACTCGCTCCGGGTGCGGATCATCCCCGAGGCGCTCACGGTGGCGGCCGAATACGAGGCGGGGCTGCTCCACATCGCCGAGGTGCCGTTCTCCGAGTCGGCGCGCTGGGAGCAGGCGCACCCCGACGAACTGCAGCGGCGCCCCGCCATCCGCCAGCTGTACGTCGCCATCAACACCACCCGCGGCCCGCTCCGCGACGTGCGGGTGCGGCAGGCGCTCAACTACGCCACCGACGGCGACGTGATCCTGCGCACCGTGATGGGGGACCGCGGCGTGCGCACCGGCGGGAGCCTCCCGCCCGGGCTCCCGGGGTACGACAGCACCCTCCGCCCCTACCCCTTCGACCCGGCCCGGGCCAGGGCGCTCCTCGCCGAGGCGGGGTATCCCGGCGGGGTGGACCTCGAGCTCTACCGCACCAACCGCAGCGAGTACGCCCGCCTGGCGCAGGCGCTGCAGCAGAGCTTCGCCGAGGCGGGGATCCGCGTCACCATCCTCGAGCGCGACGCCTCGACCGCGCGCGCGGCGAGCACCAAGGGGGACGCCGACCTCTTCCTCACCGACTGGTACGCCGACTACCCCGACGCCGAGGGGTTCCTCTATCCCCTCTTCCACTCGGCCAACCGCGGGCCCGGCGGCAACCGCGCCTTCCTGAGCGACGCGGGGCTCGACTCGGTGATCACCCGGATGCGCGCCTCGACCGACACGGCGGAGCAGGCGCGCCTGGCGCGGCTCGCCGACGCGCGCGTGCACGACCTCGCGCCGTGGGTGTTCCTCTGGGCGCCGGTGGACCTCTGGGCGGAGTCGCCCGACATCGAGGGGTGGCGCATCCCCGCGATCTTCAACGGCCAGCACTGGACCGGCGTACGTTTCCGGTCCCCCCGATGACCCGACTCCTCCTCCGTCGCGCCCTGCTGCTCGTCCCCACGCTCCTGGGCGTGCTGGTGGTGGCGTTCCTGCTGCTGCACGTGGCGCCGGGCGACCCGGTGCAGGCGATGGTGGGGGAGCGCGCCGACAGCGCCACGATCCAGCGGCTCCGGACGCAGCTCCACCTCGACGAGCCGCTGCCCCGCCGCTTCGTGAGCTACACCGCCGGGCTGCTGCGCGGCGACCTCGGCACCTCCTACATCACCCGCCGCCCCATCGCCCGCGACCTGGCCGAGCGCTTCCCGGCCACGCTCCGGCTGGCGCTGGCGGCGATGTGCTTCGCGGCGGTGTCGGGGATCGCCGTGGGGGTGCTCGGCGCGTGGCGCCCCGGCACCTGGTACGACCGCGTCCTCACCATCGGGGCGTACCTCGGCGTGTCGTTCCCGGTGTACTGGGTGGGGCTCCTGCTCATCCTCGTCTTCGCGGTGCAGCTGCGGTGGCTCCCGCCCTCGGGCAGCCGCGGGCTCGTGTACCTCATCCTTCCCGCCCTGACCCTCGGGATGCGCTCGGTGGCGGTGCTGGCGCGGATGACGCGCGCCGCGCTGCAGGAGGCGCTGCAGAGCGACTACATCCGCACCGCGCGCGCCAAGGGGCTGCGCGAGGCGCCGGTGGTGCTGCGCCACGGGCTCCGCAACGCGCTGCTCCCGGTGATCACGGTGCTGGGGCTCGACTTCGGGAGCTACCTCACCGGCTCAATCCTCACCGAGACGATCTTCGCGTGGCCCGGCGTGGGGCGCTACGTGCTCGACGCCATCAGCAAGCGCGACCTCCCCGCCATCCAGGGGAGCATCCTGTTCCTGAGCGTGGTCTTCGTGCTGGTGAACCTCTTCACGGACCTGGCGTATGCAAAGGCTGATCCGCGGGTGGCGTTCGAATAAGCGGGCGGACAGGCGGGGAGCGAGGTGGCTCGCCCCCGGGCTCGCGCTCCTGGGGATCGTCCTGGCCGCCGCCGCGCCGGTCCGCCTCCCCGCCCAGTCCCTCCAGCGCCGCCTGGACCGCCGGCTCGCCGCCGCGCCCTGGGACCGGACCCTCTGGGGCATCGTGGTCCTCGACGAGCGCGGCCGGCAGGTATACGGCCTCAACGCCGACCGGCTCTTCGTGCCGGCGAGCAACACCAAGATCCTGGTCACCGCCACGGCCTCGGCGCTGCTGGCCCCCGACTTCACGGTGAAGACGTCGGTGTACGGCACCGGCCCCCTCACCGACGGCGTGCTGACCGGCGACCTGGTGCTGTACGGCCGCGGCGACCCGACCTTCAGCCCGCGCTGCTACGGCGTGGACACCACCGCGCCCGGCGCCTGCGACCGCGACCCCTTCGCCAAGCTCGCCGAGCTGGCCGCCCAGCTGCGCGCGCGCGGCGTGCGCGTGGTGCGGGGGGACCTGGTGGGCGACGGCTCCTACTTCGAGCCCACCACGGTGCACCCGGCGTGGGAGGGGTACGACCTCAACTGGTGGTACGCCGCGCCGGTGTCGGGGCTCGGGTTCAACGACAACAGCATCGACATCCACTGGGGCCCCGGCGCCGAGGTGGGCGCGCCGGCCGCGGTGAGCTTCACCCCCGACCTGGGCGACGTGACGCTCGAGAACCGCACCACCACCGCCCCCGCCGACAGCGGCGACGCCATCGACTTCTTCCGCACGCCGGGCACCCTCGCGCTCTGGGCCGAGGGGCGCGTGGGGGCGGGGAGCCGGGGGGGCACCGAATACTTCGCCCTCCCCGACCCCGCGCTGTACACCGCGCGCGCCTTCCGCCAGGCGCTCGCCGCGGCGGGGATCAGCGTCCTGGGCACCACGCGCGCCACCGTGGACTCGATGGCCTACCGCGAGGTGCGCGGCTGCTGCCAGGCGCTCGCGGAGGTGGAGAGCCGGCCCCTCAAGGACTGGGTCTTCCCCATCCTCAACACCAGCCAGAACTGGTTCGCGGAGATGCTGCTCAAGCAGGTGGGCCGCCAGTTCGGCGGCGTGGGGAGCTGGCAGAAGGGGCTCGAGGTGGAACGGCGCTTCCTCATCGACTCGGTGGGGGTGGACAGCGCCGCCTTCGCGGTGATGGACGGCTCGGGCCTCGCGGCCGCGGACCTCGTCACGCCGCGCGCGTTCGCCCAGGTGCTGCGCTACATCGCGCGTCACCCCCGCTTCGCCACGTTCAACGACGCCCTCCCCCACGCCGGCCAGCCCGGGTCGCTCCGGAACCGCTTCCGCGGCACCCGGCTCGAGGGGCGCGTGCGCGCCAAGACGGGGAGCATCTCGCGCGTCAACACCCTGAGCGGCTACATCGACCGCCCCGACGGCCGCACCTGGACCTTCTCCATCCAGGCCAATCACCACGCGCAGCGGGGCCGCGACGTCCTGGCGGCGATCGACAGCCTGGTGGTGGAGATGGGGAAGTAGGAGGGAGCGGGCGCGCGGGCGCGCGAGGCGGCGGGGGCTAGTCCTTTCGCCGCCTCGTGCGCTTCCGGGCCACCGCGAACTGCACCGCGCGGGGGAGGGCGCGGGCGAGGTCGGCGTCCTTGTGCAGCCAGTCCTCCGCGCCGAGCCGGATGGCCTCGAGCGCGAGCGCCTCGTCGTCGGTGGCGGTGAGGACGACGATCGCGGCGCCGGGGGCGAGCCGGAGCAGCGCCTTGAGGGCCTCGAGCCCCCGGGCGTCGGGGAGCTCCAGATCCAGCACGATGAGGTCGGGGGCGAGCCCCTGCACCGCGCGCTCGGCGGCGGCGAGCGACCCGGCGCGCTGGACGAGGAACTCCCCCGGCCGGCCGGCGCGGAGCAGCACGTCCACGAGCTTCTGCACCGCCAGCTCGTCCTCGACCACGAGGGTCTCGATCGCGCGCGTGAAGGTCATCGGTCGCTACTTCTCGAAGATCTTGAGGTCGGAGGAGTGTCCCGGGTTGACCTTCCGCTTCGGGTCCACGCGGTGCACCGCGTTGTTGACGGCGATGGCCGCCTCGCCGACCCCGGTGGCGATGAGCTTGAGCTTGCCGGGGTAGGTGCAGACGTCCCCCGCGGCGTAGATGCCGGGGACGTTGGTCTCCATCGTCTGGTTGACGACGATGTCCTCCTTCTGCTGGTCGAGCCCCCAGGCGTTGATGGCGCCCAGGTCGCTCACGAAACCCAGCAGGGGGACGATGGCGTCCACCTCGAGCGTGCGGCGTTCCTGCGTCTTGGCGTGCTCCAGCACGACCCGTTCGATGGAGGCCCCGCCCTCGATGCCCTTCACCTCGACGAAGGTCTCCACCAGGCACTTCCCCTGGCCGGCCAGCGCCATCACCTGGTCGATGGTGGCCTGGTGCGCCCGGAAGCCGTCGCGGCGGTGGATGAGGTGCACGCTCGCGGCGACGCCCTGGAGACCGAGCGCCCAGTCGAAGGCCGAGTCGCCGCCGCCCACCAGCAGGACGCGCTTCCCGGCGAACGCCTTCGGGTCCACCACGTTGTAGTGGAGCCCCTTCCCTTCCCACGCCACCGCGCTCTCCAGCGGGAGCTTGCGGGGCTCGAAGGCGCCGATCCCCGCGGCGATGATGATCGTGCGGGTGGGGTAGCGCCCGGCGTCGGAGGCGAGGACGAAGACCTCCTGGCCCTCGACCACCTCGCGGGTCAGGCCGGTCACCGCCTCGCCCAGCACCACCTCAGGCTTGAACTGCAGCGCCTGCTCGGTGAGCCCCGCCACGAGGTCCTTGGCGAGCACGCGCGGGAACCCCGCCACGTCGTAGATGTACTTCTCCGGGTAGAGCGCCATCAGCTGGCCGCCCAGCGCCGGCAGCGCGTCGATGATGCGGCAGGACGCGCCGCGCATCCCGGCATAGAACGCCGCGAAGAGCCCGGTGGGGCCCCCGCCGATGATCGTGATGTCGGTCGTCGTGTTCACGTGGTGCGGTGTTGGCTGTTGACCGATGGCCGATAGCTGATGGCCGATAGCTGATGGCCGATGGCCGATGGCTGATGGCTGATGGCTGATGGCTGATAGCCGCTGCGGTCCCGAATATAGCCGCCCCTAGCCCCCTCGCCGCGGGCCGCGCACATTGTGCCCATGCGCACCCGCTCCCTGGTCCCGACCCTCGCCGTCGCCGCGCTCACCGCCTGCTCCGCCGTCGGCGCCGCGTGGGAATACCTGACCACCGAACGCCCGCCCTACCCGCTCCGCGCCCTCGAGGTCACGAGCGACGCGCGCATCGACAGCGCCGGGGTGCTGGTGGGCAGCTACATCGGGAGCGGCACCAACGCCGCCGTGCACCTCCTCTCGAGCGACACCGCCCTCATCGCGGCGCTCGCCCGGGTCAGGCCCGACCTGGCCCGCGAGCCCGACCTCTGGGGCGCGCTCGCCCGCCGCGGCGCGGTGATGATCCCCACCGGCCGGAGCCTCACCGGCGGCGCCGCCGTGCGCGTCGCCCAGGCGCGGGTGGCCTCCGCCTACGGCCACAGCAACGTCTCGCTCGCCTCCATCGAGCTGCGCGGGAGCCGCTGCGGCTGGCGCGGCGCACAGGCCGACCTCCTCCTCTCCGGGCCGCTCGTCGGCTCGCGGGCTCCCTCGCTCCGCGGCCCGATCGTCGGGAGCCTGCGCGACGACACCCCGGCCGACGCGCGCGACTGGCGCGACCCGCCGCCGGAGCCCGGCCCCGGGCTCACGCACGCGCTGCTCGAGCGCACCGCGGCCGACATGGACTCGGTGCTCGCCCTCCGCCTGCGCCGCGCGGCGCTCCCGCTCACCCCCCTCGGCGCCCCCACCCTCGACCCGCTCGAGGACATCGACGCGGCCGAGGTGATCCCCGTCTGGGCCGGCCAGGGACGGGTGCGCTACGCCGTGGCGCTGCGCGCGCGGCGCCAGGCCGCCTCCGGCGAGACCCTCCTCGCCGCCACCGTGATGGTCTGGGATTCCCTCGGCGCCTGGCGCCAGTCGGTCTTCGCGCCCACGGTGCTCGAGCTCCGCCGCGGCCAGCTGCGCCCGTACGACGACGCCTTCGTCCCCGTCTACTGGCGCCGGCTCGATGCGGTCGGGGGCTTCGGGATGGACCGCGACTACCTGTGGCTCGAACAGGTGGGCGTGGACGACGGCAGCGTGCTGTGGGGCGCCATCGAGGCGCGCACCAACGGCGTGGTGGGCGCGGTCGAGGTAGGCGGGGCCTGCGTGGGGTAGGCGGCGAGACGGCGAGACCGGAGGGATCTAGAACAGGGAGCGTCTTATGAGCGACAGGATCCAGTCAAGAGAGAATTTCCGCCGCTACGTGCCGGGGTATCACTATGTCCTGGCCGGCATCCTGTTCGTGAACCTCATCCTGCGGATCGTCTGGCTCGTCCGGGCACCGAGCTTCGGCAACGCGTGGCAGGTGGTGATGGCGGTGGCATTCGGGCTGATGTTCTGGTACCTCCGGCACTTCCCGAACCGGGTGCAGGACCGCGTCATCCGGCTCGAGGAGCGGATGCGGCTCGGGCGGCTCCTCCCGCCGGAGTTCCGGCCGCGGCTCGGTGAGTTCACCCCCCGCCAGCTCGTGGCGCTCCGCTTCGCGAGCGACGACGAGCTTCCCGCCCTGGCCGAGCGCGTGCTGAACGAGGGGATCACCGACAAGGCCGCCATCCTGGCGCTCATCACCAACTGGCGGCCCGACCACCTGCGGACCTGACCGCGCCAGCACCGCTTACCTTCCACCCATGAAGATCTACACCAAGACCGGCGACACCGGGCAGACCGGCCTCTTCGGCGGCGGGCGGGTCCCCAAGGACCACGTGCGCGTCGAGGCGTACGGCGCCGTGGACGAGCTCAACAGCGCCATCGGCGTGGTCCGTGCCACCCAACCGGTGCATTTCTGCGACGACCTGCTCGAGTCCATCCAGCGCGACCTCTTCGCGCTCGGCGGGCACCTCGCGACGCCCAACCCCGACAAGGTCAAGAAGGCGCTCGAGAAG
>DASTRQ010000130.1:0-5828 GCA_035761145.1 Gemmatimonadales bacterium
CCGACGCAGGAGGGGCCGGTGGCGCTCCCCGCCGACACCACCCTCCCCCCGGGGACGATCGACGACAACGCCATCGCCCTCTTCCTCCCCGCCCTCCCCTGGACGGCGAACGCCTCGTGGAGCTTCCCGGTCTACGTCTCCGGTGAGCGCGCCGTGCGCCAGATGACCCTGACCGTGCTCGGCGGCGCCAGTGTGGCGCTCCCCTCCGGGCCGGTGGCGACCTGGCAGGCCGAGCTGGGCGGAGGCCAGGCCCCCGTCCGGTTCTACGTGACCCAGGCGGCCCCGCACCGGCTGGTACGGATCGAGCTGGTGGGGAGCGCCCTGGAGTTCGTGCTGGTCGATTGACCGCAGTCCCTTTTCCTCCCTTCAGGAGTCGTTGCCGCATGATGATCCCCCGACGCGCGAGCGCCGCGGCCGGCCTGGCCCTGCTGCTCGGCTGCGCGGCCACCACGGGGCCCGCATCCGGCCCCGCCCCGGCCCAGGCGCGCGACAGCGCCACCGCCGGCTGGAGCGTGGACCGGCCGCAGTACCCCTCGACGTACCATCGGCGCCCCAACCCGCCGGTGTTCATCCGGAACGCCAACGTGCTGACCGCGGCGGGCCCGGAGCTCCACGGGACCAACGTGCTCTTCCAGGACGGGAAGATCGTGGGCGTGGGGAACGACCTGACCCCGCCCGCGGGGGCGCAGGTGATCGACGGGACCGGCAAGTGGGTGACGCCCGGTCTCATCGACACCCACAGCCACCTCGGCGTATACGCCGCGCCCGGCACCTTCGCCGAGGACGACGGCAACGAGGCCACCAACCCGGTGACGGCCGAGGTCTGGGCCGAGCACTCCATCTGGCCGCAGGACCCGCAGATGCCGCTCGCGGTGGCGGGGGGCGTCACCGTGATCCAGGTGCTCCCCGGGTCCGCCAACCTGATCGGCGGGCGCTCGGCGGTGCTCCGCCTGGTGCCGGGGCGCACCGTGCAGGAGATGAAGTTCCCGGGCGCGCCCTACGGCCTCAAGATGGCGTGCGGCGAGAACCCCAAGCGGGTGTACCAGAACCGCGGGCCCAGCACCCGGATGGGGAACATGGCGGGGTACCGTACCGCGTACCTCGGCGCCGAGCGCTACCGCCGGCAGTGGGACGCGTGGCGGGCACACCCCAACGGCGACCCGCCGGCGCGGAACCTCCGTGACGAGTCGCTGGCCGAGGTGCTGCGGGGGCGCATCTTCGTGCAGAACCACTGCTACCGCGCGGACGAGATGGCGCAGATGATGGACCTGGCGCGCGAGTTCGGGTTCCACATCCGCTCGTTCCACCACGCGGTGGAGGCGTACAAGGTGGCCGACCTGCTGGCGCGCGACAGCGTGGCGGTCTCCATCTGGTACGACTGGTGGGGCTTCAAGATGGAGAGCAACGACGGGATCCCGGAGAACGCCGCGCTGGTGCAGCGGGCCGGGGCCCGGGTGGCCATCCACTCGGACAGCGAGGACGGCATCCAGCGGCTCAACCAGGCCGCGGGGGCCGCGATGCAGGCGGGCGACCAGGCCGGCATCCCGGTGACCCGGGAGCAGGCGATCCGCTGGATCACCGCCAACCCGGCGTGGATCCTCGGGATCGACAGCGTGACCGGCACCCTCGAGGCGGGCAAGGCGGCCGACGTGGTGCTCTGGTCGGGCGACCCGTTCTCGGTGTACAGCAAGGCGCTGATGGTGTGGAACGACGGCTGGCTCGCGTTCGACCGGAACGACCCGGCCCACCAGTGGCGCACGGACTTCAATCTGGGCTACGGCGGCCCGGGGGTGGGCGAATGAGGCTCCTTCAGGCGCACAGGCGCGCGGGCGGACGACGGCTCGCGCTGACGACCGGGCTGGTGGCGGCGCTGGCCGGCCCGCTGGCCGCGCAGACCATCGCCATCACGGGGGGCACCGTGTATCCCGTGAGCGGGCCCAAGATCGAGCACGGCACGGTGATCATCCGGGACGGCAAGGTGGCCCAGGTGGGCGCGGGGCTCGCGGTGCCGGCGGGCGCGCAGGTCATCGACGCCACCGGCAAGTGGGTGACCCCCGGCCTCATCCACGCCGGCACCACGCTTGGCCTGGTCGAGGTGGGCTCCATCGGCCAGACCCGCGAGACGCGCGAGGCGGGCGAGATCGACCCCAGCTTCAACGTGGCCGAGGGGCTCGATCCCTTCGCCACGCCGATCGCGGTGGCGCGGATGCAGGGGGTCACCGCCGCCTTCGTGGCCCCGGGTGACGGCCTCATCGCCGGCCAGGGGGTGCTCATCGGGCTCCGCGGCGAGCGGATGGAGGACCTGGTGCGCGTCTCCCCCGCCGCGATGGTCATCAACTTCGGCGGCGAGGGGCGGGACGCCGGCGGCGGCACCACGGCGGGCGCGCTCGCCAAGCTGCGCGAGCTCTTCGCCGACGCGCAGGAGTACGACCGGCGGCGCGCCGAGTACGGGCGCAACGCCCTGCGCCCGCTGGCCGCCAGCCCGGCCGACCTCGACGCGCTGCTCCCCGTGCTCCAGGGGAGGCTCCCGGTGGTCGCGGTGGCCGACAAGCGGCGCGACATCGAGGACGCGCTCCGCATCGCGCGGGAGTTCCGCCTCCGGCTGATCCTGGCCGGCGGGGCCGAGGGCTGGATGGTCGCGCCGGAGCTGGCGCAGGCGGGGGTGCCGGTGCTGGTCCAGAACCTCCGGGACGTGCCGCGCTGGGACGCCCTCAACGCCCGGCTCGACAACGTGGCGCTCCTGCGCCGCGCGGGGGTGAACGTGGTCGTGGCGCAGAACGACGACGGCCGCGACCGCGACCTGCGCTGGAGCGCGGGCAACGCCGTGCGCGAGGGGCTCAGCTGGGACGACGCCCTCCGCGCGGTGACGCTGGCGCCGGCCCAGGCCTTCGGCGTGGCCGACCGGATGGGTTCGCTCGACGCCGGGAAGGTCGCCGACGTGGTGGTCTGGTCCGGCGACCCGCTCGACTTCGCCAGCCAGGCGGAGCACGTCTTCGTCGGCGGGGTCGAGGTGCCCCTTACCAGCCGGCAGACCGCCCTGCGCGACCGCTATCGCACGCTGCCGCCGCAGTAGCGGCGGCCGCCCGCACGACGAACGGGGGTGACGGACGATGTCCGCCACCCCCGTTCCCCGTCGCGGCGCCGGCCTAGCGCTCGTGCACCGCGACGACCTCCCCCTTGGCCGCGCCGAGCTCCGCTTCGAGCTTGGCCACCTGGGCGTCGAGCTCATCCACCTTGGCCAGGAGGACTTCCTTGGCGGCGGCGTCGGCGCTCCCCTGCCGCGCCTCGGTGTGCGCCAGGCGCCCCAGCTCCTCGAGGGCGGTGCGCCGCCGGCCCTGAAGGCGGAAGAGCTCGGACTGGATCCGAAGGGTCTCCGCCGCGGCCTGGACCTTCTTCCCCAGCTGCTGGGCGGCGGTGTCGAGGCGATCGAAGAGCGTCGTCATGTGGGCTCCTTGGGGGCCATCAGCCATCAGCCATCAGCCATCAGCCATCAGCCATCAGCCATCAGCCATCAGCCATCAGCCAACTTACGGGGGGATCGGGGTGCGGTTTCAAGATGCACCGCCGGAGTAGGGGCAAGCAAAAGGGGCGTCGAGTGACGCCCCTCTGGTGGCCGGCGGCCGGCGGTCTTAGTTGGCCGAGGCCGGGTAGACCGAGACCTGCTGGCGCTTCTTGTCCTTGTGCTCGAACTTCACCACGCCGTCGACCATCGCGAAGAGCGAGTCGTCGCTGGCGCGCTTGACGTTCTTGCCGGGGTGGAACTTGGTGCCGCGCTGGCGGACGATGATCGAGCCGGCGGTGACCGCCTCGCCCCCGAAGCGCTTGACGCCGAGGTACTGCGGGTTCGAATCGCGGCCGTTGCGGCTGGAGCCGACGCCCTTCTTGTGAGCCATGGTGTCCCCCTCAGCCGAGCGTGAGGCCGGTGACCCGGACCTCGGTGTACTTCTGGCGGTGGCCGGTCTTGCGCCGGTAGTTCTTGCGGCGCTTGAACTTGAAGATGTAGAGCTTCTCGCCCTTGGCCATCCCGAGCACCTCGGCCTCGACCTTGGCGCCCTTGACGGTGGGCGCGCCGGCCTTGATCGTGGTGCCGTCGGAGGCCAGCAGGACCTCATCGAAGACGACCTTCTCGCCCGGCTGCTTGTCCATCAGCGGGAGGCGGAGGGTCTTGCCCTTTTCGGCCCGGAACTGCTTGCCGAGCGCGCGGAAGATCGCGTACATGGTGTCCTGACCTGTCGAAATGCGTGGTCTATCGAGCCCGGAAACCTAGTCAGGGTGGGTACTTAGGTCAAGACAGGGGGGAACAGGGGCGCCGTCAGGCCACCGCGTACTGCTCCGTCACGTCCCGGCCGGCGGGCCGGCTCATGAGGCGGAATTCGTCGAGCCGCATCATCGGGTCGTCGCGGAGCTCGAGGTCCACGTTGATCTGGCGTCCCAGGGCCTGGACGAGCTTGGGCTCCTCCTCGAGGAGGTAGAGCGCCACCTCGGGGTGGAGCCGGATGGCCAGCTGGCGTTCGCGGTGCTCGTACCCCACCCGCTTGAGGGAGCGCTCGAGCCGGCGGGCCACCACCTCGGGGCGGAAGACGCGCCCGGTGCCGGTGCAGCTGGGGCAGTCGGTGGTCATCGAGTGCCAGAGCGAGGGGCGCACCCGCTGGCGGGTCATCTCCACGAGGCCCAGCTCGGAGACGGCGTACGCCTTGGTGCGGGCCCGGTCGCGGCCCAGGTGGGTCCGGAGTTCCTGAAGCACCTTGTCGCGGTTGCCGCGCGACTCCATGTCGATGAAGTCGCACACGATGATGCCGCCGATGTCGCGCAGGCGGATCTGCCGGGCGATCTCGCGCGCGGCCTCGAGGTTGGTGCGCAGGATGGTCTTCTCGGGGTCCTTCTTGCCGGTGTAGCGCCCGGTGTTGACGTCGATGGAGACCAGCGCCTCGGTGGGCTGGATGACGATGGAGCCCCCGTTGGGGAGGTCGCAGCGCGACTTGAAGAGGTCGCGGATCTCGCGCTCGATGTCGAACTTCTCGAACAGCGGCTGCGGCTCCTGGTAGAGCCGGGCGCGCGTCATCAGCTCGGGGTCCACCTGCTCCAGGTACTGCCCGATCTCGTGGAAGAGCTCCTTGGAGTCGCACCAGAGCGCGTCCACCTTGGCGCTGAAGAGGTCGCGGATGATGCCGCGGGTCAGGCTCGTCTCGCGCTGCACCAGCGCCGGGGCGCGCACGAAGCGGGTCTTCTTGTTGATCTTCTTCCAGAGGTGGAGGAGCGACTCGACCTCGCGCTTGAAGTGCTCCTCGGTGGTCCCCTCGGCCACGGTGCGGACGATCATCCCGCCGGAATCCTTGGGCAGGTGCCTGCCCACCAGCTCGCGCAGCTTGGCGCGCTCCTCGCGGCTCTCGATCTTGCGGCTCACCCCCACCTTGGAGGCGTAGGGCATGTAGACGAGGAAGCGCCCGGGGAGGGAGATCTGCGCCGTGACGCGGCACCCCTTGGTGCTGATCGGCTCCTTGGTGACCTGCACCAGGAGGGTCTGCCCCTTCTTGAGGAGCTGCGAGATGTCGGGCGCGGCGCGGCGGCTGCTCACCTCACGCTGGCGCGGGGCCGGCGCCTGGGGGCGCGGCTCCCGGGCCCGCTCCGCCTTGGGCTGGCGCTCCTTCCTGGGCTCGGGCCGCCGGGGCTCGGGGCGCTTCGGCTCGGGACGCGGCTCGGGCGCGGGGGGCTGGAGCACCCCGACGTCGGCCGCCACCGGGTCGAGCGCCTCCGGCGCGGCGGTCCCCTCTTCGCCCCCCTGCCCCTCGGGCCGCGCCCCGCCACGACGGCGGCGCCGGCGCCGGCCG
>DASTRQ010000131.1:0-8021 GCA_035761145.1 Gemmatimonadales bacterium
CGCATCGCCCGCATCCGGATCGAGACCGCCCCCTGAACCGCCAAGGAGCTGCACGATGACCGATACCCCGGCCAGGCCCCCGCGCGACATCCCGAGGGTCGCCGCCCCTCCCCCGTTGCTGTACGGTGTCCCCCTCCTGGCGGGGCTCGCGGCCGAGCATTTTCACCCCGCACCGTTCCTCCCCCCGCGCCTCACCGCCCCCCTCGGGCTCGGGCTGGTCCTCGTCGGGATGATCGGGTTCGCCGCGATCGCCGCCTTCCGCCGGGCCCACACCAGCCCCAACCCGTGGCGTCCTTCGGCGGCGCTGGTCACCGGGGGACCGTACCGCCTCACCCGGAACCCGATGTACGTGGGGCTCACCGCGCTCTCCCTGGGCGTCACCTGCTGGGTCAACAGCTGGTGGCCCCTCCTCCCCCTCCCCGTGGTGCTGGTGGTGATGGACCTCGGCGTGATCCGCCGGGAGGAGGCGTATCTCGAGCGCACCTTCGGCGAGGCGTACCGGACCTACCGCGCCTCCGTGCGCCGGTGGGTGTAGCTTGCCGTTGTCACTGGGGACCCCGACCCTGTAGGTTTCTTCAAGCTACCCCCCGAGCCTCCGCCGGCCCGCAAGGACGACGATGACCCCACGGAAGGGCACGAAGTCCAAGGGCACCGCGAAGTCGGCCAAGCAGGCCAGGCCTCGAGGGGGCGCCGCCGCGCGTCTCCGGGAGCTCGAGGAGCGCACGGCGCTCCTGTTCGACGCCAATCCCCACCCGATGTGGGTGTACGACCGGGCCACCCTCCGGTTCCTCGCGGTCAACGACACCGCAGTGCAGGTGTACGGCTACAGCAGGGCCCAGTTCCTCCGGATGACGATCGCCGAGATCCGTCCTCCCGAGGACCTGGACCAGCTTCGCCTTGCCGTGGACCAGACCGCCGACGGGACCCGCTATTCGGGGATCTGGACCCACCTCACCAAGGACGGGAAGCCGCTCACCGTCGCCATCAGTTCGCACCAGGTCACCTACGAGGGCCGGGACGCGGCGCTGGTGCTGGCGATGGACATCACTCCCCAGCGCGAGCTGGCGGCCCAGCTCGCGTCCGAGCGGGCGCGACTGGTCGAGGCGCAGCGGGTGACGCAGGTGGGGAGCTGGGAGACCGACCTGGTGACGCTCCGGGTCACCTGGTCGGAAGAGACCTTCCGCATCTTCGGCCTCGACCCCGAGACCTTCCGGCCCCAGCACGACACCTTCCTCCGCCACGTCCACCCCGACGACCAGGCGGCGGTGGATGCGGCCTTCCGCAGGAGCTTCGCCGACCGCGCCCTGCATTCGATCGAGCACCGGATCGTCCTGGCGGACGGGACGGTGAAGTGGGTGGAGGAGCGCTGGCGCACCCTGGCGGGCGCCGATGGTCGCCCCGCCCTGGCGGTGGGCACCTGCCAGGACATCACCGCCCGCCGCGAGGCGGCGGCCGAACGGGAACGCGCCCTCACCCTCCAGCGGGTGGCCACCACCCTGACCCGGCTCGGCTGGTTCACGGTGGACCTCCGCACCGGCGCGCGACGCTGGTCGGAGGAGGTCTCGGCCATCTTCGACCTCGCCCCGGGGGAGACCCCCGACCTGGCGGGAGCGCTCTCCTTCTACGCCCCCGGCTCGCGCGAGCGGATGCGCCAGCTCTACGACACCTGCGTCCGTGAGGGGGTGCCCTATGACGCCGAGCTGGAGGCGGTCACCGCGCGCGGCCGGCAGATCTGGGTGCGCACCATCGGCGAGCCGGTACGCGACGCGGACGGCCGCATCATCGGGCTCCAGGGGGCGCTCCAGGACGTCACCGGCGCGCACAACGCGGCGCGCGAGCTGGCCGAGAGCGAGGAGCGCTTCCGCCGCACCTTCGCCGCCGCCGCCATCGGGATCGTGATCACCACCGCCGACGGGCACATCCTCGAGGCCAACGAGGCCTTCTGCCGGATGATCGGGTACGACCGCGACGAGCTCCGGACGCGCACCATCCTCGACCTCACCCACCCCGACGACGTCGGGCCGAGCCGGGCGCTGATGGAGGAGCTCGCGGGCACGGACCACGAGGAGCGCACCTTCGAGAAGCGCTACCGCACCAGGGACGGCCGGACCCTCTGGGTGCGCCTCAGCGTGGCGGCGCCGGGGGTGCTCGGGGACGCCGACGCCACCTTCGTCACCGTCGTCGAGGACATCACCCGCGAGCGCGAGGCGCAGCAGGCGCTCCGGCTCAGCGAGGAGCGGTTCCGGCTCCTCGCCAAGGCCACCAACGACGCCATCTGGGACTGGGACCTGGTCACCCAGGCGCTCTGGTGGAACGAGGGGTTCGAGACCCTCTTCGGCTACCGTCGTGACGAGATCGAGCCGACGGTGGTCTCGTGGACCTCCCGGGTGCACCCCGACGACCACGACCGCGTGGTGAACGGGATCCACGCGCGGATCGACGCCGGGGCCGAGAACTGGGTGGACGAGTACCGCTTCCGGCGGAAGGACGGGAGCTACGCCTGGGTGCTGGACCGCGGGCACATCATCCGGGGCCCCGACGGCGCCGCGCTCCGGATGATCGGCGGGATGACCGACCTCACCGCCCGGCGCGAGGCCGAGGAGCGCCTGGCGCAGCAGGCGGCGCTGCTCGACGCCGCCCACGAGGCCATCCTGGTGAAGGACCTGGACGACCACATCGTGTACTGGAACAAGGGGGCGGAGCGGACCTACGGGTGGATGGCCCACGAGGCGCTCGGGCATCCCGCCGGGGAGCTCCTCCGGGCCGACCCGGCGCGCTATGCCGAGGCGCGTGGCAAGCTGCTCCGGCAGGGCCAATGGGAGGGGGAGCTGGTGCTGCGCGGTCGCGACGACCTGGACCGGCCGATGGACGTGCGGTGGAGCGTGGTGTTCGACGACCAGCGCCGGCCCCGGTCGATCTTCGCCCTGCACACCGACGTGAGCGAGCGCAAGCGGCTCGAGTCGCAGGTGCTCCGCGCCCAGCGGCTCGAGAGCCTCGGCACCCTGGCCGGCGGGATCGCGCACGACCTGAACAACGTGCTGACCCCCATCCTCGCGAGCATCGAACTGCTGCGCGAGGAGACCGACGAGCGGGAGCGCCAGGAGGCGCTCGACACCATCCAGGCCAGCGCGCGCCGCGGGGCCGAGATGGTGCGCCAGGTACTCACCTTCGCGCGCGGCACTGAAGGGCGCCGCGTGGCGCTGGACGTGGCGGCGATCGTGCGGGACGTGGAGCGGATCCTCCGCGAGACCCTCCCCAAGCACGTGGCGCTCCGCGTCACCGCGCCCGCCGGGCTCTGGCCCGTCGAGGCCGACGCCACCCAGCTGCACCAGGTGGTGATGAACCTCTGCGTCAACGCCCGCGATGCGATGCCCTTCGGCGGGGTGCTCACCCTCGAGCTCGCCAACGACGTGGTGGACGACACCTACGCGGCGATGCACCCGAGCTCCGCCGCCGGCCCCTACGTGCGTCTCACCGTGGCCGACACCGGCGTCGGCATCCCGGCCGCCGTGCAGGAGCGGCTCTTCGAGCCTTTCTTCACCACCAAGGAGGTGGGCAAGGGCACCGGGCTCGGCCTCTCCACGGCGCACACCATCGTCACCAAGCACGGCGGCTTCATCAACGTGTACAGCGAGCCCGGCAAGGGGGCGCGCTTCAACGTCTACCTGCCGGCGCGCACCGACGCGGTGGCGGCCGAGCCCACCCCCGCGCCCACCACGGCCCTCCCGCGGGGCCGGGGAGAACGGATCCTGGTCGTGGACGACGAGGAGCCGATCCGCGAGATCGTGCGCCGCACGCTCGAGCGCTTCGGCTACCAGGTGGTGCTCGCGGGCCACGGCGCCGAGGGCGTCTCCATCTACGCCCGCGACCGCGGGCGCATCGCCGCGGTCCTCACCGATATGGCGATGCCGGTGATGGACGGCCCCGCGATGATCATCGCCCTCAAGGCGATGGACCCCGCCGTGCGCATCATCGGCTCGAGCGGGATGGCCTCGAACGAGAGCATCTCCAAGGCGATGGGTGCCGGCGTCACCCACTTCGTCCCCAAGCCCTACACCGCCGAGACCCTCCTCACCACGCTGCGCGACGTGCTGGCCCGATAGCCCCTCCCCTCCACAACCTCCGCACGCCGATGGACACCATCTTCCCCATCATCCCCGCGGGGCCCCGGCCGTTCTACGTGATGCTCCCCATCCTCCTCCTGCTGCTCGGCGGGATGGGGTTCCTGGGGTACACCCTCTACGGCTCGCAGTGTGCCCGCTTCGTGGTCTCCCCGGCCGGCCTCGCCTTCCAGGGCGACGTCTACGGGAAGCTCCACCCCTGGAGCACCCTGCGGCTCGACGCGGCCCGGGTGGTGGATCTCTCGGCCGAGCCGCGCCTCCGCCCCACCGCGCGCCGCGTCGGCACCGCCCTCCCCGGTTACGCCTCGGGATGGTTCACCCTCGCCAACGGCGAGAAGGCGCTGCTCTACCTCACCGCGCGCGACCGTGCCGTGTACATCCCCACCACCGCCGGCCACGCGCTGCTCCTGAGCCCCGCCGACCCCGAAGCCTTCCTGGCCGCGGCACGTCGCGCCGCCGGCGCCGGGCGAGGATGACCGGGATGCAGGTCGTCTCCCTCGTCGGCGCGCTTCTCATCCTCCTCCCCTTCGCCGCGAGCCAAGTGGGCCGGCTCCCGGTGCGGAGCGTCGCCTACCAGGTGCTCAACCTTGCGGGCTCGGCGCTCCTCACCTGGGTCGCCGTCGCCGGGCGCCAGTACGGGTTCATCCTGCTCGAGGCCACCTGGGCGGTGATGAGCGCCGTGGGGCTGGTCCGCGCCCTCCGGCCCGACCCCGCCCGGCCCGCCTGACCCAACGCCCGGCGGGGGTCCACCGTATCGGGAGGGCGCCCCCCCGGGCCTTCCCCGAACGGAGTCCACGTGCGCACCTCCCTCCTCCTCTCCCTCGCCCTGGCCGGGCTCGGCAGCGCGTCCGCGCGCGCCCAGCGCCCCGTGCCGCACGGCCGGGTCGAGGCCTTCACCCTGGCCGACTCTACGTGGCACCGGCCCCGGCGGGTCTGGGTGTACACGCCGCCCGGCTACGACGCCGCGCGCCCCGCCCCGTACCCGCTCGTGGTGGCGTTCGACGGCGAGGAATACCTCGACACGATGCCCCTCCCGGCGACGCTCGACAGCCTCCTCGCCGCCGGCGCCGCCCCGGCGATGGTGGCGCTCCTCATCGACGACGGCGAGGGCGCCATCCGGACCCGCGAGCTGGGCAACGCCCGTGGGATGGTGGAGCTCCTCGCGGGGCAGCTCCTCCCGTGGGTACGGAAGGTATGGCACGTCACCACCGACCCGCAGCGGGTGATCGTCACCGGCTCGAGCGCGGGGGGCCTTGGCGCCACCTACGTGGCGGTGGAGCGCCCCGACCTCTTCGGGAACGTCTGGGCCCAGAGCCCCGCGCTCTGGCGCGGGGCCGAAGGGAGCAACGCGGCGCCGTACGAGTGGCTCACCACCGAGGTGCGGGCCCGGCCGCCGCGCGGCGTGCGCTTCGTGATCGATGTGGGGGCACTGGAGGACCACCCCACCCTGGGCGGGAGGGGTCCCAACTTCATCGGCGCGGTGCGCGGCTTCAATGACGCGCTCCGGGCGGCGGGAGCGGCGGTGACCTACACCGAGGTGACGGCCGGCAACCACGCCCCCCAGTGGTGGGCCCCGCGACTCGGCTGGGGGATCGCCACGATCACGGCGGGGTGGCAGGGCCGCTGACACACCACCTTGGTGGAGCGTCCCCGACGACCGCCCCCTCCCTGGCCATCCGCGGGAGGGGGAGGTCGGACGGACTCAGGGTCCCTCGCAACCGGTGCGACCCGACAGCTGGCAGAGCGCCACGTGCGCCTGGTCCAGGTCGCGCTGCATCTGCTGCAGGTGGGTCTGCAGCCGCGCGCGGTCCTGCGCCCTGGCCTGGTCGCGCGTGATCGCCGGGTCGGCCTGCAGCCGGTCCATCTCGCGGAACATCAGCCGCAGGCGTTCGCCGGTCTGCTCGAGCTGCTGGCCCATCTCGCGGAACTGCATCCGCGCCTGGTCCTGCTGCATCCAGGTGTTGGTGGCGCGGATCCGGACCATCAGCTGGTCCATCTGCCGCTGCATCTGCTGCATCTGCTGCAACTGCTGGGCGTGCTCACCGAAGCGTCCCGGCGGCCCCTGCGGGGTGGGACGCTGGGCCGCGAGCGGTCCCGCCGCGAGGGCGAGGACGGCCAGCGACCAGATCGTACGACGCATCGGACACCTCCTTCAAGAGACGGGGCACGCGACCACCGCGTGCACCCCCGTCTCCGGAAGGTGCCCCACGCACCTTGATGTCCCGGTGAACCGGGGCTGAAGCGAGCCTCAGCGGGCCGCCAACCGGGCCGTCATCGTGGGGTGCATCGTGCACCGGTACTCCACCTCGCCCGGCGCCGTGATGACGACGCTCCCGGTGTCCCCCGGCAGGATGGCCCCGGTGTCCCAGCCCGATGCGGTCGCCGTGTGCGGCACGATGTCCCGGTCCACCCAGCGGACCGTATCCCCCACCGCCACCGTGAGCGACTCGGGCACGAACCGCATCCCCGAGATCTCCACGACGTGCACCGTGGGGGCCGGCGCGGCGGGCCGGCACCCCGACGCCGTGGCGAGCGTCAGGAGGCCGGCCAGGAGAGTCCTCACGCGCCCCCGAGCGACGCGCGCAGCCGCCGGGCGTGCTCCAGGTGCGCCGCCACCGCCGGCCGCACCTGCTCGAGCAGGCCGCGCAACTCGGCGTTCTCCGTCGTGGGGATCAGGAGCGAGTCGAGGGCGTTGAGCACCGCCTGGTGGTAGGCGATCTCGCGGTCCATGTAGGCGCGGTCGAACGCCACCCCGTGGAGCGGTGCCAGCGCGGTCCGCGCGCTCGCCGCCCCCTGCTGCAGCGAGCGGCTCACGTCGTTGTCCGCCGGGGTGACGCCGAGCCGCCCCGCCAGCGCCGCGGCCTGGGTGTTCACCGCCCCGTGGTCGCGCTCCATCGTCTGGGCGAAGCCGCGCACCTCCGCGTTCCGCGTCCGCCCCTCGGCGAACCGCGCCAGGTCGATGTCGATGCTGTTGGCGGTGACCGCCACGTGGGCCACTTCGGGGTCGCTCAGGTCGGGCGTGGCCTGCCCGGCGGCGGCGGCGGGCAGGAGGGCGGCGGCCAGCGCGAGGGCGGAACGGGTCGTTCGGAACATGGACTCCTCTGGGTGAAGGTGGACTGCGACCCCACGTTACCTTCGAAAGGATAGTTTGTCAATAGATTTGTGTGATTACTGGACAAACTCTCCGTCCCTTTCTATATCTCACCCTGTCCCAGCCGACCGAGGCCCCGTGGCAGACCTCATCCCGAAGCTCGCCGGTGAGACCCAGGCCAAGCTCCTCAAGCTCCTGAGGCGGGGGCCCCATACCATCGGGACCCTCGCCGAGGCGCTCGGGTTGACCGACAACGCGGTGCGCACCCACATCGCGGCGCTGGGCCGCGACGGGCTCGTGGAACAGCGCGGGTCGGTGCGCGACACGGGGGGCAAGCCGGCCCGGCTCTACGCCCTCACCTCCCTGGGAGAGGACCTCTTCCCCAAGGCGTACGCCGCCGCGCTGCAGGGGTTGCTGGAGGAGATCGCCGCCAAGGATGGCTGGGACCGCGCGGTGGCGTTGCTCCGCGCGGTGGGCACCCGGGCGGCCGCGACGATCCCCGCCCCGGCGGATCTGGCCGGCCGGGTCACCGCGGCCGCCGGCGCGCTCCGCGACCTGGGCGCGGACCTGGACGTGCGGAAGACCGCCGCGGGGTGGGAGCTCAAGGGGTACGCCTGCCCCCTCTCGGCCCTCACCGCGGAGCATCACCAGGTCTGTGCCCTGGTCACCGCCCTGGTGGCCGAGGTGACCGGCCGCCCGGTGGACGAGTGCTGTGAGTACGACGGGGGCCCCCGCTGCCGCTTCCGCGTGGCGGCGGGGTGACCCGCCCCTAGAACCCCCCCCCGCCCCCCCCCCCCCCCCCCCCGCCC
>DASTRQ010000132.1:0-2630 GCA_035761145.1 Gemmatimonadales bacterium
TCGGGCCGCCGAGGAGGACGCAGAGCGTCAGCGTGAGCCCCATCCAGAGGCCGGCGAACTTTGGCGCCGGGGCTTTGGCCGAGACCACCGTCCCCATCAGCGCACTGGTGAGCACGAAGGCGAGCACCCCTTCGATGAGGATGGCCTGGCCCAGCGTCACGCTGCTGATGATCGTCGGCGTGCCGTAGCTGAGGGGCCGGCCGACGTTGCCCGGCCAGATGAACCGGGTCACGAGCGCGCCCGCCACGCCGCCCAGGAGCTGGGCGCCGATGTACTTGAGCCCCTCCACCAGCTTGAGCCGGCCGGTGCTCATGAAGCCCACCGTGATCGCGGGGTTGAGGAGGCCCCCCGAGTAGGGGAGCGTCCACACCGTCGCGATGCCGAGGGCGAGCCCGTAGGCGAGGGCGGTGGCGAGCGGACCGCCCTTCCCGTTCGGGAACTGGTCGGCCACGAGCGCCGCGGTGCCGGCGAAGACGAGAAGGAAGGTGCCGAGGAACTCGGCCACGAGGGGGCGCAGCGCGCGCATCTGGGGATTCCTCTGGATGAGCTTGGGGGGGAACGACGACGGCGAAGAATCTAGGCGGGGGCCCCCGCCCGGCGGAAGACGAGGGCCGCGTTGATCCCGCCGAAGCCGAACGACGTGCTGAGCAGGTGCTCGGGGTCGGCGGCCAGCCCCTCCCCGCGCAGCAGGGCGAGGTCGCAGGCGGGGTCGGGGGTATCGAGGTTCACGGTGGGCGGGAGCCAGCGGCGCCGGCTGGCCAGGGCGCAGATGGCGGCCTCGATGGCGCCGCTCGCGCCGAGGGCGTGGCCGTAGTACCCCTTGGTGCCGCTCACCGTGAGCCGCGCGGCGTGATCGCCGAAGGCGCGCTTGAGCGCCAGCGTCTCGGTGGGGTCGTTGAGCGGCGTGGCCGATCCGTGGGCGTTGACGTAGCCGACGGCTCCGGGGTCGAGCGCGGCGTCGGCCAGGGCGAGTCGCACCGCGCGCGCCGCCTGCGCGCCGTCGGGGCGCGGGGCGGTCATATGGTGCGCGTCGTTGGTGGTGCCGTACCCGATGAGCTCGGCGTAGATCGGCGCCCCCCGCGCCACGGCCCGGCCGCGCTCCTCGAGCACCAGCACCGCGGCGCCCTCGGCCATCACGAAGCCGTCGCGCCCCGCATCGAAGGGGCGGCTGGCGCCGGCGGGGTCGTCGTTGCGGGTGGACATCGCCCGGATGATCGCGAACGCGCCGAAGGTGAGGGGCGCGAGGGGCGCCTCGGCGCCGCCGGCCAGCATCACGTCGGCCTCGCCCCGCCGCACGGCGCGGAACGCCTCGCCCAGCGCCATCGCCCCGCTGGCGCAGCTCATCCCGTTGGTGCTGTTGGGGCCGTGGAGCCCCAGCTCGATGGCGAGATTGCAGCTCGCCGCGCCCGCGAAGACGGTGAGCGCGAGCCCCGGGTCCACCTCGCGCACCCCTCCCGCCAGGAAGCGGGCGTGCTGCGCCTCGGCGTGGCCCACGCCCCCCAGCGCGGTGCCCATCATCGCCCCGACCCGCTCGCGGTCCTCGCCCCCCAGGTCGAGCGCCGCGTCGGCGAGGGCGAGGCGCGCCGCCGCGAGGGCCAGCTGGGAGCACCGGTCGAGCCGCTTGACCCGCTTGGCCTCGAGGAAATCGGCGGGGTCGAACTCGCGGAGCTCTCCCGCCACGCGGGTGCGGAAGGGCTCCGCATCGAACCGGGTCACCGGCCCCACCGCCGAGCGCCGCGCCCGGAGCCCCGACCAGAGTCCCTCCACGCCGGTGCCGATGGGGGTGACCGCGCCGATCCCCGTGATCACGACCTGCCGACCCTCAGTCATTGCGCTGCTCCAGGTGACGCGCCAGCCCGCTGAGCGTGCGCGCGGCGATGCCGTGAACAAAGACGGGCCCGATGACCCACTCCGCCGCCGGACGCCGGAGCGGCCCCCACCGCGGCCCGTCCCACCGGTGCGTGAGCACGACGGCGGTGCCCGACGGCACCGGGGTGAGCTCCCAGACGACGTCCATCCCGGTGGTGACGCCGCGGATATGCCGGTAACGCACGCGCCCCGCCTCCGGTTCGATCCACATCTCGCTGGTCCACCAGGTAGGCCAGCGCAGCGGGCCGAACGGGCGGTCCGCCGACATCGCCACCACGCCGCCATCCGCGCGCCGCGACTCGAATCGCACGTAGCGATAGTGCGACAGCAGCTCGGGCCAGCGCTCCACCTCCGCGGCGGCGCGGAAGACGCGGTCGGCCGGCGCGGCGATGGTGCGGGTGTCGATGGTGAGCATGGTGGGGTGGCTATCCGATGTCCGCTGCCCGCCACCACGCTACCACTCGCCATCCCCAACGCTTCTCGACGGTCGCGCGCACGCCGGCGCGATCGCAGAGTCGGGTGAGCTCGGGTCGCAGGTATCCCCGGTAGATCGAAGTGACGCCGTCGGTCCGGGTGTGCTCGTCGAATCCGAGGATCGCGCTGCCGAGGCGGAAGAGCGTCGCGGCGGTCGGGGAGCGGCGGAGGTCGGCCACGACGACGCCGAGCCGCGCCGTGTCATCGAGCGCGCGCAGGAGCTCCACCGCGGAGTCGGGGTGCAGGTGGTGCAGCACCTGGCTGAGCACGACGATGTCCACCCCGCG
>DASTRQ010000133.1:0-5344 GCA_035761145.1 Gemmatimonadales bacterium
GCCGAGGGCGCCGCCGGTCGCGATGATCGGCCCCTCCGCGCCGAACGGCCCCCCGGTGCCGATCGCGATGGCGGTGGCCAGCGGCTTGAGCACCGTGACCCGCGGCGCGATGCGGCTCTCCCCCACGAGCACCCGCTCCATCACCTCGGGGATCCCGTGGCCGCGGATGGCGGGGGAGCCCCAGCGCGCCATCACCCCGACGATGAGCCCGCCCAGGACGGGGACGAGCACCACCCACACCCCCAGCCGGTTCCCCGCGGGCCCCTGGGGGGCGAAGGAGAGCGTGCCGTAGAAGGAGAGGTTGGTGAAGAAGCTGATCAGCGCCTGCAGCACCTCCGCCATCACGCCGGCGCTGGCGGCCACCAGCACCGCCAGCGCGGCCACGAGGAAGAGCCGGCGGTCGAAGGCGCTGGCCGGCTGGGGGATCTCGGGAACGGCGGTCGGGCGGTCAGCGGTCACGGGGGGTCCGGCGTGGAGGTTCGAGGAAGAGATGGGGGCGGCGCGGGGCGTCGGCGGCCCGGGCCAGGGCCTCGAGGGCGGCGGCCACCGCGCGCCGCTCGCGCGCGGGCATCCCCTCGAGCGCGGCGGTGAGCCGCTCGGGGGGCGTGTCGGCCTCGCGCGCGGCCAGCGCGCGGCCACGCGGCGTCACCGTCAGCGTGCGCCGGCGCCCGTCGCGCGGGTGGGGCGCCCGGTGCACCAGCCCCTGCGTCACCAGGCGCTCCACCACCACCGACACCGAGCTCTGGTGCGCGTGCACCCGCGCCGCCAGCTCGTTGACCGACGCCGCCGGCGCCTCGGCCAGGCGCTTCAGCACGAAGAGCTGCGCCGCCGAGAGCCCGGTGCGCCGCTCGGTGGCCAGCCCGCGCGCCCGCAGCAGCTGCACCAGCGCGCGCAGCGCCTCGAGCGCCCGCATGGTGTCGGAAGATGTATGGGAGCCCATAGAAGTGCGCGGAGGATAATGGCGGGGCCCCGGCCGGCCAAGGGGGCGCCGCGCGGGGCGGGGGCGCTCGCATCCCCCGAAGGTCCGCCGTAGATTCCCCTCGTGCGCATCGCCCATCTGGCCGACCTCCACCTCGGCTCCCGGCAATACCACCGGCAGAACCCCAACGGGATCAACCAGCGCGAAGCGGACGTGGCCAACGCCTTCCGCGCCGCGGTGGACGGCGTCCTGCGCGAGCAGCCCGACGCCGTGATCGTCGCGGGGGACCTCTTCCACGCCGTCCGCCCCACCAACCAGGCGATCGTCTTCGCCTTCAAGCAGTTCCAGCGCCTGCGCGAGGGGCTCCCCGAGGCGCCGATCATCCTCATCGCCGGGAACCACGACACCCCGCGCTCCAGCGAGACCGGCTCCATCCTCAAGCTCTTCGAGGAGCTCGGCCTCGACGTCGCCGCCGACCGCGAGCGCCGGCTGGTGTACCCGCGCCTCGGCCTCTCGGTGCTCGCCGTGCCGCACGAGGCGCTGATGAGCGCCGACCGCCCCGCCCTCCGCCCCGAGGGGGAGGAGCTCTTCCAGGTCCTCGTGCTCCACGGCGAGGTCGAGGGGCTCTTCCCCGCCGACCGCTCCAGCTTCGAGTACGGCGGCGCCCACCTCCGCCCCGACGAGTACGCCGCCGACGGCTGGACCTACGTGGCGCTGGGCCACTACCACGTGCAGACCCGCGTGCGCGACCGGGTCTGGTACAGCGGTTCGCTCGAGTACGTGAGCAGCAACCCCTGGGGGGAGCTGGCCGAGGAGAAGGCGCGCGGGCGCGCGGACGGCGGAGCGCACGGCAAGGGGTGGCTGTTGGCGGACCTCCGCACCGGCCGGGTGGAGCCCAAGCCGGTCACTCTCGCGCGGAAGGTCTTCGACCTCCCCCCGATCGACGCCGCCGGCCTCGCCGCGGCCGAGGTGGACCGGCTCATCGCCGAGCGGGTGGCCGCCGTCACCGGCGGCATCGCTGACCAGGTCGCGCGGCTGGTGGTGCGGAACATCCCCCGCCACGTGGCGCGCGAGCTCGACCACACCGCCATCCGTGAGGTCAAGGCGGCGGCGCTGCACTTCCAGCTCGACCTGCGCCGTCCCGAGGCCCCCGAGCGGGAGACCGGGGTCGGGAGCCCCGGCCGCCGCGCCACCCTCCCCGAGCTCGTGGCCGAGTACCTGGGCCGCCGCCCCCTCCCCGCCGAGCTCGACCGCGATGCCTTCGTGCGGACCGGCCGCGCCCTCGTGGAGCAGGCCGAGCGCGCGTTCGCGGAGGAGGAGGGCTGATGCAGATCACCCGGCTCCGCCTCCAGAACTTCCGCCAGCACCAGGAGACCGAGCTCCGCCTCGGCCCGGGGCTCACCGGGATCATCGGCCCCAACGGGGCGGGGAAGTCCACCCTGCTCGAGGCCATCGCCTTCGCGATGTACGGCGTCCCCGCCGTGCGCGGCAACCGCGACACCATCCGCCGCCGCAACGCCGAGCCGCGCGCCCCGGTGGTGGTGGAGCTCGACTTCGCGCTCGGCGCGCACACGTATCGCGTCGTCCGCACCCTCACCAAGGCGGAGCTCTTCCAGGACGGCGGCGAGCAGCCGATCGCCAACTCGCTCGCCACCGTCACCGAACGCATCACCCGGCTGCTCGGGATGGTGCGCGACGAGTTCTTCAACACCTACTTCACCGGCCAGAAGGAACTGGCGGTGATGGCCGGCCTGTCGGGCCCCGGGCGCGCCGACTTCCTCAACCGCGTGCTCGGCTACGAGCGCATCCGGAGCGCGCAGGACCTCCTCAAGCAGGAGCGGCAGGGGCTCAAGCTCCGCATCGCCGCGCTCGAGTCGAGCCTCCCCGATCCCGCCGCCCTGGCGGCGGAGGAAGCGGCCGCCGTGGCCCGCCTGGCCGAGGCGGAGCGGGAGTCCGCCGCGGCCAACGAGGCGCTCGCCCAGGCCGACCGCGCGGTGCTCGAGGCGCGGCCCCGCTGGGAGGAGCTGCAGCAGGTGCGCGAGCGGGTCATCGCGCTGGAGGGGGACCGCAAGCTGGCCGAGCACAAGGCCGCGGAGGCGCGCGAGCGCTTCGCCGCGCTCGACCGGCAGATGGCGCAGGCGCTCGCGGCGCAGGCCAAGCTCGCCGAGCTGGAGCCGCGGCTGGCCCCCCTCGCCGCGCTCAAGCCGGAGCTCGAGGCGCTGGACCAGCTGGCCGAGCGCGCCCGCGCGCGGATGGGCGCGGTGACGCTGCTGCAGGAGGTGCGCAAGCGGCGGGCGGCGGTGGCGCAGCACCTCGCCACCCTGCCGGGCCCCGAGCCCCTCGCCGCCGCCGCCGAGCGGGTCGCGGCGCTCGACGCGCGGCGCCGCGAGCTCGCCGCGCGGGTGGAGGAACTGCGCGCCGGCTGGGTGCGCGACCGCCAGGACGTGGAATCCAACCTCAAGCGTCTCCTGGAGCAGCACGCCGACTTCGGCGAGCAGCGGCGGCGCCTCGAGGAGGCGGGTGCGGCGGGGGACTGCCCCACCTGCGGCCGCCCGCTGGGGGGGGAGCTGGCCCGGGTCCTCGAGATGCTCGACCGGCAGATGGAAGGGGTCATCGGCAACGGGCAGTACTACCGCCAGCGCCAGGCCCAGCTCAAGCAGGAGCCCGCCGACCTCCTCGAGGCCGAGCGCCAGCTCCCCGACGCCGAGCGCGAGCTGGGCGCCGCCATCGCCGCGCGGGGCAAGCTCGAGGCCACCGCCCAGCAGCGCCCCGCGCTGGAGCAGGAGGGGCGCGACCTCGACGGCCGCATCGCCGAGCTCGAGGCGGCGATCGCCGGGCCCGAGACCGCCTACGACCAGGAACGGCACCGCCTCGTGCGCGAGCAGGTGCGCGCGCTCGAGCCCCTTACCCTCGAGGCGGCGCGCCTGCGCGAGGGGGCGGCGCGCGCCGAGGCGCTGGTGCAGGAGGCCCACGCGGCCGACCAGCGCTCCAGCGCGCTCGAGGCCGAGGCCCGCGCCAGGCGCGCCGAGCTCGAGGGGCTGGGCTTCACCGAGGCGGGGTTCGTGAGCGCCAAGGAGGCCAAGGAGGCCGCCGAGCGCGCGCAGGTGGAGGCCCAGCGCCGGCTCGACCGGGCCCGGCTCGGCTGGGATGCCGCCCTCGAGGCGCGGCGCCAGGTGCAGCGCCGGCGCGACGAACGCGCCGCCCGCGAGGCCGAGGTGGGGACCGCCCGGCGCGACCTGCTGCTCCGCGAGGAGCTCGACCGCGCCCTGAGCGACCTGCGCACCGACCTCAACGCCCAGCTCCGCCCCGAGCTCTCCGAGATCGGCGCCGGCTTCCTGCGCGACCTCTCGCGCGGCCGCTACGCCGATCTCGAGCTCGACGAGGACTACCGCGTCGCCCTGCTCGAGGACGGCGAGGTGAAGTCGGTCATCTCGGGGGGCGAGGAGGACATCCTGAACCTCGCCGTGCGCCTGGCCATCAGCCAGATGATCGCCGACCGCGCCGGCCAGCCCCTCTCGCTGCTCGTCCTCGACGAGGTCTTCGGCTCGCTCGACGAGGAGCGCCGCAACGCCGTCGTGGAGCTGCTCCGGAGCCTCGGCGACCGCTTCCCCCAGGTCATCCTCATCACCCACGTGGACCAGCTGCGCGAGGGGTTCGACCGCGTGGTGCGCGTGGCGTACGACGTCAAGGCGGGCGTGGCCCGCGTCACCGACGATCCGGGCGAGGCGGGCGATGGGCTGGCGGCTTGAGCCCGGCCCCCTCACGGGGCCGGCGCCCGCCACGCCGGCGGACATCGACGCCCTGAACCGGCTCTTCTCCGAGAGCTTCACCGACCGCTACCGGCGCGACGGGCTCTCGGGGATGCGGGTGCCCCACCTCAACCCCCAGGTGTGGCGCTACGCCATCGACGACGCCGGCGACGGCGCCCTCCTCTGGCGCGACGAGAAGGGACACCTCGCCGCGTTCAACATGGTGCACCGGAGCGGCGCCGAGGGGTGGATGGGGCCGCTCGCCGTGCGCCCCGACCGCCAGGGGCACGGCGAGGGGCGCCGCATCGTGCAGGAGGGGATCGACTGGCTGCGCCAGCAGGGCGTCGCCACGATCGGCCTGGAGACGATGCCGCGCACCGCCGAGAACATCGGCTTCTACTCCGCGCTCGGCTTCCTCCCCGGGTTCCTCACGGTGACGCTGGTGAAGGAGCTCGAGGAGGTGCGCCCGAGCGATGCGGGCCGGCTCTCCCGCGCCCGCGACCGCACCGCCGCCCTCGCCGGGTGCCGCGCCCTCACCGGCCGCCTCGCTCCCGGCGTGGATTACACCCGCGAGCAGGAGCTGAGCGAGCGGCTGCTCCTCGGCGACACCACCCTCGTCGCCGGGGCGGGGGAGGTCGAGGGGTTCGCCCTCTGGCACAGCGCCCCCCTCGCCGAG
>DASTRQ010000134.1:0-4830 GCA_035761145.1 Gemmatimonadales bacterium
CGGATGGTCGACTCGCCGCGGTCGCGGGCATACCAGCGCCGGGTCTCCTTGTAGCGTTCGTCCTTGGGCATCGTGGCCTTGTGGGCCAGCACCCATTCCTGCAGCTCGGAGGGGCGCGGCGCCCAGTGCCCCAGTTCCTCGAAATCGGGGCCGAGCGCGATGACCACGGGGATGGCACGGGCGCCGTTGGTCAGGTACCGGTCCATCAGCTCGGGATAGGTGTCCCGGTCCACGATGCGGAGCTCGATCCCCACCGCCGCGGCCCACTTGGCGAGGGGGGGCACGATGTTCACCGCATCGCCGCACCAGTCGGCGGCGATCACGAACAGGCGCCAGGGGCCGGAGCCCTTCGGCGCCAGCGTGAGCGTCCCCTCGGGCGTGCGGTGGAGGCGGTGGATGGACTCCCACAGCGGCCGGTGTTCGGCGGCGGCGGCGGCCACGAAGGCCTCGAACGTCAGAGCCTCGGGCCACAGCCGCGCAAGGCTCGTTGTCTGGGTCGGTATGTGCATCATGCCCTGAAGAACTCCGGAGCAGCGACAATGGCTCCCGGAACGGCGCCGGGCCTCGGCCCGGCGCGAATGCACGCCGAAACTGGGGCCCGGGGGATGAGCGCGTGATGAAGCGCGCGTGAAGCCGCCGCTCAGATCTCCTGGATCTTCACGCCGCGCTTGCCGAGCTCCTCGATGTAGGTCGCCGCGGGCATCGCCTCGTCCGGGGTCTGCACCCCGCGCGCGGTGACGCGGCCGTCCGCCTGCATCAGCCCGGTGATGGCCAGCGAGTAGCCGGTGGTGCGCATCATCGCGGTGATCCCGGTGGCCTCGTCGTACCGGTCGATGAGCTGCCAGGTGGTCTTGTGCGGCTTCCCCCCCTTGGTGCCGCTCACCTCGACGCGGAGCGCCACGAGATCGCGCCCCTCGGGCTTGAGGAGCTTGGGCGTCACGGCGGCGATGAAGGCGTCGCGCGGGACGACCATCTGCCCCTTGACCGCGATGGGGGTGTTGTCGAGGAGGCCCAGCTCGCGGATGGGACGCATGATGGCGACGTGCCCGGGGTAGCGCAGCGTCTTGTACTCCATCACGTCCACCTTCCCCTCGAAGCTCATCGGCATCGTGGAGATGCCGCCGGCGGTGTGGAACGCCTCGAGCGTGCCGATGGGCGAGGGGAACTGCACGTCCTCGAGCTCGCTCAGCGCGTCCACCTCGACCTTCTTGCCGCCCCGGAGCACCAGCGACGGGGTGGTGTAGTAGTCGAGCGCCCCCTCGAGGCTGTAGACGATCTGGTAGTTGAGCGGGGGCTCCGGCTTCTGCGGCAGGCCGCCGACGAAGATCTTGACCCGCTCCGCCTTGTCGAGCCGGCGGATCCCCTCGGCCGCGAGGATGTTGACCATCCCCGGCGCCAGGCCGCAGTCGGGGATCACCACGACCCCCTTGGCCTTGGCCTCGGCATCGAGCTTCTTTTGCTGGAGGACGATCTCGGTGTTGCCGCCGAGGTCGCAGAAGTGCGCCCCCGCCTGGACGGCGGCGCGGGCCATCGGCTCGTTGAAGTAATATGGAAGGGCGCAGAGGACCGCCTGCTGGCCCTGCATGGCCGCCTGGACGGCCGCCGGGTCCTTCACGTCGAGCGTGAGGGGCTTGAGGCGCCCAGCCCAGTCCTTCTGGAGGAACTTCGGAAGCCGGCCCGGGTTCAGGTCCGCGAGCGTAACTCGCGACACCGCAGGCACTTGCAGCAGGTCATAGGCGGCGGCGCAGCCCTGCAGGCCGGCCCCGAGCACCAGGATGTTCATAGTCACTCCAACGCGTGGTAAGGTCTCAAAAACGCGCCCCAAGATAGCCGTGTCCAACCCGCTCCCCAACCCCGTTCCCCCCCTTCCCGGCCCCTCCCGGCGGGACGCCGCAGGCACCCGCCAGCGGCTCCTCTCGGCCGCCCTCGAGCTCTTCACCACGGTGGGGTTCACCGGGACCACGACCGCCCTCCTGGCCGAGCGGACGGGGCTCGCCGAGGGGACGATCTACCGGCACTTCGGCGGGAAGGAGGAGCTGTACAACGAGGTGCACCGGCAGGCGCAGCGCTGGGCGCTCCAGCTCCTGCGCGCGGCGGAGGGGGCGCGCGAGCAGGGGCCGGCGGAACACCTCCGCCGGCTGGGTCGCGGCCTCCTCGACGGTGGGGCGGCCACCCCCGCCCTGGCCCGGATGTACCTCGGGCCGGTGGAGGAGCGGCATCTCGACGACAAGAGCCGCGACGCCACGCGCGAATTCCGCGAGGCGCTGCAGCAGGTGGTGGCGAGCGGGAAGTCGGACGGGGTGGTGCGGACGGGGCCGGCGGAACTCTGGGCGGGGGTGTGGCTCGCGCTGGTGCACCTGGCGCTCAGGCGGGTGGCCGCGGGTGAATGGACCGCCGAGCACCCCCAGGCGCAGATGACGCTCGAGGCCGCCTGGGACGCTATCGCGCTCCGGCCGGGGGGGACGCCGCCGGCGCGTACGTAGGCTTGCGCGGGTGCGGGGGCACGCGCGCCCACATCACCTCGCGCGCGCGCCCCCCCGCCCCGCTCCGCACCAGGAGGCTCGACCCCACCATATAGGCGACGCTGTCGGCGCCCCAGTGCACCGGATCGGTGGCGCCCGCCTGCAGCGGCGTCTCGGCGCGCCCGGGGACGAACGCGCAGAGCGTCGCGACCGCCTGCTCGCACGCGGCGATGCGGGCGAAGGGGGGCTCACCGATGAACGTGGTGAGCGCGGAATCGGCGCGCACGGAATCGGCGCCCGCGAGCTTCCGGGGCACGAGCGCCGCGGGGGGAGCGTCCACCGCCCAGAGGCCGGCGGTGGTGCGGGCGTAGAGCACGGCACCGTCGGCGCTGAAGGCCAGCGCGAGCGGCACCGCGCCCCCCGGGAAGGCCGGGACGTCCCGCTCCGCCCCGGTGACGAGGTTCATGAACCAGATCCGCCGCCCGCTCGAGTCGGCGGCGCTCGGCGCGCGGGTGAACGCCAGCACCCCGCCGCTCGGCGAGAGCGCCGGCGCGTCCTCCTCGGCGAGCGTGAAGGTCACCTGGAAGACGTTCCCGCCCCCCGCCTGGCCGGCGAAGAGCTCCGACGCGCCGTTCTGCCCGTCGCCCACGAAGACCACGAAGGCATCCAACCCCGGCGTGACCCGGTTCTTGAGGGGATAGAAGGTGTCGCGGCAGGCGCTCGTGGTCAGGACCAGGAGCGCGGCGATGACGGGTCCGAGGGGCCGAGTCCGGGGTCCGGAGGGCGAGGTGCGAGGTGCGAGGCGCATTACTCAAAGGTAACAGGCGCTCGAGGCGCTCGAGGCGCTCGGGAGACTGAAGGCGCTCGAGGCGCCGCCGACGCTCGCATCGGGGATTTCGTGCTACGGGTCGGCGTGCGTGGATGCGTTGGCGTTCGGGGCGCACTGCCGGGGGAGGTCGCTGAGGACGTTGGCGGCGGCGTGCGCGAGGAGGCGTCGCCGCGCGGGGGTCAGCTCCGCGCCCGCGACCGTGGTGGTGTCGGCCGTGGGGGAGCGGCCGGTGAGGGCGGCGCTGATGGTGAGCGCGGCGAGGTAGGTGCCGAGCGGCGTGGGGTGGAGCCCGTCGGGGGCGTAGAAGGGGAGCGACGGGTCGCGCCGCCACGCCGCGCGCCACGCCTCTCCCGCCGGGAGGAACTGGGCGTGCGCGGAGTCGGCGGCGGCGCGGTAATGGTCGCGGACGGCGTCGAACGACCCCGGCCGCGACGCCTCGGCCCACACCATATACACCGCGGGGCAGGCCCCGTGCGCGCGCGCGAGGGCGGCCGCCTTGGCCGCGAATTCCGTCAGGTTCGCCCCGCTCTCGGGGAGGGATGACGGCCCCTGCTGCAGCACCACCACGTCCCACCGCTCGCGCGCGAGGAGACGCGCCAGCACCCCCTCCGCCAGGTGATCCTCGATCCCGTAGTCGGGATGCGCCAGGGCGTGGGTCTCGAGGGGCGCGCCGAGGGTGGCGCTGATGCGCGCCACGAGCCCGGGGAGGTCGTTGACGTAGGTGAGGGAGTTCCCGACGAAGAGCACCCGGCGCGCCTGGGCCGGGAGCGCGCCGGGAATGAGGAGGAGCAGGAGGAGCGGGAGGGCGCGGGGCATGGGAGGCCTTACGGCAGCTCCCCGCTCCCCGGATTCAGCGCCCCAGCGTCTCGCGGAAGAAGCCGAGGATATCGCCCCACGCGCGGGGCACCTGCGGCCCGTCGCTCCCGGCGCGGCCCGGCTTGAGGAAGCCGTGCCCGGTGCCGGGGTAGATCGTGTACTCGAAGCGCTTGCCGAGGCGCTTCATCGCGGAGTCGGTGGCGGGGAGGGTGGCGTCGATGCGGGCGTCGTTCTCGCCGTACACCCCGCGCACGCGAGCCTGGATGCGCGCCATCGCCGCGGTGTCGGGGGGCGGGCCGTAGCAGACCAGCGCCGCCTTGAGGCGGGGGTTGTTGGTGGCGTACCGGAAGCTCTGGCCGCCGCCCCAGCAGAAGCCGATGACCCCCTGGTCCCCCTTCCGCGCGGCGGGGAGGGCGTCCAGGTAGGCGGCCACCGCATCGAGGTCGGCGGTGATGCTGTCGGGGTGGAGCATCGCCACGAGCTTGCGCGCGGAGTCGGCAGAGCCCGGCGTGCCGCCGAAGCGGCTGAAGAGAAGGTCGGGCACCGCGGCGATGTAGCCCTGGCCGGCGAGCCGGTCCACCACCGTGGGCTCCCAGTCGGTGAGGCCGAAGATCTCGTGGATCACGAGGATCGTCGGGGCGCGGTCGCGCCGCTCGGGATAGGCCACGTAGGTGCGGATCGAGTCGGCGCCGCGGTGGATGTAGACCCATTCGCCGTGGGGGG
>DASTRQ010000135.1:0-3254 GCA_035761145.1 Gemmatimonadales bacterium
CACCGCCTCGACGAGCGCGGCGTCGATGAGCCCCGACTCCTGCCACAGCGTGTCGGCGCCCGCGGCGACGAGCGGGGTCACCGGGTCGATCGGGTAGCTGGCCGAAAGGGCGCCGCGGCGGAGCAGGGGCGCCCCGCGCCCCAGCCGGGCGATGATCCGGTGGTCGAAGGCGTGGACCGCGTAGCGCTCGGGCGCGGGGCCGGCCCGCATCACCTGGAGCAGCCGGGCGTCCCACCGCGGGTGCAGCTGCTTCACCTCGATGAACAGGTCCATCGCGCCGAGGGTCTCGAGCACCTGGCCCAGGGTGGGGATCGGTTCGCCGTTGGGGAGGCGGTGCGTCGCGAAGTGCGCGTGCGGATGGTCGCGGAGGATCCCGAGGCCGGGCACGGCGTCGTCGTGGTGCACGAGGAACGCGCCGTCGCTGGTGGCGTGGATGTCGAGCTCCACGCCGTCGGCCCCCTGGGCGCGGGCGAGCTCGAAGGCCGCGAGGGAGTTCTCGTAGGCCGCGCCGGAGGCGCCGCGGTGGGCGATGATGAGCGGTCGGGGCATGGGGCGGGATCGGGAGGCGTAGCTTAACATCCTGGCGTGTCCCGCGTCTCCCCCGTACCCATGGCCGCGCCCTCCCTGCCCACCGCCAGCGACCCGGAACTCGTCGCCGCCTGGCAGCGGGGGGACGAGCGGGCCGCCACGGAGCTGGTCCGCCGCCACGCACCGGCGCTGGCGCGGTTCCTCTACAGCGGCGGCAGCGCCACCGAGGACCTCGACGACCTGGTGCAGGAGACCTTCCTCCGGGCGTTCCGGCGGCTGGCCACCTGGCGCGGGGAGACCGCCTTCCACAGCTGGCTCTTCGCCATCGCGGCCAACCTGCGCAAGGATCTCTGGCGGCGGCGGCGCGGGCCGGTGGTCCTCCCGCTCGAGGGACACGACGCCCCGGGGCTCGCCACCCCCGACCGCGAGTTCGAGGCGGACGAGACCGAGGAGCGGCTGCGCCAGGCGCTCGCCACCCTGCCGCGCCTGCAGCGCGAGGTCTTCCTCCGCCGCGTGCAGCTCGGCGAGGACTACGCCGCGATCGCCGCGGCGCTCGGCACCACCCCGGGGGCGGCCCGGGTGCATTACCACCACGCGGTGCAGCGACTGAAGGAGCGTGTGCGATGACCGACCTGTGCGGCCTGCTCGAGGACCGGATGCCCGATGTCGCGGCCGGACGCGCCGCGTGGACCGCCGAGGAGCGCGCCCACCTGGCGGGGTGCGCCGAGTGCGGCGCGGCGTGGGAGGTGGTGCGCCGCGCCGCGGCGCTCGGCCGTGGGGTGGAGGCGCGCTACGACGCCGGGCGGGTCGCGGCGCGCGTCGGCGCCGCGCTCCGGGCCCCGGCGCCGACCCGCCGGCGGGGGGCGTGGATCGCGCTCGCGGCCGCCGCCGCGGTGGCGGTGGTGCTCTTCCGCGGCGACCTCCCGCGCCCCGGCGCGGCGCCCGGCGTCGCCGATGTGCGGCTCCTCCCCGAGCTCGACTCGCTCACCACCGAGGAGCTGGCGCTCCTCTCCGACGAACTGCAGGCGCCGCTCGGCGAGACCGGGATCGTCGAGACCCCCGGCCTCGAGGAACTCGACACCACTCAACTGGAGCGCGTGATCCGCTCCCTGGAGGGCTGATGCTCCGCTGGATGACCCTCGGCGCCGCCGCGCTCATCGCCGCCGCGCCCCTCGCCGCCCAGGACGACCTGGGCGGTCCCGACCGCACGGCGATGCAGGCGCGTATCGAGCGGCTCTTCCTCGACCGCGCCCGCGAGGAGATGGGGCTCGACTCCGCCGGCGCCCAGCGGCTCCTGACCGTGGAACGCCGGATGGTCGAGCGCCGGCGCGCCATCGAGACGGAGAACCGCCGCCTCAACGCCGACCTCGCGGCCCAGCTTCGGCCCGGCGTGGCCGCCGACGCCGATCGCGTGGCGCGCGCCCTCGACAGCCTGGGCACCCTGCGGGTGAGCTACGCCCAGGTCTTCCGTGACGAACAGCGCGAGCTCGCCGCCTTCCTGACCCCCGTGCAGCGCGCCCAGTTCTACCGCCTGCGCGAGCGGCTGGTGAACCGGGTGGCCGAACTGCGCGAACAGCGGCGCCCCGCCCCCCGGCGCGCCCGGCCCTGACCCGCCTCAGGGGCGCGCGTAGCGGGTGATGCAGTCGCCGATCATCTGCCGCGCGCGCTCCGCCCCCTCGAACCCCCGCGTCTCGGTCGTCGCTCCCTCGAGGTTCTTGTAGACCTGGAAGAAGTGCTCCACCTCGCGCAGCGCGTGCGGCGCGAGGTCGCTCAGGTCGTGGACCGTCGCCGCGTACGGGTCGCTCACCGGCACGGCGATGATCTTCTCGTCGTTGCGCCCCTTGTCCACCAGGTGGAACACCCCGACAGGGCGCACGTCCACCAGGCACCCCGTGAAGAGCGGGATCGTCGTCATCACCAGCACGTCCAGCGGGTCATCGTCCTCGGCGTAGGTGCGGGGGATGAAGCCGTAGCACCCGGGGTAGTGGACGCTGGAGTGCAGCACCCGGTCGAGCTTGAAGAGCCCCGAGGGCTTGTCGAGCTCGTACTTGTTGCGCGAGTTGGTGGGGATCTCCACCACCACCGTCACCACGCGGGGCGCGTCGGGGCCGGGAGGGAGGTCGTGCCACGGATGCAGGCCGGGGGTCGGTGGGCGTGTCGGCATGCCGAAAGCTAGGGACCCCATTGTCGCATAAATAGGAGTTAATTACTCTGGAATGAGAAATGATGTGAAAACAATTCTCATCCTATCTGCCAATGCCGTCTTCCAAGCACTTCCGAGCCTTCGTCGCGCTCGCGCTCGCCATCCTCCCGGCCTCCCTGGCCACCGCCCAACAGACCGGCCTCCTCCTCGTGGCCCACGGGGCCACGCCCGCCTGGAACGACCGGGTGCGCGCGGTGGCGCGCGAGGTGCGCTGGCCTGACGGCCCGGTGGCGGTGGCGTTCCTGATGGGGAGCGAGGCCGCACACGAGGGGTGGAGCGCGGGGCTCCGCACCCTGGCGGCGGGGGGCGCCAGCGGGGCGGTGGTGGTGCCGGTGATGGTGAACTCCAACGGCGCGCACGTGCGGCAGATCGAGTTCTACGCCGGGCTCCGCGCCGAGCTGCCCCCCTCGCTGGCCCAACACGACCATCGCGATGACGGCCCGGTGCCGGCGCTCCGTCTCCGCGTGACCCCCGCGCTCGATGCGGCGCCTGAACTCGGCGCCATCCTCCTCGACGGCTGGCG
>DASTRQ010000136.1:0-6913 GCA_035761145.1 Gemmatimonadales bacterium
TCGCGCTCGTGCAGAAGACGCGGGCCGGCTATGACAAGGACCTGCCGGCCTCGCAGAAGCGCGAGGAGGTGCGCATCCTCGACATCTTCCAGAACGTGGCCAGCGCACGGATCGATGCCGGCGCCTGGGTGGACTACCTCCAGCTCGCCAAATGGAACGGACGATGGGTGATCGTGAACGTGCTGTGGGAGATGCGCCGCGGCCGCTGATCCTCGCGGGCGTGGTCCTCGGCCTCTGGGCGCTGGCGCTCGTGGGGGTACCGCTGGCCGTGGGCCTCCTCGTGCACGCCGAGCCCCTGCGGCTCGTCGCGAGCGGCATCCAGTGGGACTACGGCGCGGTGACCCTCGCGGGCTACCGCGCCATCGCCTGGAGCTCCATCATCGTCGCGGCGCTCGGCTACTGGCTCGGGGCGCGGCGGCCGGTCTCGGCCCTCCGCGTCGTGCTCGCGCTCCACGGTGCGGCCCTCGCCGCCACCCTCCTCCTGATGGGGGGCGGCTTCAACATCGGCCCCGGCGCCGGCGTGCTGGTGGGGACGGAGCTCCGCTGGGTCTGGCGCTTCGTGCTCGGCGTGGTCGGGGTGATGGTGGGGCTGGTGGGGCCCGCCTTCCTGCTGGCGGAGGCCGGGGACCTGGACCAGGATCACGGCGCCGCCATCCGGCGGTCGCTGCAGGCGGGGGCGCTGCTCGCCGCCGCCCTCATCCTGCTCCTCCCCGGGAGCCTGACGGGGAAGCTCCTCACCGCCGCGGCATCGTACGGCGGGAGCCTGGTGTGGCTGGTAGGTGCGGCGGGGCGGGGGGACAGACCGGCCTGAAGCGTGAGAGGGCCTCTCACGCCTCGACCGCGATCACCACGTCGTTGACGTTCGTCCCCGACGATCCCGTCACCAGCAGCGCGCCGACCGCCTGCAGGGCGGGGTAGGTGTCGTGCCGCCGCAGGTGGAGGGCGGGATCGTGCCCCGCCGCCACGATGCGGCCCCACGTCTCGGGGGTCACGATGGCGCCTGCCGCGTCGGTGGGGCCGTCGCGGCCGTCCGTGCCGGCGGCCAGCAGCGCGATGCGGCGTCCCGCCCCCGCGGCGGCGAGCCGCTCCGCCACCGCCAGCGCGATCTCCTGGCACCGCCCCCCGACGCCCGACCCCTCGCCGAGCGTCACCGTCGCCTCGCCCCCCCAGATGGCGCACCACGGCCCGCCGGGAGGGCGCTTGAGCACGCTCTCGGCGAACTGCCGTCCCACCTCGGCCGCCTCGCCCACGATCGGCCGGATCGGCGCGGTGGTGGCGTAGCCCAGCGCCTCCGCCTGTGCCGCGGCGGCCTGCACCGCCAGGCGGTTGGCGGCGACGATGTCGTGCCGCACCCGGGCAAAGCAGGCGGCCGCGGGCTTCGGCGTCTCGGGGCGTCGCCCCGCCATCACGTCTTCGAGGTGAGTGAACACCCCGGGCGGGAGGTCGTGCGACACGCTCAGGTGCGCCAGGTCGAGCTGCACCACTTCGGCGGTCGCGGGGTCGGGGACGCAGGGGCCCGAGCCGATCGAGGCCACGTCGTCGCCGATGACGTCGGAGATCACCCAGACGCGGATCTCGGCGCCCACGAGCGCCGAGGCGAGCCGGCCGGCGCCCCAGCGGGAGAAGCGCTTGCGGATGCGGTTCACTTCGATGATCGAGAGCCCGCTCCCGAGCAGCAGGCGGCACAGCGCGCGGTAGTCGGCGTCGCTCAGCCCCTCCACCGGCGCGCCGAGGAGGCTCGAGCTCCCGCCCGAGAGGAGCACCCAGACGAGCGGGGTCGGGCCGCCCTCCGCCGCGGAGGCGCGCTCGGCGGCACGTGCCAGCGCCGCGGCCGCGGCGGCGGAATCGTCCCCCGGCTCCGGGTGGTCGCCGTGTGCGGCGGTGAGCGCCGGGTGGGGGGCGGTGGAGGGCTCGGCCCCCACCACCACGCCCCCCGCGGGGGCCATTCCGTGCGCGGCGAGCCACTCCACCGCTGCGCGCGCCATCGCCGGCGCCGCCTTTCCCAGCGCGATGACGTGCGGCGCGCGGTCGGGGCGGGGGGCGCGGTCGAGCGCGGCGCGGAGCACCACGCCCGGCTCCACTGCGGCCACCGCGGCCTGGTACAGCGCGCGGAGGTGGGTCGGGAGGTCGTCGGGAGGCGTATTCATCGGCGGAAAGTTATCCTTGCCCCATGTCCCAGACGAAACCCACCGTGGTGCTCACCCGCCGCCTCCCCGAGGGGGTGGAAGCGGCCGCCGCCGGGCGGTTCGAGGTGCGGCGCAACACCGACGACCATCGCTTCTCGGTGGCCGAGCTGCAGGAGGCGCTCCGGAGCGCCGACGGCATCATCTGCACCCTGGGGGATCCCCTCGGCGCCGCCACCCTGGCCGGGGGGCCGTGGCGGGCGAAGATCCTCGCCAACTTCGGCGCCGGGACCGATCACATCGACGTGGCGGCGGCGCGGGCCGCGGGTCTCGTGGTGACCAATACGCCGGGCGCCCTCACCGACGCCACCGCCGACCTGGCGATGGCGCTGATCCTGATGTTGACGCGGCGGCTGGGAGAGGGGGAGCGCGAGCTGCGCGCGGGGGAGTGGACCGGGTGGCGGCCGACGCATCTGCTGGGGCGGTCCCTGCAGGGGAAGACGCTGGGCATCGTTGGATTCGGGCGGATCGGGCAGGCCACCGCTCGCCGAGCAAGGTTCGGCTTCGGAATGACGATTGTGACCGACGACCGCCACCCCCCTGGCGCGATCCACCAGGAGCTAGGAGCCAGTAGCCTCCCTTTGGATGAGCTTCTGGCCGCGAGCGACGTCGTCTCATTGCATACGCCGGCCACCCCCGAGACCAGGGACTTCCTCAACGCCCGACGGATCGCGCTGATGAAGCGGGGGAGCTACCTCATCAACACCGCGCGGGGGAGCGTGGTGGACGAGCCGGCGCTCATCGCGGCGCTCCGGAGCGGCCACCTGGCCGGCGCGGGGCTCGATGTGTACCCGCGCGAACCCGAGATCACCCCCGAACTGCTTACGCTCCCCGGCGTGGTGGCCCTTCCGCACCTCGGCAGCGCCACCGTCGAGACCCGGACCGCGATGGGGATGCGAGCGATCGCGAATTTGGATGCGTTCTTCTCGGGTGGGGCGCTACTGGATCCGGTGAAGTAGGAACCGCGCACGCGAAAACGCGAAAGAGGCGAAAGGCTCCATGCTCCGGAGCCTTTCGCCTCCTTTGCGCTATTGCATGCGCTGTTACTTCAGTTGTGGCAGCCCCGCCTCGATCTCCTGCCGCTTGGGCTCGTACCAGGGGGGGAGCACCAGCGTCTCCCCCAGGTGCGCCGGGTCCTCGTCGCGCGCAAAGCCGGGGCCGTCGGTAGCGAGCTCGAAGAGCGCGCCTCCCGGCTCCTTGAAATACACCGACGTGAACCAGAAGCGGTCGATCTGCTCCGTGGTGCCGACGCCGTGCCGGCGCACCGCTTCGCGGACGACGAGCTCGTGCTCGCTGTCGGTGACCCGCCACGCCACGTGGTGGATGGAGCCCACCCCCCACGACCCGCGCCGCTCTTCGGGGAACGCCTTGAGGTCGATGAGCGTCCCCGCCTTCCCGCCGACGCCGTAGCGGTGCCACCCTCCCTCTTCGCCCACTTTGGTGAGCCCCATCGGGCCGGTGAGGAGCGCCACCGTGGGCTCGATGTCCCGCTCCCAGGTTCGCACAGCGTGGAAGCCGCGCAGCTGGTGCTGGGCGGGGACGGGGCTCTTCTCCCACGCCACGGTGGCGGTGGGGTGCGCGCTCTCCACGAGGGCGAGCGCGAGCCCGTGCGGGTCGGCGAAGGGGAGCACCCGCTCGCCGAAGCGCGTCGTCTCCGCCATCACCGTGACACGGTGCTCGGCCAGCCGCGCCTTCCACCAGTCGAGCGACCCCACGGCCACCGAGAACGACACCTCGTTGGTGAGGCCGTGGCCGATCCGCCCCGGGCCCATCCCGGGCCAGGGGAAGAAGGTCAGGTCGGTGCCCGGGCTCCCCGCCGCGTCGGCGAAGAAGAGGTGGTACGTGTCGGGCGCGTCCTGGTTGATGCTCTTCTTCACCAGGCGCAGGCCCAGCACCTTGGTGTAGAAGTCGAGATTCTCCTGCGCGTCGCCCGCGATGCAGGTGACGTGATGCAAACCGTGTACGCCGGTCATTGGTGTCTCTGGTCTGGGTGTGTCGGAACTGCTACTGAGGGAAACGTACCCCGGTTCCCGCCGCACCACCTCTCCCCCTGACCCCGAAATACGTTCCCCCTCTCCACGTATGTGGAGAGGGGGACAGGGGGTGAGGCGTGTGGAGCGGGGGACAGGGGGTGAGGCCCGACCCCGCGGGAGCTACGCCGTCGGCGACTCCGCCTTCCGTCGCTTCGCCTCCACCTCGACCTTGAGCTGCCCGCACGCCGCCGCGATGTCGAGCCCGCGGCTCCGCCGCACCGTGGCCTCCACTCCCTGGTTCACCAGCCGGTCGGCGAAGGCCCGGATCCGGGCGGGCGGGGTGGGGGTGAGGGTCGGCGCCCCGCCGGGATGGAGCGGAAGGATGTTCACGTGTGCGTGCATCTTCCGCGCGAGCTTCGCCAGGGCGTCCGCGTCCTGGTCGGTGTCGTTCTTCCCGCCGATCAGCACGTACTCGAAGGTGATCCGCTTCTCGAACGCCTCGGCCGCCTTGAGCACATCATCGAGGTGGTACTTCTTCTCCACCGGCATGATGGCGAGCCGCCGCTGGGCGGTCGGGGCGTGCAGGCTGATGGCCAACCGGAACTGCTCCGGGCGCGCGGCGAGCTTCTCCATCCCGGGGATGATCCCGACGGTGCTGACCGTGATGTGCCGGGCGCCGATGCCCAGTCCCTCGGGCGAGTTCAGGATGGTCAAGGTCGTGTCCACCGCCGGCCAGTTGAGCAGCGGCTCCCCCATCCCCATGAAGACGATGTTGGTGGGCTTGTCGTCCGCGTTGCGCAGCACGATCTCGCGCACCTGCCCGGCGATCTCGAACGGGGTCAGGTTGCGGCGGAACCCCATCGTCCCCGTGGCGCAGAAGACGCAGCCGAGCGCGCAGCCGCACTGGGAGGAGATGCAGAGGGTGCGACGCGTGCCGCTCGGGATCAGCACCGACTCGATCGCCTCGCCGTCGGGGAGGCGCCACAGGAACTTCTTGGTGCCGTCCTGGCTCGTCTGCTGGGTGTCGAGCGCCAGCCGGGGGAGGGGGTGGTCCTCCTCCAGCGCGGCGCGCAGTTCCTTGGGCAGGTCGGTCACCTCGCCCCAGCTCGCCACCGGGCGTTCCCAGAGGCGGGGGAAGATCTGGTCCACCCGGTAGCGCGGCAGCCCCCGGGCCTTGGCCCAGTTCTCCAGGCGCTCCCGCGCCCGGTCCGGGGTGAGGTCGAGGATGTTGGCGGGCGTGGCGCCTGCGGGCGTCGGTGCGGTGGCCATCAGGGCAAGATAACTCGATGCGACAGTTGAGGTTCCGGCGCCCCGGGTCGCGCCCCCGGTGCTCCGCTCCCGATCCGGCGGCGGAGGGGCCGGGGGGGTGAGGGGCGAACGAGGCGTAACTCATTGCTAGCACTTTAGTTGCCGCCCCTTCTGTGTCCGCTTAACTTCCCCCCGTGCTGCTCACCGATCTGCTTCATCCCGACCGCGTCCGCGTTCCCCTGGCGGCCACCGACAAGCCGGGCGTGCTGCGGGAGCTGACCTCCCTCCTCGCCGAGCGCACCGGTGCCGGCGCGGAGGAGCTGTTGCACGCGGTCGAGGAGCGCGAGGCGGTGCTCTCCACGGGCATCGGCCTTGGCGTCGCCGTGCCGCACGGCAAGACCCCGGCGGTCGCCGCGCTCGAGATGGCGTGCGGGGTCACCGCCGCGCCGGTGCCCTTCGACGCGCTCGACGGCGAGCCGTGCCGGCTCTTCTTCCTCCTCGTGGGTCCCGAATCGGCCGCGGGGGAGCACGTGAAGGCGCTTTCGCGCATCGCCCGCCTCGTGCGGCGCGAGGACGTGCGCCAGCAGCTCCTCGCGGCCACCACTCCAGAGGCGTTCGTGCGCGCCGTCGCCGACGCCGAGGCCCGTTGACACCGATGTCCGCTCCGTACGCCACCGCCCTCCGCACCCACCGCGCCGGCTCGCTCACGAAGGCCCACGAGGGGCAGGCCGTCCGGCTGGGCGGCTGGGTGCACCGCGTGCGCGACCTGGGCGGCCTCGTCTTCGTGGACCTGCGCGATCGCGACGGCCTGCTGCAGCTGAGCTTCGACCCGCGCTGGACCCCGGCGCCCGTGATGCAGGCCGCCGCGGCGCTGGGCGCCGAGTCGGTGGTGCTGGTGGAGGGGACGGTGGCGCTCCGCCCCGAGCCGGCGCGCGACCGCACCCAGACGAGCCACGAGGTGGAGCTCCACGTCACCGCGCTCCGCGTGGCCGGCCCCGCGGTGACGCCGGCCATCCCGGTGGCGCGGAAGGAGGGGGAGGAGCTCCCGGCCGAGGAGCTGCGGCTCCGGCACCGGATCCTCGACCTGCGCCGCCCGGAGCTGCAGCAGAACCTGGTGCTCCGCCACCGGCTGCTGCAGACGGCGCGCCGCGCGCTGAGCGAGCTCGGGTTCCTCGAGATCGAGACGCCCATCCTCACCAAGCCCACCCCCGAGGGGGCGCGGGACTTCCTGGTGCCCAGCCGGATCTACCCCGGCGAGTGCTACGCCCTGCCGCAGAGCCCGCAGATCTACAAGCAGCTCCTGATGGTGGCGGGGATGGACCGCTACTTCCAGCTCGCCCGCTGCTTCCGCGACGAGGACAGCCGCGCCGACCGCCAGCCCGAGTTCACCCAGATCGACATCGAGGCCTCCTTCGTGGCGCCGGAGGACGTGCAGGCGGTGGTCGAGGCGGTGCTCGTGGCGCTCTGGCGGGAGGCGGGGCACGCCATCTCGGCCCCTTTCGTGCGGAT
>DASTRQ010000137.1:0-12171 GCA_035761145.1 Gemmatimonadales bacterium
ACGGAGCTCATCTTCGACGGCGCCTTCGTGCCCGACGCGCAGGTGCTGGGCGTGGTGGGCCAGGGGTACAAGGCCGCCATCGAGACGCTCAACGAGGGGCGCATCGGCATCGGCGCGCAGATGATCGGCATCGCGCAGGGCGCGCTCGACGCCGCGCAGGCGTACCTCCGGGAGCGCAAGCAGTTCGGCAAGGCGCTGGCCGAGTACCAGGGCATCCAGTTCCAGTTCGCCCAGTGCGCCACCGAGCTCCACGCCGCGCGGCTGATGGTGTACGACGCCGCGCGCCGCAAGGACGCCGGGCTCAACTTCACCCAGCACGCCGCGATGGCCAAGCTCTTCAGCAGCCAGGTGGCGGAGCGGGTCACCTCGCAGTGCGTCGAGTTCTTCGGCGGGAACGGCTACACCCGCGAGTTCCCGGTCGAGAAGTTCTACCGCGACGCCAAGATCGGCACGATCTACGAGGGCACGAGCAACATGCAGAAGCAGACGATCGCCAAGCAGTACCTCGGCGCCCGGTAGCGTCCCGCCACGCGACGCCGCGGCCTCGATGAGCATCGTCTCATCGAGGCCGCTTGCTCTTCCCCCCGCCCGGCCGCTCCCGCTAACGTTCCCCTGATGTCCTTCCGCGCCCTGCTCCTCCTCACCTGCGCCGCCGCCACGCCCCTCGCGGCGCAGGCGCGCGCCCGGCCCCGTCCCCGACCCCGCCCCGCCCCCGCGGCGGCGGCGGCGGATACCGGTCCCGCGCTCCCGCGCGCGGTGCGGCAGCGGGTGGAGTCGTGGTACCGCACCGCGGTGCGGCGCGCCCCCGGGGCGTGGGGGGTGGCCATCGCCGACGAGCGCGGGCGGCTCCTCTGGCAGCGCAACGCCGACCGGCCGATGATCCCCGCCTCGACGGTGAAGGTGTTCACCACCTCGTTCGCGATGGCGCGGCTCGGGGGCGGCTTCACCCGCGCCACGCGGGTGGTGGGGGTGGGCGACCTCGACACCACCAGCGGCCAGTGGGTGGGCACCTGGCAGCTGCAGCTCAACGGCGACCCCACCCTCGAGGACCCGCACGGGATGGGGCCCCGGCTCTACGACCTGGCCGCCCAGCTCGCGGCGCAGGGGATCCGCGTCCTCGCCGGGCCGATGCTCCTGGCCACCGACGAGGCCACCACCGCCGACGCCCGCTTCCCCGCCGTCTGGCGCACCGCCAACCTCGGCAGCATCTACGCGCCCCTCATCGGCCCCGTGACCGTGCACGAGAACATCGTGCAGGTCTGGGTGATGCCGGGCCGGCGCGTGGGCGCGCGCCCGCGGGTGTCGCAGGTGGAGCCGTTCGGCATCGACGCGCTGATCGTGAACGAGGCCGTGACGCGCAACTCGCGCCGCAGCCGCCTCCGCCTCACCCCGCTGCGCGACGGCCGGATGGCGCTCCGCGGCTACATCGGCAACCGCGCCGGGATGCGGCAGGTCAAGGCCAGCGCCGGCGACCCGCGCCGCGTCCTCGAGGCGGCGTGGGAGCACGTGCTGGCGCAGGCGGGGATCCGCTGGGAGCGCGAGAGCCCCGCGATGGTGCCGCCGGCCAGCGGCGCGCGGGAGCTGGTGCTGGCGGAGGTGAGCTCCCCGTCGCTCGACTCGGTGGCCGCGATGGTGAACCGCCGCAGCCTCAACATCGGCGCGGAGCTGCTGCTCCGCTGGGCCGCCGGCTGGGGCGCCCCCGCCGAGTCGCTGCAGGCGCACGTGGCGCGGGTGGTGGGGACCGACCGCGGGCTGCGCCTGGTGGACGGGAGCGGGCTCTCGCACGACGACCGCGCCACGCCGCGCCTGATGGTGAGCTACCTGGCGCGCGTGCCGCAGGAGCGGGGCGCGGAGTCGTTCCCCTTCCTCCTCCCCGCCAACGGCGCCGGCACCCTCGCCCGCCTCGCCGGCGGCCTCCCGGCGCCGGGCGTGGTGCGCGCCAAGACCGGGACGCTGAGCGGCGTCTCGACCCTGACCGGCTACCTGGGACGCCGCGAGGGGACGTATGTGGTCTCCCTGATGTACAACGGGGGCCGCACCCGCCGCGCCCGCGCCGCGCAGTGGCAGTTCTTCCGGGTGCTCGGGGGCGACGGCGTCGTGATCCCCCCCGACACCGACTTCGGCCCCGAGGTGGTGGCCGACACGCTCGAGACCGCCGCCGACAGCGCCGCCGCCACCGACCCCGCCACGGCCGCCCCGGCCCCCCTCCCCGCGGACACCACCGGCCCCGCGGCCGACACGGTGGCGCCGCCGCCGGTCGGCGACCAGGTCCGCTAGGCGCGCCCCGCGGCCAGGCTCACCCGGTCGCGTCCCCCCTTCTTGGCGGCATAGAGCGCCGCGTCGGCCCGCGCCACGAGCGCCCCCGGCGACTCGGCCGCGCCGCGCACCGCCACCCCGATCGACACCGTCACGCCGAGCGTCACCGTGCCGCCTCCCGCGCCGCGGCGCACCTTGCCGCGCCTCCCCGCGGGACGGTCGGGCGCGCGCACCGTGAAGGTCGTGGCAGCGATGGCCTCGCGCAGGCGCTCGAGCACCGGCACCACGTCGTCCACCGGGCGCCCCGCGAAGACCAGCGTGAACTCCTCCCCCCCGTAGCGGAACGCCCGCGCCCCGCCCACCTCGGCCAGGCGCCGCCCCACCATCGCCAGCACCTGGTCGCCGGTGGCGTGGCCGTAGGTGTCGTTGAACTGCTTGAAGTGGTCCACGTCCACCATCGCCACGACGGCGTCGGCGGGGAGGCCGCTCAGGTGCTCGTCGAGCGCCCGCCGGCTCGGCAACCCCGTGAGCGCGTCACGGAAGGCGGCGCTGAAGATCGCCTCGAGCGCGCCGGTGGTGAGCGCCGCGCCCGCGCCCGCCACCAGGACCAGCGTCGGCGCGCGCGCGGCGAGCACCGTGGCCCCCCAGAGCGCCACCAGCGCCCAGAGCGCGCCGCGCACCAGCGGATCGGCGCGGAAGAGGGCGAGCGCGACGAGCACCAGCAGGATCCCCACCACCACCAGCGCCGCCGTGGCCGGCAGCCCCGACCAGGAGAGGTCCCCCGCCAGCGAGGAGAGATCGGGGAGCAGCTCCGCCGGGTCGAGCCGCCACTGCGCCAGCGCCAGGAGCCCCGCCACCAGGAGCCCCAGCGCGGCAGGGTGCCCCGCGCGCAGATCGGCCATCCCGCGCTCGCGCGTCCCCGCCACCGCCAGGAGCACCAGTGCGCTCCCGGAGAGGAGCACCGGCCCCCACCCCCCGCCGGGCGCCCCGAGCGCGCCCCACGCCCAGAAGGGCGCCACCGCGACGAGTCCCCACACCAGCCGCCCCCGCCCGAAGCGGAGCGCGATGAGCGCCCCGGCGCCGAGGACCAGCGGCGGGAGCCAGGTGGCGAGGACGTCGAACCCCTCGATCCGCTCCCCGACACGGGCCAGGAGCGCCGTCAGGAGGACGACGAGCCCCTCGGGGATCACCAGGGAAAGGGTGCGCTGCATGGGCGGGAATCTAGGCGGCGAGGCGGCGAGACGGCGAGGCGCTATTGCGCCCCTGCGCTCCCGCGCCCATCCGCCTAAACTTCAGTGTGCTCCGGAACTCGCTTCGCCTGCTCGCCACCGCGCTCCTGGCCGCGCCGCTCGCGGCCCGTGCGCAGGGGACCCCTGACACCGCGGGCTCGTTCATCACCAGCGCCGGTGTCCTGCGCGCCGCGGGGGTGGTGGACTCGGTCTTCGTCGCCCGCAGCCGCGACAGCGCCCTCGTGGACCCGGGAGACTGGACCGCCTACCTGATGGCCCGGCTCGGCGTCTCGCCGATCCCGACGATGGGCCTCCGGGTCACCAGCGACTCCACGCTGCTCCGGGTGCGCGGTCGCGTGCGCGACCTCCCGCCGGAGGCGCAGCGCGCGCTCTCCCCCCTCCTGGCGATGCTCGACCCCGGCACCCCGCTGGAGGCCACCGTGCGCGTGGACCAGCCGGCGAGCCACGCGGTGCGCTTCCACCTCGACAGCGCGTACCTGGGCGGCATCCCCGTCCCCGAGGGGCTGCTGGGTCCCGCGCTCCGCGCGGTGGGGAGCAAGTACACGGTGCTCGCCAACGGGGGACGCGACCTCTTCGTCGAGGTGCCGCCGTACGGCCAGGTCCGTTTCGCGGCCAACGCCGTGCGGCTCCTCGGGCCGCCATCGCCCAGCCCCGCCACCGGACCCGCCCGCCGGGGAGGGCGCCGCGGCGGGAGCGGGGGCGCCCGGCCATGACCGCGAACATCCGCCTCTGGCGGCTCTGGCGCACCTCCGCGCTCCTCTGCGCCCTGGGTGCGGCCGAGTTCGGCTATGTGGCCTACCTGCGCCGTTCGGGGTGGTTCCTCCTCTCTACGCTGGGGCTCGCGGCGGCGGCGGGGTGGGCCTGGCGGCGCGCCGTGGCGGCACGGCGGCGCGAGGGGTGAGCCCGCCCTAGCCACCGCCCCGCCACGCAGGTATAGTCTCCGAGGCCGGACCCTCCCCCCTTCCAGTCGCCCCGATGCCCACGACCCTGCCCCGCACCATCCTGCTGCTCGTCGGCAGCAACGTCTTCATGACGTTCGCCTGGTACGGGCACCTGAAGAACCTCTCGAGCAAGCCGCTCTGGATCGCCATCCTGGTCAGCTGGGCCATCGCGTTCTTCGAGTACTGCCTGCAGGTGCCGGCCAACCGGATCGGGTTCGGCGCCCTCTCGCTGGCGCAGCTCAAGCTCCTGCAGGAAGTCGTGACGCTCTCGGTGTTCGTGCCGTTCGCCGTGCTCTACATGAAGCAACCCCTCAAGCTCGACTTCCTCTGGGCCGGGCTCTGCCTGCTCGGGGCGGTCTATTTCATGTTCCGCGGGCATCCCCCCGCGTGAGATCGGAGGTCCCATGGCCCACCAAGCGCGACTCAAGTCCCAATACGCCAAGCAGTACCCTGGCCTGAACGGCGTCACCTGGTACGACGTCGACCCCCTCTGGCCGGGGCTCAAGGAACGCACCACCAACCTGATGGGCCAGCGCCTCGCGCGGCTCAAGACCAACACCGGGCACGTCACCGTCCTCGCGGAACACTGCGATATCCGCACCGTGGAGAAGGTGGAGCAGGGGTGAGGGCGATTGGCTATTGGCTATTGGCCATTGGCTCTTGGCTGACGGCTGATGGCTGATGGCCGCTGGCTGATGGCCGATAGCCGACGGCCCCTTCATCCCCTCCTACCCTCCCACCTTCCTACCTCCCTTGCCCTCCGCCACCTATCGCCGTGAGCTCGGCCTCTTCTCCGCCACGATGTCGGTGGTGGGGGGGATCATCGGCACGGGGATCTTCCTCAATCCGAGCCACGTGGCGCAGCGCCTGCCGAGCGCCGGGTGGTCGCTGGCGGCGTGGGCCACGGGGGGCGTGATCGCGCTCCTCGGCGCGTTCATCTTCGCCGAGCTGGGGCAGCGGATGCCCAAGGTGGGGGGCGGCTACGCCTACCTGCGCGAGGCCTTCGGTCCCCTGCCCGGCTTCCTGTATGGGTGGGCGCTGCTGCTCATCATGGCCACGGGGGCGGCGGCGGCGGTGGCGATGACCTTCGCCACGTACCTGCAGGCGCTCACCGGCTATCCGCCGGCGCTGGTGCCCGCGGTGGCGGCGGCGGCGCTGGTGGCGCTCTCGCTCCTCAACATCGCCGGGGTGCGCCCTGCCGCGTGGACGCTCAACGTCCTCACCGTGCTCAAGCTCCTGGCGCTGGTGACGCTCATCGGCGCGGGGCTTTTCCTCGGCGGGCCGGAGCGGCTCGCGGCGGTGAGCTACCCCGCGCCCGCGACCCCGTCCGGCCCGCTGTACCTCCTCTTCGCCAACGCCCTCGTCCCGATCCTCTTCTCGTACGGCGGATGGCAGCAGACCAATTTCGTGGCCGAGGAGATCCGGGACCCCGAGAAGACCCTCCCGCGCGCGCTGCTGCTCGGGGTGCTCATCGTGGTGGCGGTGTACGTCCTCGCCAACGCGGCGTACCTGCGGACCCTGGGCCACGCGGGGCTCGCCGCCAGCACCGCCCCCGCCAGCGACACGATGGCGCTCACCCTCGGCGGGTGGGGGCGGACCTTCATCACCGCGGGGATCGTGATCTCCACCTTCGGCTTCCTGGACCTCGTGATCCTGGTCTCGCCGCGGGTGTACCAGGCGATGGCGGCCGATGGGCTCTTCTTCCGGAGCTTCGCCCGGATCTCCCCCCGCACCGGCACGCCGGTGACCGCCATCGCCTTCCAGGGGCTCTGGGCGGTGGCGCTCCTGTTCACGAAGACCTACGGCCAGCTCCTCGACTACGTCACCTTCGCCGACTGGATCTTCTTCGGGACCACCGCGCTCACCCTCCTCGTGCTCCGGCGCCGCCCCGCCGCCGAGGGGTTCCGGGCCCCCGCGGCCCCCCTGATGGTGGGGCTCTTCGTGGCGGCCGCCGCCTACGTGGTGGTGGGTTCCATCGCCAACGACCGGGCCAACGCCCTCATCGGCGCCGGCCTCCTGGCGCTCGGGGTCCCGGTGTACCTGTTCTGGCGGAAACGTGGTGGGCTTGCACCGGGCCCGACCCGGTGACAGTATTGGCTCCGAACGAGGAGCAGAGACCCGTGGCCACCAAGAAAGGCAGCAAAGCCAGCAGCGCCCCCACCCAGGGGCACAAGGGGTCCGGCCGCACCGGCACCCGGGGCGTCGCCTCGGCGGAGCTCGGCCAGATCCTGACCCAGGAGGATCCGGAGCGCTTCTGGACCCTGCTGAACGACGCCGTCTTCCCCCGCTACGAGCGGCTGGGCCTCGAGGGGCTCTCCCGGCCGGAGCAGGTGGCGCACTGCATCGACTGGCTCGTCCGGGAGGTGGACGACAAGGGGATCCGGAAGTGGCTCGAGGAGCCCTCCGGGAACCACCCCTACGAGACGCTGGAGGCCCTCAAGGCCATCGGCGCCGACCACACCTTCGAGCTGCTCGAGCTGGTCTTCGCGGCCTTCCCCGAGGAGGTCCCCGACGACCAGGACGAGCGCTTGGCGCTGATGGAGGACTTCACCGGCCGCGAACGCCGCGCCCTCAAGGAGTTCGACGCCGCCTGGGCCGACTATCAGGACGACCTGATGGGTCTCCTCAAGGACCACCTCGAGGAGCAGGGGAAGGAGTGGGGGAAGGAGTAGGGAAGGCGCGAAAGGCGCGGTAGGCGCGACAGGGCAATTGAGAGCGGCGCTCCCACCAGGGAACGCCGCTCTTCGTTTCACCCCAGCCGAGCGTCTCGAGCCTCTCGAGCGTCTCGAGCGTCTCGAGCGCCTTGAGCGCCTTGTGCGCCTTAGTACCTGTAGTGCTCCGCCTTGTACGGCCCCTCGACGCTCACCCCGATGTACGCCGCCTGGTCGGGGGTGAGCTGGGTGAGCTTGACGCCCAGCTTGTCGAGGTGGAGCCGCGCCACCTTCTCGTCGAGCTTCTTGGGGAGGGTGTACACCTTCCGCTCGGCGTACGTGGTGCCCGAGACGGTGGGCTTCCCCTGCGCGGCCAGGTGCAGGTCGATCTGCGCCACCACCTGGTTGCTGAACGAGCAGCTCATCACGAAGCTCGGGTGCCCGGTGGCGCACCCCAGGTTGAGGAGCCGCCCCTCGGCCAGGATCATCACCGAGTGCCCGTCGGGGAAGACGAACTCGTCGTACTGCGGCTTGATGTTGACCCGGGTGATCCCCTGCTTCTTGAGCCCGGCCATGTCGATCTCGTTGTCGAAGTGGCCGATGTTGCCGACGATCGCCTTGTCCTTCATCCGGCGCATGTGGTCCACGGTGATGATGTTCCGGTTCCCCGTGGCGGTGACGAAGATGTCGGCGGTCGGCACGACCTCCTCGAGCGTCGTGACCTGGTACCCCTCCATCGCGGCCTGCAGCGCGCAGATGGGGTCGATCTCGGTGATCACCACCCGCGCCCCCTGCCCGCGGAGCGCCTGGGCGCACCCCTTGCCCACGTCGCCGTAGCCGCACACCACCGCCACCTTGCCCGCCAGCATCACGTCGCTCGCGCGCAGGATGCCGTCGGTGAGCGAGTGCCGGCAGCCGTACAGGTTGTCGAACTTCGACTTGGTGACCGAGTCGTTGACGTTGACGGCCGGGAAGCGGAGCGTTCCCGCCGCCATCATCTCGTACAGCCGGTGCACGCCGGTGGTGGTCTCCTCCGACACCCCCTTGATCCCCTCGGCCACCTTCGTCCAGCGTCCCGGATGCTTCGTCGCCTCGGCGCGGAGCAGGTTTAGGATCACCCCCCACTCCTCGGGCTCGCCCGCGGCGTCGAACGCCGGGATCTTCCCCGCCGCCTCGTATTCCGCCCCCTTGTGCACCAGGAGCGTGGCGTCGCCGCCGTCGTCGAGCAGCAGGTTCGGGCCCGCGCCGTCCGGCCACATCAGCGCCTGGTCGGTGCACCACCAGTACTCCTCGAGGGTCTCCCCCTTCCACGCGAAGACGGGGATCCCGCGCGGCTGGCTGGGAGAGCCGTCCCGCCCCACCACCACCGCGGCGGCGGCGTGGTCCTGGGTGCTGAAGATGTTGCAGCTCACCCAGCGCACGTCGGCGCCGAGCTCCGCCAGCGTCTCGATGAGCACCGCGGTCTGCACCGTCATGTGCAGCGAGCCCATGATGCGGGCGCCCGCCAGCGGCTTCTTCCCCTTGTACTCGGCGCGGAGCGCCATCAGCCCCGGCATCTCGAACTCCGCCAGGCGGATCTCGTTGCGCCCGAACTCGGCCAGCGAGAGGTCCTTCACCTTGAACGGCTCCCGCCCCGCGGCCTTGGCGGCGGCGAACGGATGCGGCGTGGCAGCGACGGTGGTGCTCATCGGTCCTGGTCCTCAGGTTGACTGCGTTCTGGGTCGTGCGTGGTCAAAAACGACAGGAGACACGGAGGTGTCGGAGCTTCACGGAGAGGCACGGAGGTGATCGTTGTGGTCTCGGAGTCAGTCATCAGAGCGGCACCCCCGCCAAGTCCTTCTCCGTGCCTCTTCGTGCCTCTCCGCGAACTCCGTGTCTCCCAGCCGTTCATCTCTTACGCGCGGTGGCGGCGAAGAGCGTCGGCCCCTTGGCCGCGGGGTCGGGGGTCAGCGCCGCGAAGCGCGGCTCCGCCAGCCCCGACTCGGCCGCCCATTCGCGCACCGTGGCCTCGGGGAAGCCGAGCCAGCGGTGGCCCATCGTCTGGCGATACTCGTCGCGGCCGTGGGGCTGCATCTCCACGATGAGGAGCTTCCCCCCCGGCCGGAGCGCCCGCGACGCCTCCCGCACCGCGGCGAGCGGATCGGGAAGGTAGTGCAGCACCAGGAAGAGGAGCGCCGCGTCGAGCTGGCCGTCGTCCACCGGGAGCCGCTCCAGCATCCCGTGCCGGAGGTCCACGTTCTCGTGCCCCGTGAGCCGGAGCCGAGCGGCGCCGAGCATCGCGTCCGACTCGTCCACCGCGATCACCCGGGCCACGAAGGGGGCGAGCTGGGCGCTCACGCGCCCCGTGCCGCAGCCGAGGTCCCCCACCACCCACCGGTCGTCGAGGAGGGCCAGGAGCGCCGGAAGGTCGGCGGCACCGAAGAGGTGGGCGCGCACCTCGTCCCACCCGCCCGCGGTGGCGTCGAAGAACTCCTGGCTCCGCGAGCGCCGCCGCGTGAGCACCCCCTTGAGCCGCCGCGCGTCCTCCCGCGCCTCCGCGCTCGAGGCCACGTCCCCCCGCACCACCCCCCAGAGCTGCGCGGCGCCATCCCCCATCGTGTCGAGCGCCAGCCGATACCAGCGGCTCGTCCCCTCGGCGCGTCCCGTCACCCACCCCTCGTCGGCGAGGAGCTTGAGGTGGCGCGACACGGTGGACTGGGGAAGCTGGAGCGCGGTACAGAGCTCCGCCACCATCAACTCCTCCTGCTCAAGCAAAAGGAGGACTCGGCAGCGCACCGGATCGGTGAGCGCGGCAAGATGATCGAGGATCGCCGGGGCGGACACGGATTAATCATAATATCCGGATTCTTGGATGTAAATTGAGGCGCATAAGCCGCGACAGTCGCGTTAGCAAGCTAGACACGCCCTTGTCTAGCTACTGACGCGACGGTGGCGCGATTGTGTAAATACTTAAGGCGCAGACGGTTAGGTAACCCCTGCGCCCCTGCGTCCCTGCGTCCCTGCGCCCCCGCCTACATCGACAGCAGCGCCAGCACCTGCCCCTTTGGGGTGTCTCCCTGTGAGTCCATCGGCTCGGCGCTGAGGCCGGCGCCCTTCACGTCCATCATCTTCCCATCCTCCCAGGGCATCCCGACCGAGAAGCTCGCCACCCGGCTCGGCGTGGCGGGCACTTCGACGCTCCGGCGCGTCCCCTTATCGGTGACGAACCAGAAGGTGTACTTCACCCCCTTGGCCCCGGAGGGGAGCCCCCGCACCACCACGTTCCAGTGGTGGGTGGCGGTGTCGGCGAAGATCACGATCTCGCCGGGGAGGCTGTCCATCGCGAAGTTGGCCTGCACGATCCGGTCGGCGCGCTGGAGGGCGACGAGCTGGTCGGTGCGGGTGGCCAGGGTGTCCTGCACCTGGGCCAGTTCCTGCCGCAGGGAGAAGGCGTAGGTGACGCTGATGAGCAGCGCGGCGGCGAGCCCCACGGGCACCCAGGTGGTCCACCGCGGCAGCCGCCGCACGCCGAGCGCGCGCTCGAAGGCGAGGCGGCGGAAGCCGGGGCGCGGGGTGGTCGGGGGGGCGCCGAGGGGGAGCCAGGCCAGGTCGTGCTCGAGGGCCGCCACCGCGTCGCGGCATTCGGGGCACCGGGCCAGGTGGTCGGCGAACTGCGCCTCCTCCTCGGCGTCGAGGCTCCGCGCCACGAAGGCCGGGAGGTGTTCGAGGAACCAGTCGTGCTGCGCCGTCATGCGACCCAGTCCTTGAGCGGGGCGAGGGCGCCCCGGAGCTTCTCGATGCCGCGGAAGATCCGCGTCTTCACGGTCCCGATCGGGATGGCCAGCCGGTCGGCGATCTCCGCGTGGGTGAGGCCGTGGAAGTAGGCGAGCTGGACGGCGGCGCGCTGGTCGTCGGGGAGCGCGGCAAGGGCGCCGTGCACCTGCGTGTGCACGTGCCATCCCGGATGCGCCGCCTCGTTGGGCTCCACCGCGCCGACGCGGTCCTCGCCGAGGGCGCCGAAGGCGCGCGCCTCCTCGGCGGTGCGCTGGCGGCGGTTGCGGCGGCGCAGGCGGTCGATGGCGCGGTTCCGCGCCACGCGGAGGAGCCACGGCATCATCCCCCGCGGGTCGGGCTCCACGTCCTCGATCCGTTCCCAGGCGGTGCGGAAGACATCGTACACCACTTCCTCCGCCTCTTCCCGGTCGCGCAGCACCCCGGTGGTGACGCCGAGGAGCCACGGGGAGGCCAGGTCGATGAGCTCCGCCAGCGCGCGCTCGTCCCGCGCCACGATGCGCTGGCGCAGGGAGTCGGGGGCGGTGGTGGCCACCCGGAGGGCGGGGCGCGGGGCGCCCGCGGCGGCGGGGTCGGAGGGCATCGTCAGGAGGGTAACGATAGCGCGGGGAGGGCGGTTCCGGGGAGGCGGGTGGCGGCGCGGGATAGCCTTCCCCGGCGCGGGAGGGCATCTTCGACCATCCCCACCCCGACCCCGATGCAACGCCTGCGCATCCTCCACCTCGCCCTCTGCACCGGCGCGCTCCTGCTGGCCGGCGTGCTGCTGGCGCTCCGCTCCACCGGCCCCGCCACCACCGGCGCCCTCCCCCCCTTCCTCGGCTGGTCGCTCCTCGGCCTCGCCGCGCTCGGCATCCTGAGCGGCGCGGCGCTCCGCACCGGCGTCCCCCCGATGGAAGCGACCGAGACCGAGGAGACCTGGGCCATCCGCGCCGCGCCCAAGTGCATCCCCGTCTGGGCGGCTTTCGAAGGCGCCGCCATCATGGCGATGATGGCGCTCTACCTCGGCGCCAACCCCTGGGTGGCCGGCGGCATCGCCGCGGTGGGCCTGGGGCTCCTCGCCAGCCAGTCACCGGGGACGCTGGGGGGGCACTGACGGCGGGAGACACGGAGCCCGCGTAGGAACACGGAGAGGCACGGAGCAGTTCTCCGCGCCTCTCGCGGCATTCCCGGCCTAATGCGTGCCTGTCGCCCTGGCCTCACCCCTCCGGGTGTTGCTGGAGGCCCCCTAGCGGCATCCGGCCCGGCCGTGAGACTCGAATTGTTGCCCTCGACCACCCCCCTTCAGCGAGAAGTAGGTATGTC
>DASTRQ010000138.1:0-3355 GCA_035761145.1 Gemmatimonadales bacterium
CCCCGCAGTACGAGGAGTGCGGTATCGCTCCCCTCGATGTGGAGCGGCGTGGCGACCTCGACCCCGGGGGCGCCCTCCCACGCACGGCCTCGGAGCACGAACTGGTGGCCCAGGTCGAACTCCCCGCGCGCCGCCACCCGCAGTCCCTGCGCCGGCGCCCGCGGTCCCGGGAGCGCCACCGGGGGGAGCGCCCGGGCGCCGAGCAGCGCGGCGTTGGCCGCGCGGCGCTGGTGCAGGCGGTCGAGCTGCCAGACGCCGAGCCGAAGGCAGGTGGCCACGGCGACGAGGATCATCACCACGAAGAGCGGTCGAGAGCGCATCTGTCCGTTCCGGGCGACAGGCCCGGGCCGCTCACGGCCAGGTCCCGTCGGCTAATGGATTGTGCGACAACGATTTAGTCGGTCCCGCGGGGCGGCTGGCCTGTGACTTGCGTTCTCTGCGGCGGTCCCGGCTACAACTATATCACGCGGAGGACGCCATGCGCGCCACCCTGCGGTCCCTTGCCCTCATCGCCCTCTTCGCCGCCAGCGCCGGCAAGCTGGCCGCCCAGCGCGGCGGACTCCGCCCGGTGGACGAGTCGGGCCCGGGTGGACGGGGGGTCTGGCTCCTCGTGGGAGTGGCCCACGGCGAGGAACATTACAAGTTCGACACCGACGGATACTGGCACGGCGGGTTCACCGCCCCCTCCGTCACGCTCGCGGGAGGCGGGATGGTGAGCCCCAAGTTCGGGCTCGGCGCCGAGTGGAATATCTGGAACGATTACGAGGCGGAGAGCGACCAGCGGCTGCAGGCGCTCTCGATCGTAGGTCACTGGTACCCGTTCGGGCCCTGGCTCTACTTCAAGGGGGGCCTGGGGCTCGGCTTCAACCGGATCGACGACGCCACCGGCCTCTTCACCGACACCGGGGTCGGCACCACGCTGGGCCTCGGCGTGGACATCCCGGTGGCGCGACGGCTCTCCATCGAGCCCCGGGTGGATGCCTACTACCAGCGCTACAACGACGCCGGCCAGGCCAACGATTACAAGGAACGGCTGGTCCAGGTGGGAGTGGCCCTCCGCTACCACTGACCAGGAGATGCCCCCGGGCGCCCGCCCGGGGGTGCCGGGCAGGTCTCCCCGACCACGCCCGGTCCCTGCCTCCTCACGGGGGCAGCAGCAACACCGGCGGCATCGGGTCTGGGAGCCCGGTGCCGCCGTTCTGTCGGGGGCACTAACCCCCGTTCCCCCTTCAACTTGACCCCCATACACCCCTCGGCTACCTTACTGCCCGCCACGCCCTCGTGGTGGAATTGGTAGACACGCTATCTTGAGGGGGTAGTGCCGAAAGGCGTCACGGTTCGAATCCGTGCGAGGGCATGCAGGACAGGGCGCTCCCTGCGAGCGCCCTTCGCGTTACCGCCAGCGTAGCTCAGCCGGTAGAGCACCTCATTCGTAATGAGGGGGTCATGGGTTCGAGTCCCATCGCTGGCTTGGTGGCCGTACCCGGTGATCGGATATGGTCGCCGCCTGTCCGAAGGGCGAGGGCCGAAGTCCGGGGCGCCGGGGAGCGTGCCTTTCTGCCTCCCCGATGACCGCACCACGCCCGCACGACCCCTACGCCGCCCTCCGTCACGGCGACTTTCGCTGGTACCTGCTGAGCACCCTCGCGATGTCGGTCGCCACCCAGATCCGCGGGGTGGTGGTGGCGTGGCAGGTGTACGACCTCACCAAGGATCCCCTCGCGCTCGGGCTCATCGGGCTGGCGGAGGCGCTCCCCTTCATCGCGACGGCGCTCTTCGCGGGGCACGTCGCCGACCTGCGCGACCGGCGCGACCTGAGCCTGTCAGCGATGACGGTCCTCCTGGCGTGCGCGGTGGGGCTCTGGACCCTTTCCCGCCACCCCACGCTCGGGGCGGGGGACATCCACTGGTTCTACCTGATCGTGGCGGTGACGGGGGTGGCGCGCGCCTTCCTCGTGCCGGCGCGTACCGCCCTCGCGGCAGAGCTGGTGCCGCGCGCCCAGTACGCCAACGCCGCCGCCTGGCGCACGATGAGCTGGCAGTTCGCCGCCGTGGCGGGGCCCGCGCTGGGCGGCGTGCTCTATGCGCTCGGCGGCCCGCTCGTCTCGTACGGCACCGACGCCACGCTGATGGTCACCGCCTGCGTCGCGCTCCTCGCGGTGCGCCGCCGCGGCCCCCCCGCCGTCCCCGCCGAGGGGGCGCCGCCGCTCGCCGAGAGCCTGGGGCTCGGCGTGCGCTTCGTGATGGGCCAGCCCATCCTCCTCGGCGCGATGACCCTGGACCTCTTCTCGGTCCTCTTCGGCGGCGCGGTGGCGCTCCTCCCGATCTTCGCGGCCGACATCCTGCACGTCGGGCCCGAGGGGCTCGGCCTGCTCCGCGCCGCGCCAGCCATCGGCGCCGTGGCCACCTCGCTCTGGCTGGCCCACCGGCCCCCCTTCCGCCGGGCGGGGCGGGCGCTCTTCGCCAACGTGGCCCTCTTCGGGCTCACGGTGGTGGTCTTCGGCGTCTCCCGGAGCTTCTGGCTCTCGGTGGCCGCGCTCGCCGTCCACGGCGCCGCCGACACGGTGAGCGTCGTGATCCGCTCCACGATCCTGCAGGAGTGGACCCCGGCGCACCTCCTGGGCCGCGTCGCCGCCGTCAACAGCATCTTCATCGGCTCGAGCAACGAGATCGGCGAGTTCGAGTCCGGCGTCACCGCCAAGCTCCTCGGCACCGTGCCCTCGGTGGTGCTGGGGGGCGCGCTCACCCTTGTGGTCGTCGCGGTGACCGCGTGGCGGGTGCCGGCGTTGCGGCGGCTGCGAGAACTTCGCGCCTAGGGCCCGGCGTCCGGGGAGACAAGGCCAGACCCCGATGCCGGTCACCGCGCATCGGGGTCTTCGCTCACCTCCCCAGGGTCCAGGCTCCAGGCTCCAGGCCCCAGGCGCCAGGCTCCAGGCTCCAGGCGCTAGGCGCGCAAGAAGCTCTCCCTGAAATATCCCACCGGGATCGTCCCCATCCCCATGAAGCGCTCGTGGAACCGCTTGGCGTCGAAGGCGCTCCCCTGGCGGCGCTGGAGCTCGGCGCGGAGCTGCTGGATGGCGGTCTTCCCCAGGTTGTAGGTGATGGCCTGGGTGGGCCACTTGGAGTAGCGGTAGATGGCGCGCTGGGCGGTCTCGCACACCGCGCGGGCGGCCGGGTCGCTCGCGGCCTTCTGGCAGGCGCCGGGGAAGAAGTTGACGTTGGCGGTGAAGTAGTCCACGGCCTGGTCGAAGGTCATGCGCCCGGTGTGGATGCCGACGTCGACGCGGACGCGCACGGCGCGCATCAGCTGCCCCTGCAGCTCGTAGAGGTACTCGCCGGGGGAGTAGAAGCCGTA
>DASTRQ010000139.1:0-4228 GCA_035761145.1 Gemmatimonadales bacterium
GAGCGTCCGTTGTCCGTCGACCCCCAGTGAGCCTCACCTCCGCCGCCGTCCGCCGCCCGGTCACCACCCTCGCCGCGACGCTCGCGCTCTGTCTCCTCGGGGCGGTGTCGCTCGAGCGACTCCCGGTCTCGCTCCTCCCCGACGTGGCGCTCCCGGTGCTCACCATCCGCACCAGCTACCCCGGCGCCGCGGCGAGCGAGGTCTCCCGCCTCGTGGCCGAGCCGGTGGAAGAGGCGATCGCGGCGACGCCGGGGCTCGTGGAGCTCCGGTCGGTGTCCCGCGTGGGCGAGGTGACGACCACGGCCCGCTTCGCCTGGGGCACCGATATGGCCGCCACCACGCTCGGCGTGCGCGAGCGGCTCGACAACGCGCGTGGCCAGCTCCCGAGCGAGGCCGAACGCCCCACCCTCCTCACCAGCGACCCCGGCGAGCGCCCCATCGCGGTGCTCGCCGTGACCGGCCCCGGCGACCTCCGCTCCCTGGCCCGCACCGCCAAGGAGGTGCACGCCCGCCGGCTCGAGCAGCTCGACGGCGTGGCGAGCGTGGCCGTCGTGGGCGGCCCCGAGGATGAGATCCGGGTCGAAGTGGACCCCGACAGGATGCGCGCCCTGGGGCTCTCCCCCCAGGACGTGGCGGTGGCGCTGCAGGACGCCAACGCGAGCGCCCCGGGCGGGACCATCCGCCGGGGGCAGTTCCGCTTCGCGGTGCGCACCCTCTCGGAGTTCCAGGACCTGGGCGAGATCCGCCACACCCCCGTGGGGCCGGCGCGGAGCGGCATCGTCCTGGGCGACCTCGCCACCGTCACCCTCACCACGGCCGAGCCCGAGACGATGACCCTCCTCGACGGCAAGGGCGCCGTCGGGCTCGTGGTGTACAAGGACGCCGGCGCCAACACCGTCGCCGTGACGCAGACGATGGAAGAGGTGGTGCAGGAGCTGGAGCGGAGCTTCCCCGACGTGCACCTCACGGTCGTGGCGGCGCAGGCCCGCTTCGTCAACGACGCGCTCTCCAACCTGGTCCAGGAGATCGTGGTCGGCGGGCTGCTCTCGCTCCTCGTGATCCTCGTCTTCCTCAAGGACCTCCGCGCTTCGCTCGCCATCAGCGCGATGGTGCCCCTCTCGGTGCTCGTCTCGCTCGTGCTGCTGCAGCTCTGGGACGTGACGATCAACGTTCTCTCCCTCGGCGGCCTGGCGCTCGGCGTGGGTCTCCTGGTGGACAACGCCATCGTGGTGGCCGAGGCGGCGGGCACCAAGGTGGAGGAGGGGATGGCCCCGGAGGAGGCCGCCGTCGTCGGCACCGACGAGGTGGCGGCGCCCCTCATCGCGGGGACGCTCACCACCCTCCTCGTCTTCGGGCCGATCGTCTTCGTGCGCGGGCTCGCGGCCGCGCTCTTCCGCGACCTCTCCATCAGCGTCGTCGCGAGCGTCGGGGCGAGCCTCATCCTGGCGCTCACCCTGATGCCGGTGATGATGCGGGGGAGTCGAGGGCCAAAAGTCGCGGGTCGCGGGTCGTGGATCGGCCGCCGGATGCCCTGGCTCGTGGAGCGGCTGCGCCAGGCCGACGGCGCGCTCGGACGGCTCGGGCAATGGCTCATCCACTACTACGAGATCTGCCTCGACTGGAGCCTCGACCACCCGAAGCGGGTGGTGGGGATCTCGGTGGGGCTCACGCTCGCCACCGTGCTGGTGACGCTGGAGCTCCCGCGCGAGGTGCTGCCGCAGGTGGACGAGGGGCTCGTGGTGGCGCAGATGCAGCTCCCCGAGGGGACCGCCATCGAGGAGACGGCCCGGCAGGTGGGGCGGGTGGAGGAGGCGGCCAGGGCGCTCGGCTCATCGGAGGTGTACGCCCGCGTGGGGCGGGCCACCGACGAGGAGATCCTCTCCGGCGCCGAGCCCGGCTCCTCGGCCACGGCCCAGCTCATCATCCCCGTCCCCGACGGTAAGGACGCCGCCCGCTTCGCGCGCGACCTCCGCGCGAGCGTCCCCGACCTGGCGCAGGGGGCGCTGGCGCTCGACCTGGCAGGGCAGTCGGAGTTCGGCTCGCTGATCGGCCGCGAAGGGCGCACGGTGCGGGTGGAGGTCTCGGCGCTCGTCCCCGAGGTGGCCGAGCGCTACGCCGACACGGTGCGCCACGCCCTGCGCGCGCTCGGCACCCTGGCCGACGTGCGCGACGCGTTCGCGGGCACCCAGCCGCAGGTGGAGATCCAGCTCGAGCGCGACCGCCTGGCCGAGCGGGGGATCTCCCCCGACGCCGTGGGGGACGCGCTGGCCGGCGGGCTGGGCGGGGTGAAGGCGACCGACTTCCGCGAGACCGACCGCCGCACCCCCATCACCGTCCGCCTGGCCGGCGCCTCCAATGAGGACCTGCAGGCCGCCCTCGCCACGCCGGTGCGGGGGATCCCGGTGAGCCAGCTGGTGCGGGTCAAGGAGGTGCGCGCGCCGGTGGAGGTGGTGCGCGTGGACCAGCGCCCCGTGACGATGGTCGAGGCGGTCGTGGAGCGGGGCGGCACCGCGCGCGCCTCGGCCCAGGTGACCTCCGCGCTGCACCGGCTCACGCCCCCCGCGGGGGTCACCTGGCGGGTGGCGGGCGCCGACGCCGAGCAGCAGCGCACCACCGACGAACTGCTGCTGGTGGCGGTGCTGGCCACGGCGCTGGTGTTCCTGGTGCTGGCGGGGGAGTTCGCCTCGTTCACCGTGCCGCTCCTCGTGATGCTCACCGTGCCGCTCGCCGCGGTGGGCGGCATCCTCTTCCTCTGGATGACGGGGCAGAGCCTCAACGCCGTCTCGCTCATCGGCATCGTGGTGATGGTGGGCCTGGCCGACAACGAGGCCGTCGTGAAGCTCGAGGCGATCCGGAAGTTCCGGGCCGACGGCCACGGGATCCGCGAGGCGATCCACCTGGGCTCGCGCGCGCGGCTCCGCGCCATCGCGATGACCTCGCTCACCACCGTCACCGGCGTGCTCCCCCTCCTCTTCGGCTGGGGGAGCGGCGGTGAGCTCTACATCCCGCTCGCGGCGGGCGTCGTGGGGGGCTCGGTGACGGCGCTGGCGGTCACGTTCTTCCTCCTCCCCTCGATGTACAAGGTGATGGAGGAGCGGGCGGCCAGGAAGCGGGTCGCGGGCGCGTGATCTCCTGGTTCGCCCACCGCCCCGCCGTCGCGTGGGCCATCGCCGGCACCCTCCTGCTCGCGGGAGGCGTCGCGTTCACCCGCCTCCCCATCGCCACCCGGCCCACCGTGGAGGTGCCCAGGCTCCAGGTGTCGGCGTCGTGGAACGGCGCGAGCCCGGAGCTGGTGGAAACGTACCTCACCTCCCCCATCGAGGCCGCCATCCAGGGGGTGCGCGGGGTGCAGAAGGTGAGCTCCGAGTCGAGCGACGGGCAGAGCTCGCTCGAGGTGGAGCTCGAGCGCGGCACCGACGTGACCCTGGCGCGGCTCGCCATCCTCGAGCGGCTGGAGCTCCTCCGCAACGAGCTCCCCGCGGGCGTGCAGCCCCCGACGGTGGGCAACTACGTCCCCGAAGGGCTCGAGGAGGAGCCGCTCCTCACGTACGTCGTCTCGGGGCCCTACACGCCGGGCACCGTTGCCGACCTGGTGCGGAAGGAGATCGAGCCGCGCCTCCTCGCCGTGCCGGGGGTGGCGGGGGTGAACAGCTACGGCGGCGCCGAACGGCGGGTGGCGGTGACGTACGACGCCCAGCGGCTCCGTCAGCTCGGCATCGCCCCGGACCGCCTGCGCGATGCGCTGGCCGGCGCGCGCGCGGTGCGCCCCCTGGGCCTCGAGCGCTTCGGCGCGACCCAGCGCGCGGTGCTCCTCGCCGACCAGCCCCGGGTCATCGAGGACCTGGCCGAGCTGCCGGTGGCCGGTCCGGGGGGGCTGGTGCATCGCCTGGGCGACCTCGCCGACATCCGGATGGACGAGGACACCCACGACAACTTCTACCGCCTCAACGGGCGCACGGCGGTCTCGCTGCAGGTGGCGCGGCTCCCGGGCGCCGACGCCATCAAGACCGCCGCGCGCGTCCGCGAGGCGATGACGGCGCTCGAGGGGAAGCTCCTGCCCGGGATCTCCTTCACCCTCTTCCGCGACACGAGCGTGGACCTCAAGGAGGAGCTCGACGACCTCCTGCTGCGCGGGATGATCGCCTTCGCCGGGGTCCTCCTCGTGCTGGCGCTCATCCTGCGCCGGTGGCGCGCGGTGGCGCTCGTGATGGGGAGCGCCGCGCTCAGC
>DASTRQ010000140.1:0-16544 GCA_035761145.1 Gemmatimonadales bacterium
CGCCTCCGGGGCCCTCTCGACTCCTCCCGACTCCGCCTGTCCAACGGCGAGCCGAGGGCGGCGCGACCGCGTGCAGCCGGCTACGGCACCAGCGCCCGGCTCTTGTCCTCCCCCGCCACCTTCGTGAGGAACTCCGTCACCGGCATCACCGTCTGCTTGTTCCCCGCCCCGCGCGCGCGGACGGCCACCGTGCCCGCCTCCGCCTCGCGCTGGCCCACGACCGCCATGTAGGGGACCTTCTGCATTTCCCCCTCGCGGATGCGGTAGTTGAGGGTCTGGTTGCTGTCGTCCACCTGCACGCGGAGCCCCGCGTCGCGGAGCTGCTTCGCGACGGCGTGGGCGGCGGCGGCCTGCGCGTCGCTGATCGGGAGCACCCGCACCTGCTCCGGCGCGAGCCACACCGGGAAGGCGCCGGCGAAGTGCTCGATGAGGATCGCGATGAAGCGCTCGAACGACCCGCTCACGGCGCGGTGGATCACCACCGGGCGGTGCGGATGGTTGTCCTCGCCCACGTAGGTGAGGTCGAAGCGCTCGGGGGCGTTGAAGTCGAGCTGGATGGTGCCGAGCTGCCAGGCGCGACCGATCGCGTCGTAGACATCGAAGTCGATCTTGGGGCCGTAGAAGGCCCCGTCCCCCGGCTTGATCTCGTACGGCAGCCCCGTCGCTTCGAGCGCCGCCTTGAGGCTCGCCTCGGCGCGGTCCCAGAGCTCGTCGCTCCCGATCCGCTGTTCGGGCCGGGTCGCGAACTTGAGCTTGGCCTCGAGCCCGAAGGTCTTGTAGTAGCTCAGGATGAAGTCGGCCACCCGCTTCACTTCCTCCGGGATCTGCGACTCCATCAGGTAGATGTGGCAGTCGTCCTGCGCGAACTGCCGCACCCGCGTGAGCCCCGAGAGGGCGCCGCTCACCTCGTTCCGGTGCAGCACGTCGTAGGTGCTGTAGCGCACCGGGAGTTCGCGGTAGCTGTGCCGCCGCGACCCGAAGTAGAGATGGTGGCTGGGGCAGTTCATCGGCTTCAGGGACATGTCGTGCTCCCCCGTCTCGTTGTCGAGGACGAGGAACATGTTCTCCTTGTACTTCCCCCAGTGCCCCGACTGCTCCCAGAGCTCCTTGCGGTACAGGAGCGGCGTCTTGATCTCCTGGAACCCGTCGAGCGAGCGCTCCCGCATGAAGGCGTTGAGCGCGTTGTACATCGCCGTGCCGCGGTCGGTCCAGAACGCGGCCCCCGGCGCCACCGGGAAGAAGTGGAAGAGGTCGAGCTCCTTCCCGAGCTTCCGGTGGTCGCGCTTCTTGGATTCCTCGAGCCGGTGGACGTACGCCTCGAGCTCCTCCTTCTTGAACCACGCCGTACCATAGATACGCTGCAGCATCTGGCGCCGGCTGTCCCCGCGCCAGTACGCTCCGGCCACGCTCATCAGCTTGAAATGCTTGAGGCGCGAGGTGCTCGGCAGGTGCGGACCGCGACAGAGGTCGACGAACGGCCCGTCGGTGTAGACGGTGATCGTCTCGTCGGGCCCAAGGTCGTCGATCCGCTCCAGCTTGAGCGGGTCATCCTTGAAGCGCCTCTTCGCCTCGGCGCGGTCCACCACTTCGCGGACGAACGGGAAGTCGCTCTTGGCGACCTCCGCCATCTTCGCCTCGATCTTCTGCAGATCCTCGGGCGTGAAGGGGCGGTCGAGGGCGAAGTCGTAGTAGAACCCGTCCTCGATGGCGGGACCGAAGCCGATCCCGGCGTTGGGGAAGAGCTCGCGCACCGCCGTCGCCATGATGTGGGCGGCGGAGTGGCGGAGCACCTCGAGGGCCTCGGGGTCGCGGTCGGTGAGGAGCGCCACCTGGGCGCCCTCCTCGAGGGGGCGGTCGAGGTCGCGGACCTGGCCGTTGACGCGGGCGGCGAGCGCCGCCTTGGCCAGGCCGGGGCCGATGCTCTGCGCCAGGTCGCGCGCGGTGGCGCCGGCGGGGAGGTCGCGAGTGCTGCCGTCGGGAAGCGTGACCTGCACGGGGATCAGGGCGTGAGCGGGCCGCCGCCCAGCGCGGGCGCGGCACCGTGGTAGACGAAGAAGAGCACCACCCCGAGGACCACGAGGAGGGTGGGCAGGAGCCAGCGGGCGAGCTCGAAGAGGGTGACGTAGGCGCGTTCTTCGCTCATGCGGTTAAGTTAATCGGACGCACGGAGTTTGGGCATTTCACCAGGCAGGGAGACCGAGGTGCGCGGACGGGATCGGCACGACGACCTGGCCCTCTGGGCCGCCGTCGGATTGGGCGTGGGGTTCGTGGCGGGGTTCATCCTCGCCGAGGCGGTGGGCAAGGTGGACGGGGCGCGGGTGGGCCGCGCGGTGGAGCGGCTGCGCCGCCGCGACGCCGACGGCGTCCGGCTCGCGGCCGAGGCCGCGGAGGCCGAGGTCCGCGCGGCGTTCGCCGCGCTCCCCGCCCTGGCCACCCTGGAGCTCGAGGTCGTGGGCCTCGCCCCGGGCCGGGTGGAGCTCCTGGGCTGGGTGCCCGACCGGCTGCGCCGCGCGCTCGCCGAGCGCACCGCCGCCGGCGTCGCCGGCATCACCGGGGTCGTGAACCGCCTCCTCGTCCGGGACGAGGACACCGACGCCGAGCTCCCCGCGCTGGCCCTGTCCGACACCCCCGCATGACCGAGCCGCTCAGCCCCACCTACTCCCCGGCCGGCCTCGAGGCGGGGATCTACCGGCAGTGGCAGGAGGCCGGGGTCTTCGCGCCCCGGGCCGAGGGCCGCGACCCCTTCGTGGTGATGATGCCGCCGCCCAACGTCACGGCGCACCTCCACATGGGGCACGGGCTCAACAACACCCTGCAGGACGTCCTGGCCCGCTGGGCGCGGATGCAGGGGCGCCCCACCCTCTGGGTGCCCGGCACCGACCACGCCGGCATCGCCACGCAGAACGTGGTGGAGCGCCTCCTCGCCAAGGAGGGGCAGACCCGCTTCGACCTCGGGCGCGAGCCGTTCCTCGACCGGATGCGGGCGTACGTGGCCGAGACCGGCGCCACGATCCTGCAGCAGCTCCGGAGCATCGGCTCGAGCGCCGACTGGGGGCGCACCTACTACACCTTCGACGAGCACTACTCGCGCGCGGTGCGCGAGGTGTTCGTGCAGCTGTACGAGCGCGGCCGGATCTACCGCGGCAAGTACATCATCAACTGGTGCCCCCGCTGCCTCACCGCCCTCTCCAACGAGGAGGCGGAGAAGGAGGAGCGGGACGGCCGGATCTGGCACCTGCGCTACCCCCTGGCCGACGGCTCGGGGTCGCTCGTGGTGGCCACCACCCGTCCCGAGACGATGCTGGGCGACTCGGCCGTGGCCGTCCACCCCGACGACGAGCGCTACCGCGCCCTGGTCGGGAAGGAGCTGGCGCTCCCCCTCACCGACCGCCGCATCCCCATCGTGGCCGACGCCGCCGTGGACCCCGCCTTCGGGAGCGGCGCCGTGAAGGTGACGCCGGCGCACGACCCGACCGACTTCGAGATCGGCAAGCGCCACGGCCTGGCCCAGATCGACGTGATGACCCCCGAGGCGCGGATGGCCGAGACGGTGCCGGCGCGCTTCCAGGGGCTGGACCGCTACGAGGCGCGCAAGCGGGTCGTCGCCGAGTTCGAGGCGCTGGGCCTCCTGGTGAAGGTCGAGGAGCACCGCCACGCGGTGGGGCACTGCTACCGCTGCGGCACCGTGGTGGAGCCCCGGCTCTCCGACCAGTGGTTCGTGGCGATGGCGCCCCTGGCCGCGCCGGCGCTCGAGGCGTACCGCACCGGCAAGGTGACCTTCGTGCCGGAGCGCTGGGGGGAGATCTACACCCAGTGGCTCGAGGGGATCCGCGACTGGTGCATCAGCCGCCAGCTCTGGTGGGGGCACCGCATCCCGGTGTGGTACTGCGACGCGTGCGGCACGATGCACGCCAGCCGCACCGACCTCACCGCCTGCCCCGCCTGCCGCGGCCCGGTGCGCCAGGACGAGGACGTGCTCGACACCTGGTTCTCGAGCTGGCTGGTGCCGATGGCGTCGCTCGGCTGGCCCGACGAGACCCCCGACCTGCGCCGCTACTACCCCGGCACCGTGCTCATCACCGCCCCCGAGATCCTCTTCTTCTGGGTGGCGCGGATGATCATGGCGGGGCTCGAGTTCCGCGGCGAGGTGCCGTTCCGCACGGTGTACCTCCACGGCACCGTGCGCGACACCCAGCACCGCAAGATGTCCAAGTCGCTGGGCAACGGCATCGACCCGCTCGACGTCATCGGGACCTACGGGGCCGACGCCCTGCGCTACACGGTGGTGTCGGGGATGTCGGTGGGCACCGACCTGATCCTCGACCCGAAGGACCTCGAGACCTCCTTCGCGCCGGGGCGGAACTTCGCCAACAAGCTCTGGAACGCGGCGCGCTTCCTGCTCAGCAACCTCGACGGCGCCCCGCGCCCCCTCGCGGGCCGCTATCCCGACGTGGTGCGCCCCGAGGAGCTGACCCTGGCCGACCGGTGGATCATCGCCCGCTGCGACGCCGCCGTGCGCGCTGCCACCGAGGCGATGACGAAGTTCCGCCTGAACGACGCCGCCGGCGCGGCGTACCACTTCCTCTGGAGCGACTTCGCCGACTGGTACGTCGAGGCGATCAAGCCGCGGCTCTACGGCGACGCCCCCGGCGGCGACGTGGCGCGTGCGGTGGCGTACCGCGTGTTCGACACCGCGCTCCGTCTCCTCCACCCGGTGATGCCCTTCATCACCGAGGCGGTCTGGCAGCGGCTCCCGGGCCGCCGCGCCGGCGAACTGCTGGCCACCGCGGCGTGGCCCCGCCCCGACGCGCGCGCGCGCCACGACGACGCGCTCGCCGAGTTCGCCCTGGTGCAGGAGGTGGTCACGGCGCTCCGCCAGATCCGCGCCGAGTACGGCGTGGAGCCGGGCAAGGGGATCGAGGCGACGGTGACCGGCGCCTCGGCCGCGCTCCGGAACGCGCTGCGCCAGGAGGAGGGCACCGTGCGGCGGCTGGCCAAGCTCTCCGCCCTGGCGGTGGGGAACGCCCCCGCCGGCGCCGCGGCGAGCGCGGTGCTGAGCGACGGCTCCACCCTGGTGGTCCCCCTTGGCGGGATGGTGGACCTCCAGAAGGAATGCGCCCGCCTTGGCGCCGAGCGCGACCGCCTGGCGGGCCTCGTGGCCAACCAGGAGAAGAAGCTCGCCAACGAGCAGTTCACCTCCCGCGCCCCCGCCGCGGTGGTCGAGGGGGAACGGAAGAAGCTCGCCGACTGGCAGGAGCAGGTGGCCAAGCTCGAGGAACGCAGGAAGGCGCTCGGGTGCACGTAAGGGAACGGACGCTCGGACGCACGGGGGCTCCGGGGCCCCGGCCGGCACGACACCGCGCGTCCGTCGTCGGGGCGTCCGTCGTCGGTTGCCTGTTGTCCGCCGCCTGCGCCAAGATCGCCCCGCCCCCCGGCGGACCTCCCGACGCGGTGGCGCCCGGCGTCGTAGGCACCGTCCCCGAGTCCACCGGCGTGTACCCCGACTTCCACGGGAACGCCGAGTTCCTCTTCGACGAGACCGTCTCGGAGGGGAGCCAGCCGAGCCTCGGCTACGGCACCGGGGACCTGGAGCGCCTGGTGATCGTCTCCCCCACGCGAGAGATCCCGCGGGTGTCGTGGGGACGCGACCGCATCGGGGTGCGCCCGCGCGAGGGGTGGCGCCCCAACACGGTGTACCGCGTGGAGCTCCTGCCGGGGCTCACGGACCTCCGGCGCAACCGCGAGAAGCAGGGCACCGTCCTCACCTTCACCACCGGCGCCCCCCTCCCCACCGACACCCTGCGCGGGGTGCTGGTGGACTGGACCACGCGCGCGCCGGCGCGGCTCGCGGTGATCGAGGCGCTCTACGGCCCCGACACCCTCCCGTACCGCACCCAGTCCGACTCGAGCGGGCGTTTCGTGCTGGCCCCCCTGCCCCACGGCGCGTACCTGGTGCGCGCCTTCCTGGACCAGAACCGCAACCGGCGCCAGGATGGCCGCGAGGCGTGGGATACCCTGCGCCTCGCCCCCGAGCCCGCGGCGGCGGGGGTCTGGTGGCTCGCCCCGCGCGACACGCTCGGCCCCCGGGTCACCACGGTCACCTTCCGCGACTCGCTGACCGTCGAGCTGCAGCTTTCGCAGGCGTTCGACCCGGCGCAGCGCTTCGAGGCCGCGCAGGTGCGGGTGCTCCTCCTCCCCGACTCGACCCCCGCGGGCGTGGCCACCTTCCGCGGCAAGGCGGAGGACGATTCGCTCCAGGCGCGCGCCCGCGCCGTGGCCGACAGCCTCAAGGCCGACTCGGTCCGCCGCGCGCGCCCCGACACCGCCGCGGCACCGCCTGCGCCGGCGCCGGCACGCCCGGCCCCCCAGCCGGCGGGGCGCCGGGGGGCGGCGGTCGATTCCGCCTTCCTGCGCATCGCGCAGGGGCGCCCGGCGCTCAGCGACCGGATGATCGTCCGGCTCGCCACGCCGCTCCTCCCCGACGCGCGCTACGCCGTCGAGGTGAGCGGGGTGCGGAGCGTGATGGGGGTGGCCACGACCTCCCTGGGGCTCCTCGTGGTGCCCAAGCCGCCCCCCGCCCCGGCCGCCGCCGACAGCGCCACCGCGCGGCCCGACAGCACCCGCCGCCCCAAGGTCGGGGCGCCGCTCCGCCCCCGCGGATGAGCGACCCGCGCGCCGCCCTGCCGAGCGTGGACCGGCTCCTCGGCGAGCCGGGGGTGGCGGCGCTGTTCCGCGAGGCGCCGCGCAACGTGGTGGTAGGCGCGGTGCGCGACGCCCTGGCCCACGCCCGCCGCCGCCGCGCGCCGGTGGCCGACTGGCCCGCCGAGGTCCGCGAGCGCGTGGCGCGCCGGCTCGCCCCCTCCCTGCACCCGGTGCTCAACGCCACCGGCGTGGTGCTCCACACCAACCTGGGCCGCGCCCCGCTGGCGGAGGCCGCCGCCACGGCGATGGCCGCGGTGGCGCAGGGGTACTCCACGCTCGAGTACGACCTCGTCACCGGCACCCGCGGGCACCGCGCCGACCATTGCCGCGCCCTGCTCGCGGAGCTCACCGGCGCCGAGGACGGCCTCGCGGTCAACAACGCGGCGGGGGCGTTGATGCTGGCGCTCGCCGCCCACGCGCGCGGCCGCGAGGTGCTCATCTCGCGCGGGGAGCTCATCGAGATCGGGGGGGCGTTCCGCATCCCCGAGATCCTCGAGGCGAGCGGCGCGGTGCTTCGCGAGGTGGGGACCACCAACCGGACGCACCTCCGCGACTACGAGCGCGCCTTCGGCCCCCGCACCGCGGCGGTGCTGGTGGTGCACCGCTCCAACTTCGAGCAGGTGGGGTTCGTCACCTCCCCGCCGGTGGCGGAGGTGGCGGCCTTCGCGCGCGCGCGCGGGATCCCCGCCCTGTACGACGTGGGGAGCGGCCTCCTGGCCGACCTGACCCCGTGGGGGCTCGCCTCCGAGCCGCGGGTGGCCGACGCCGTCGCGTCCGGCGCCGACCTGGTGGTCTTCAGCGGCGACAAGCTCCTGGGCGGTCCCCAGGCGGGGCTCCTGGCGGGGCGCTGCGCGGCGGTGGCGGCGTGCCGCGACCACCCGATGGCGCGCGCCCTCCGCGCCGACAAGCTCACCCTCGCCGCGCTCGAGGCGACGCTCGCGCTGTACCGCGACCCCGACGCCGCGCGGCGCGAGATCCCCACCCTCGCGATGCTCACCCTCGACCCGGACACCCTCTACGCCCGGGCCCGGCGGCTCGCGGCCGAGTGTCCGCGCGCGGCCCGTCCCGCGCTCCTGCCGGGGGACTCGGCCGTGGGGGGCGGCGCTTTCCCCGGCGCCACGCTGCCCACGACGCTCGTGGGGCTCGACGCCGGGGCCCTGGGCCCGGACTCCCTGGCGCTCCGCCTGCGGCTCGGACGTCCCCCGGTGGTGGCGCGGGTGCTCGAAGGGCGCGTGATGCTCGACCCGCGCACCCTGCCGGAAGCGGCGTTCCCCGATGTGGGCGCCGCGGTGGCGCGCGCGCTGGAGGGGGCGTGACGCGGCCGGGCGGCGAGCTCCCCTTCCCCCCCGGACGCCGCCCCGCGGCGTTCCTCGACCGCGACGGGACCATCGTGGACGATCCGGGCTTCCTCGACGACCCCGAGGCGGTCCAGCTCCTCCCCGACGCCGCGTCGGCCATCCGGCGGCTCAACGAGGCGGGGTGGGCGGTGATCGTGGTGACCAACCAGTCGGGGATCGCCCGCGGGTACTTCACCGAGGACGACTACCAGGCGGTGCGCCGGCGGGTGGACGAGCTCCTGGGCCGGCAGGGCGCCCGGGTGGACGCGCACTATCACTGCCCGCACCATCCGTCCGTCGCCCCGTGCGAGTGCCGGAAGCCGGGGCTCAAGCACTACCGCGACGCGGTCGGCACCTTCGGCATCGACCCCGAGCGGAGCTGGTGCGTGGGCGACCGCCTCACCGACCTCCTCCCCGCCCGCGCGCTCGGCGGGCACGCCCTGCTGGTGCAGACCGGCGAGGGGCGCGCCTCGGAGGCGGAGGCGCGCGCCGCGGGGTTCCCCGTGGTGAAGGACCTCGCCGCCGCCGTGACGCGGATGCTGGCGGCGCGGGGCTGAGGCCCGACGCGCCTACCCGCCCGCCCATCCGCCCCCCTATTTTCCCGTGATGCGCATCGCCGTGGCGGTCTCGGGAGGGGGGAGCAACCTGCAGGCGCTGCTCGACGCCCTCGGTCCCGGGGCCCCGGCGGAGGTGGCGTTGGTGCTCAGCAACACCCCGTCGGCGGGGGGGCTGGAGCGGGCGCGGCGGCACGGCGTCCCGACGGCGGTCCTGGGCGACCCGGCGGATCCGGCCGAGTGGCTCGCGGCGCTCAGGGCGCATCGGATCGACCTCGTGGTGCTCGCCGGCTACCTCAAGCTCGTGCCCGCGGCGGTGACGGCGGCGTATCCGGGGCGGATGATCAACATCCACCCCGCCCTGCTCCCCAAGTTCGGCGGCCCGGGGATGAACGGCCGGCGGGTGCACGCCGCGGTGCTCGCCGCCGGAGAGCGGGAGAGCGGCTGCACCGTGCACCTCGTGGACGAAGCGTACGACCGGGGCCGCATCCTGGCCCAGGCCCGCGTCCCCGTGCTGCCCGAGGACACGCCCGAGTCCCTCGCGGCCCGCGTGCTCGCCGAAGAGCACAGGCTGCTGCCGAAAGTGGTGCTGGAGTTGGCGCGGTGACGGGCCAGCAATGACTGGTGACCTGTGACCACCGACCACCGACCCTCGACCCTCGACCCCCGACCCCCATGCCCCGCGCCCTGCTCTCCGTCAGTGACAAGCGAGGGATCGTCCCGTTCGCCCAGGGGCTGGTGCAGCTCGGCTGGGAGATCATCTCCACCGGCGGCACGGCGCAGGCGCTCTCGGCGGCGGGGGTGCCGGTGGTGCCGATCGACCAGGTCACCGGGTTCCCCGAGATCCTCGACGGGCGGGTGAAGACGCTGCACCCGATGGTGCACGGCGGGCTCCTCTTCCGGCGCGACCTGCCGGCGCAGGTCGAGGAGGCGGCGCAGCACGGCATCCGGCCCATCGACCTGGTGGCGGTGAACCTCTATCCCTTCCGCGCCACCATCGCGCGCGAGGGGGTGACCTTCGAGGACGCGATCGAGAACATCGACATCGGCGGCCCCTCGATGCTCCGCTCGGCGGCCAAGAACCACGAGCACGTCGTGGTCATCGTGGACCCGCAGGATTACACCCCGGTGCTCACGGCGCTCCAGGGGGGCGGCGTGCCGGCCGAGTCGCGGCGGGCGCAGGCCGCCAAGGTCTTCGCCCACACGTGCGACTACGACGCCGCCCTCGCCGCCTACCTGAGCGGCGACGCCGCCTCGCTCCCGGCCATCCTCTCCCTGTCGCTCAAGCGGGTCCAGGCGCTTCGCTACGGCGAGAACCCGGCGCAGCGCGCCGCGCTCTACGTCACCGAGGAGCCGCGCGGGATGGCCGACCTGACCCAGCGCCAGGGGAAGGAGCTGAGCTTCAACAACCTCCTCGACATCGACGCGGCCGCCAGCGCCGTGGCGGCGTGGAGCGACATCCCCGCCTGCGTGGTGATCAAGCACACCACGCCGTGCGGCCTGGCGCTGGGCGGGAGCGCGGCCGAGGCGTTCCAGCGCGCGCTGGCGACGGACCCCAAGTCGGCGTTCGGCGGCGTGGTGGGGCTCAACACCGTGCTCGACGCCGCGACGGCGCAGGCGATGCGCGAGATCTTCCTCGAGGTGATCGTGGCCCCCTCGGTGCAGCCCGAGGCGCTGGCGATCCTCTCGGCCAAGAAGAACCTCCGCGTGGTGGAGCTCCCCATCGGCCGGTACGAGCGGGGGCTCGACTTCAAGACGGTGCGCGGCGGCTTCCTGGTGCAGGACCGCTTCGTCTACGACCCCGACGAGAGCGGCTGGAAGGTCGTCACCCAGCGCGCGCCCACCGACCAGGAGCGCTACGACCTCGCCTTCGCCTGGGCGGCGGTGGCCACGGTCAAGTCCAACGCGATCCTCCTGGCGCGGGACGGGATGGCCATCGGCATCGGCGCGGGGCAGATGAGCCGCGTGGACGCGAGCTTCCTGGCGGTGCACAAGGCGCGCGAGGCGGGGCACGACCCCCGCGGCGCGGCGCTCGCCTCCGATGCGTACTTCCCCTTCCCCGACGGCGTGGAGCAGGCCGCCGCCGCCGGGGTCACCGCCATCGTGCAGCCCGGCGGCTCGGTGCGCGACGCGGAGGTCATCGCCGCCGCCGACCGCCTGGGCCTCGCGATGGTCTTCACCGGCACCCGCCAGTTCCGGCACTGATCGGTGAGCGGTGAGCGGCGAGCGGGGGGCTTCCCCGCACCGTTCAGGCCCCGCTCACCGCTTACCGCTTACCGCTCACCACTCGAATGAACGACACTCAGACCTCCCCGCCGTACCGCTGGGCCGCCCTCGCGGGCGCCGCCGTGATGGCGCTCTACATCGCGACCCTCGCGCCGACCACGGCGTTCTGGGACACCTCCGAGTACATCGCCGCCGCCAAGGTGCTGGGCATCCCCCATCCGCCGGGGAACCCGCTCTTCACCCTGATGGCGCACGTCTGGGGGATGCTCCCGCTGGCGGCCGACTACGCGGTGCGGATCAACCTCTTCGCCGCCGCCACCAGCGCCGCCTCGGCCGCGCTCTGGTTCCTGGTGCTCGAGCGCTGGCTCACCGCCATCCTGCCCCAGCGCGGGCCCCGGCTCCTCACCGCCGCCGCCGGCGTGCTCGTCTCGGCCACGGCGTGGACGGTCTGGAACCAGAGCACCGTCAACGAGAAGGTCTACACCGTCTCGATGTTCTCCATCGCCCTGGTGATGTGGCTCGTGGTGCGCTGGGCCGACCTCCCGGTGGGCCCCCGGCGCGACCGGATGCTCATCGCCATCGGCTACATCCTGGCGCTCACCAGCACCAACCACCTGATGGGGATCCTCGTGATCTCCGCGGTGGGCGTCTACATCCTGCTCACCGACTGGAAGGCCCCCTTCCGCCCCTGGGTGCTGGCCGGCCTCGCCGGCGCGTTCGTGGTGGGGCTCTCGCTCAACTACGTGTACCTCCCGATGCGCGCCGCGCAGTACCCCCCCATCAACGAGGGGGAGCCGGTCTGCGGCAGCATCCTCAAGGCGGTCACCGGCGGGTGCCAGGACCTGAGCGACGTGCTCAACCGCGTGCAGTACGGCAAGCCGTCGCTGATGGACCGCCAGGCGCCGCTCCTGGCCCAGATGGGGCAGTTCGTGTACTGGTTCGGCTGGCAGTGGGGGCGGGACTGGGGGGGCTGGAGCCGGCTCGCCACCGGGCTGTTCACCCTGCTCGGCGTCGCGGGCTTCCTGGGGCTCTGGGAGAAGGACCGCCGCGCGGCGCTCTCGGCGCTCGCCCTCTTCGGCACGCTGAGCGTGGCGCTCGTGTTCTACATGAACTTCAAGTACGGCTACTCGCAGTACCTCGACCGCCCCGACCTCGTCCGCGAGGTGCGCGAGCGCGACTACTTCTTCGTCGGCGCCTTCGCCTTCTGGGGGGTCCTCGCCGGGCTGGGGCTCGGCGTGGTGTGGCGCTTCCTGGCCGAGACCCTGGCCCAGGCGCAGGCGGGGATGCGGAAGTGGGCCGTCACCTCGCCGGTGCTGCTGGTGGCGTTCGTCCCCCTCTTCGGCAATCACCTCACCGCGAGCCGCGCCCACGAGACGATGGCCCGCGAGCTGGCGGTGGACATGCTCGAGTCGGTGGCGCCGTACGGCATCCTCATCACCGCCGGCGACAACGACACCTTCCCGCTCTGGTACGCGCAGGAGGTCGAGGGGATCCGCCCCGACGTGACCCTGGCCAACCTGTCGCTGATGAACACCCGCTGGCACCTGCGCCAGCTCTGGCGCCGGGAGACCCCGCCCTTCGATCCCGCGCACGCCTCGCCGGTGTGGCGGGAGCTGTGGCAGCGCCAGGACGTCCCCGGCTACCCCGCCGGCCGCCCCATCACCCCGCCCACCGAGGGGGTGCTGCACAGCTTCTCCCTGCAGGACGTGGACGCCCTGCCGGAGCTGACCCCGCTCCCCAACGGCCCCGTCGCCGTGGGCGCCGACAGCGTCGTGATGCGCGTGACCGGCACCCCGATCGCGGGGGCGGGCAACTTCGTCGAGCTCTCCGACCTCGCCACCATCGCGCTCATCAAGGACAACATCGGGAAGCGCCCCATCTACTTCAGCTGGACCACGGGCACCCACCCCGACCGCGACCTGGGCCTCACCGCCTATCTCGTCTCCGAGGGGCTCGTGCGCCGGGTCAACCCGACCCCCGTCCGGCCCACCCGGACCCTCTTCGCCACGCCCACGATGGGCTACGTGGACGTGGAGCAGACCGACCGCCTGCTCTGGAACAGCTACCACTGGGAGGAGGCCTCGCGCCGCCGCCCCCGCGGCTGGGTGGACCCGCCGTCGGCCTCGATCCTCACCATCTACGCCGCGGTGTACGGCTCGATGGCGCAGATCTACGAGCAGGCCGGCGACTCGGTGAAGGCGGGCCGCGCCGCCGCGGTGGCCGACGGCGTGCAGCAGAACATGCCCCGGTAAGGTGCGGGAGCTGTTCCTCTGCTTCGCCCGCCTCGGGGCCGTCTCGTTCGGCGGCCCCGCGGCGCATATCGCCCTGTTCGAGGAGGAGTTCGTCCGCCGCCGCGGGTGGCTCACCCGCGAGGAGTTCCTCGCCCTCAACGCGGCGGCCCAGCTCATCCCCGGGCCCAACAGCACCGAGCTCGCCATCCACCTGGGGCACCGGCGCGGCGGGTGGCGCGGGCTCGTCGCCGCGGGAGCGGGGTTCATCCTCCCCGCGGTCGCGCTCACCCTCGTCGTGGCGTGGGGGTACGTGCGCTACGGCAGCCTCCCCGCCGTGCGGCCGGCGCTGGCCGGGATCAAGCTCGCCGCCCTCGCCATCGTGCTCCGGGCGCTCTGGGACTTCGGCCGCGCGGCGCTCCGCACCCCGCTCCTGTGGGCGCTGGCCGCGCTCTCGGTCGTCGCGATCGCCCTCGGCGCCAACGAGCTCGTCGTGCTGCTCGCGGCCGGGCTCCTGGCGTGGGCCGCCGCCGCGCGGGCCCGGCTCGCCACCCTCTCGGCGTTCCTCCCCGTCGCCGCCCCGCTCGCCGCGCACCCCTCGCCCCTCACGCTCTTCCTCAGCTTCGCCAAGATCGGCGCCGTCCTCTTCGGCTCCGGCTACGTCCTCTTCGCGTTCCTCCACGCCGAGTTCGTGGAGCGGCTGGGGTGGCTCACCACGGGTCAGATCACCGACGCCATCGCCGCGGGCCAGCTCACCCCCGGGCCGCTCTTCTCCAGCGCCACCTTCGTGGGCTACCTGGTCGCGGGGTGGAAGGGCGCGCTCGTCGCCACCGCGGGGATCTTCCTCCCCGCCTTCTCCTTCGTGGCCCTCTCGGCCCCCCTCCTCCCCTACGTGGAGCGCCACCCCGCCCTCCGCGCCGGCCGCGACGGCGTCGTCGCCGCCTCCCTCGCCCTCCTCGCCTGGACCGCGCTCGGCCTCGGACGGGACGCCTTCCAGGCCCCCGCCCTGCTCTCCCTCATCACCCTCCCCCTCGCCCTCGTCGCGCTGGTCCGCTTTCGCGCCAATACCGCCTGGATCATCCTCGCCGGCGCCCTGCTCGGCCTGGCCCTGGCGTAAGCCGGCTTCCCCACCCGCCTACCCGCCCCCCCGCCTCCCCGCCTACATTCTGGCAGGCGCGGTGGCAGAGTGGTTGAATGCGGCGGTCTTGAAAACCGCTGAGCCCGCAAGGGCTTCGGGGGTTCGAATCCCTCCCGCGCCGTTCGCAGGGAGCAGGGGTGCGTAAGGCGCGTAAGGCGCGGCAGGCGCGGAAGGCGCGAGAGGCGCTGGCACGGTCACGTGCATGCCCGGGCGAGTGGGACGTCACCTGTGGCAGCCGCGCCTTTCCCACCGACATTCGAGAGGCCGCATGACAAGGATCACCCGTGTCGCGCTCGGGCTCCTGCTCGCCGGCTGCGGCAGCACCGGTCCCACCCCGAACCGCCTCGACCTCCCCAACGGAGAAGGCGATTTCGCCTATACGGCCTATTCCCCGGCCGGTCAGCCGATCCTCAGGGGCACCCTGCATCTCGAGTACGCGATGACCCCGCTCGCATCGCGCCCGCCCCAGGCGCTCGGCGGGGCCTGGTCGATCCACTGGGCCCCGGGCGCCGACACCACCCTCCAGGTCGGGCCGCAGGTCGGGACCGGGAGTCTCGCCGGCGTCGATGACTCGACCGGGATCCACCTCTCGCTCAGCCCGAACCTCGTCGACGATGAGGTCGGCCTCGCCGGACTCGTCTTCGGGGAGGACCTGAGCGGCACCTGGACCTACTCCACCATCGCGGGCCCCTACCAGCACGGACGCTTCACCGCGGTCGCGCTGCCCTAGTACTTTGGGGGATGCGAATCTCCCTCCTCCTCTCCGCGCTCTCGCTCCTCCCCACAGCGCTCCTGGCCCAGGGGAATCCCAACCCGGTCCCGGGCGATCCCTCCCCCTGGCCGCAGCATTCGATGGAGCGGCCCCGCCCCCCGATCGTGACGCCGGGGGAGGCGCGCCTTCCAGTCCCGGCGCCGAGCGACGCGATCGTGCTCTTCGATGGGAGGGGACTGGCAGCGTGGCGCTCGGCCGACAGCGCGGCCGCCCCGGCGCGCTGGACGGTGCGCGGCGGGTACGTGGAGGTGGCGCCCGGCACCGGCGGCATCGCCACCCGCGACTCGTTCGGCGACATCCAGCTGCACATCGAGTGGAGCGCCCCCCTCCCGGTGCGGGGCGAGGGCCAGGAGCGCGGCAACAGCGGCGTCTTCCTGATGGGGACGTACGAGATCCAGGTGCTCGATTCGTACCACAACGACACCTATCCCGACGGCCAGGCGGGGGCCATCTTCGGCCAGTTCCCGCCCCTCGTGAACCCGGCCCGCCCGCCCGGCGAATGGAACAGCTACGACATCGTGTTCCACCGCCCGCGCTTCGACGCCGCGGGGAAGCTCATCGCCCCCGCGCGGGCAACGGTGCTCTTCAACGGCGTGCTGGTGCAGGACGACCAGGCCATCCTGGGTCCCACCACCTATGGCGAGCGGAGCGCCTACCAGGCCCACCCCGACCGGCTCCCGATCGAGCTGCAGGACCACGAGTTCAAGGTGCGGTACCGGAATGTGTGGGTGCGGAGGCTGGTGGAGTGAACAGAGGCGCGGGAGGCGCGAGAGGCGCGTGAGAGAGAGTCGAGAGGTGAGAGAGGCGCTCCCTACCGTCCGCGCCCTGCTCCGGCTACCTTAAGCGCCGTTCGGGAGCGGTGGCCGAGTGGCTGAAGGCGGCGGTTTGCTAAACCGTTATAGGGGTCTAAAGCTCCTATCGGGGGTTCGAATCCCCCCCGCTCCGTGGAACCGGATGTCCAGAAGGGGTGTGGCGATCGCCACACCCCTTTTTGGTCGTGTCCCGGGCTCGCCCGCCGCCGCCTACCCCCCGTCCACCTCCAGCAGCCCCCATTTCCAGAGCGCCTGCAGTGCCGGGGTCACCACCCGGCCCAGCTCGCCCGCGGGGATGTCGAACTCCATCCCGAGCGCCGCCACGAGGGTATCGAGGCTGTGCGGCTCGTCGAGGAGCTCCCAGACCCGCCGCTCGGTCCCCTTGAGCTCCAGGAAGGGCCGGCCCTGGTCGTCCACCCATACGATGGCGTCCTCCCGCACCTCGGCCGGCGGGATGGGTGAGCGGACCAACCGGCTCTGGGGCGTGATGAACGGCACGAGGGATCCTCTTTCGGGCCACGGGGGGTGGGCGCCCGAACTGCTATCTAAGGTGGGGCGACCGGGGTCCGGGGGCAACTGCGCATTGGCGGGGGCCCCGGCCCCGGATAGTTTTCCGCCCCTATGACCACCCCGCGCGTCCGCTTCGCCCCCTCGCCCACCGGCTACCTCCACGTCGGCGGGGCCCGGACCGCCCTCTTCAACTGGCTCTTCGCCCGGAAGACCGGCGGCACCTTCATCCTCCGGATCGAGGATACCGACAAGGAGCGGAGCACCG
>DASTRQ010000141.1:0-3725 GCA_035761145.1 Gemmatimonadales bacterium
GTGGAAGTTCATCCCGTACACGCCCACGAGGAACGTGAGCGGCATGAAGAAGGCCGAGAAGATCGTGAGGACCTTCACGACCTCGTTGGTGCGGTGCGCCGAGAGCGAGAACTGCAGCTGCATCAGGTTGTTCGCCTCGTCGAGCAGCTCGTCGGCCCAGAAGTGGAGGCTCTGGGTGTCCTCGATCAGGCTCTGGCACACCGGCACGTGCCGGTCGTTGGCGGGGGCGAAGCGCTGGAACGCCTGCAGGGTGCTCCAGAGCATCCGCTTGTAGAGGTTGGCCTGGCGCTTGAGCGTGGCCAGCTCCTCGAGCGCCGGGGCCCGTCCCCGCCCGAAGAGCGCATCGTGCCACCGGTCGAGCGCGTCCTCGACGCGCTGCAGCGGCGTCTCGTAGGTGAGCACGGCGGCGTCGAGCACGCGATAGACCAGCTCGCCCACGTGGTTGCGCTCGGGGGCGGCGTGCACCTCGTCGCAGAGCGCGGCCATGTACGGCTGGGGCTTGCGGTGGATGGTGAGGAGGAAGTCGGGTCCGACGAAGAGCGCCACCTTGCGGGTGAGCGCCTGCACCGAGTCGCCGGTGGCGGGGGCGCCCTCGTCCCACGCGCGGGCGATGATGAACACCACCTCGCCCAGCCGTTCGAACTTGGGGAGGTGCTCGGGGTCGAGGCAGTCGCGCACCGCCTCCTGGTGGATCCCGAACTCCTGCGCCAGCGCCTGCAGGTCGCCCGCGTCGGGGTCCACGAGGTCGAGCCACCGGAAGCGCGGCTCGGCCACCTCGAGGACCACCCGACGGCTCACACCCGCCCCCGGAGGATCCGTGCCGCGGCGCACGCCGCGCCGAAGCCGTTGTCGATGTTCACCACCAGCACCCCCTGGGCGCAGGAGTTGAGCATCCCGAGCAGCGCCGCGAGCCCGTGGAAGGAGGCGCCGTACCCCACGCTCGTCGGCACCGCGATCACCGGCACCGGGACGAGCCCTCCCACCACGCTCGGGAGCGCCCCTTCCATCCCGGCGGCCACGATGATCACCCCGGCGCGCGCCAGCGTCTCGGCGCGCCCCAGCAGCCGGTGCAGCCCCGCCACCCCCACGTCCACCAGCCGCTCCACCGGGAGGCCGAACGCCTCGCAGGTCACCGCCGCCTCCTCCGCGACCGGCAGGTCCGAGGTGCCGGCGCACGCCACCAGCACCGGCGCCCCGGCGAGCGGGGGCGGCGCGTCGGGGGCGGGCAGCCAGAGGGTGCGGCCCAGCTCGTGGTGCCGCACCTCGGGGAAGCGCGCGCGCACCGCCGCCGCGTGCTCGGGGGTGGCGCGGGTGCCCAGGAAGCCGCCGCTCGCCGCGTGCAGCCGCTCGGCGATCCCCACCACCTGCGCCGGCGTCTTCCCCGCGCAGAAGATCACCTCCGGCTGCCCCTGGCGGAGCGGCCGGTGGTGGTCCACCTGGGCGAAGGCGAGTTCCTCGGCGGGGAGGTGGCGGAGGCGTTCGAGCGCCTCGTCCGGCGCGACCCGCCCCGCCGCCACCTCGGCCAGGAGCGCGCGGATCCGTTCCGGCGTCACGCGGCGCTGGCGGCGGGAGCGGGGCGTTCCTCGAGGTAGCGGGTGAAGATCGCCTCCGCCTCGCTCATCGTCTCCACGGCGAAGAGCCGCTGCCGCAGCTCGCCCCCGTAGGGCAGCCCCTTGGTGTACCAGCCGAAGTGCTTGCGGAACTCGACGACGGTCTTGCGGGTGTCGCCCTGCAGCTCGAGCGCGAGCCGCGCGTGCGCCAGCGCCACCGCGAAGCGCTCCTCGAGCGTCGGCGGCGCGGGCTTCGGACGGCCGGCCAGGAGCGCCGCCGCGTCACGGAAGAGCCACGGGTTCCCGAAGGCGCCGCGGCCGATCATGATCGCGTCGCACCCGGTGTGGCGCTGCATCCGGAGCGCGTCCTCGGCGCTGTTCACGTCGCCGTTGCCGATCACCGGGACGCTGAGCGCCTCCTTCACCCGGGCGATCTCGTCCCAGTCGGCGCGGCCGGTGAACATCTGGGTGCGCGTGCGGGCGTGCAGGGTGAACGCCGCCGCCCCCGCGTCCTGCATCCGGAGGGCGATCCCCACCGGGTCGCGGGTGTCGTCGTTCCAGCCGCTCCGGGTCTTCACCGTCACCGGCAGCGGGGTGGCCCCCTTCACCGCGCGGATGATCGTGGCCACGAGGTCCATGTCCCGCAGGCACCCCGAGCCCCCGTTCCGCTGCACCACCTTCTTCACCGGACACCCGAAGTTGATGTCGATGAAGTCGGGGTGGTAATGCTCGGTGACGAGCGCCGCCGCCTCCGCCATCGCCGCGGGGTCGGCGCCGTAGATCTGGATCCCGATGGGGCGCTCCACCTCGTCGAACTCGCACCCCTCGAGCGTGCGCCCGATGCGGCGGCGGATCGCCTCGGAGGAGAGGAATTCCGACAGCACCACGTCCGCCCCCAGGTGCCGGCAGATGCGCCGGAACGGGGCCTCGGAGACCCCGGCCATCGGGGCAAGGAGGAGCGGCGTCTGGGCCGCGGCGGGATAGGGCAACTTCATGCGGGAAAGCTACTTGGGCGCTCGGAGGGGGGCAACGCTGGCGGTTGACGCGCCCCCGTGGCGCCGGGTACCTTCACCCCGCGATGCGACTGGCCGATTTCCTCTCCCCCGACGCGATCTCCCTCGACCTCCAGGCGGGCGCCCGCGACAGCGTCCTCCCCGAGCTGGTGGGCCTGCTCAAGCTCCACGGCCGCACCGAGGAGACGCTGCTCCGTCTCCTCCGGCGCCGCGAGGACCACGGCAGCACCGGCGTGGGGCGCGGGATCGCCATCCCCCACTGCCGGAGCACCGAGGTGAGCCGCGTGCGGCTCGCCTTCGGGCGCTCCGTCCGCGGCATCGACTACCGCTCCCTCGACGGCGCGCCGGTGCACGCCTTCTTCCTCATCATCGCGCCCCCGGCAGAGACGGTGCCGCAGTATCTCCCCCTCCTCGGAAAGATCGCCGCCCTGGGCCGCGAGCCGGACGTCCCCGCACGGCTGATGGCCGCCACGACGGCGGAGGAACTGTTCAAGCTGTTCGAGGAGAAGGGGGTGTAGGCAGGGAGGAAGGTGGGAAGGGAGGAGGGTAGGAAGCCGGCTCCGTGCGGAGCCCACTTCCTACCCTCGATGCGTTCCCCCCGGATCTCCTGCTGCCTCCCTACCTTCCTCCCGTTCACCCCCTACTCCCACTCGATCGTCGCCGGCGGCTTGCGCGCCCAGGTACATTGTACAATATTCCTGTACACATACGGCCCGGAGGCCCGAATGACCACCACCACCTACAGCCGCTTCCGCGAAAAGCTCGCCGACTTCTGGGACGAGGTCGAGGAGTCGCGCGGCACCCTGATCGTCGAACGGCGCGGCCGCGAGGAGCTGGCGGTCCTCCCCGCCGACGAACTGCGAAGCCTCCAGGAAACGGCGCACCTGCTCCGCTCCCCCGCCAACGCCGCCCGTCTCCTGAGCGCCCTCACCCGTTCCCGCCGCGGCAAGGGGGGCAAGGTGACGCTCGCCCAGCTCCAGCAGTTGCTGGAGAAGTGACCGGTGCCTGGGCGGCATACCCTCGTGGTCCAGCCCGAATGTCTTGAGGACCTCCGGTACTGGGTCGAGACCTCGCCCCGGACCGCCAAGAAGGTCCTCGACCTGATCGAGGCCGCCCTCCGCGACCCCTTCGCCGGCCTTGGCAAGCCGGAGCTCCTCAAGCA
>DASTRQ010000142.1:0-9316 GCA_035761145.1 Gemmatimonadales bacterium
GGGGCGCGTTTTTCGGGTGACGGCGGGGAAGTGCTGAGGTGGTATGCTCGGCCAAGTGATTACCTCACCCCCTGTCCCCCTCTCCCTGAAGGGAGAGGGGCACCCAAGGAGAGCGCCGTGCGAACCTGGGACCCCACCCGACGGATCACGAAGGGCCAGCCTGTCGAGCAGGCCAAGAAGGAGCTCGCCCGCCAGTATCGTAAGGATCGCACCCCCGCGGAGCGCGCGGTGTGGGAGCTGCTTCGCGGCCGGCGGCTCCTCGGGCTCAAGTTCCGGCGTCAGCAACTGATCCTTGGCTTCATTGTTGACTTCTTCTGCGCCCAGCACGGATTGGTCCTGGAGATCGATGGCTCCAGCCACGAACCGCTGGCCCGCCAGGCACAGGACGAAGAACGCTCGCGGATCCTTGCGCGCCTTGAACTGCGCGTCATCCGCGTGCGCAACGAGGAGGTGGATGCGGCCCGGCTGCAGGAGCTGATCCGCAAGGAGCTGAACCTGCAGTCACCCCCTCTCCCTTCCGGGAGAGGGGGCCGGGGGGTGAGGTGATATCGCGCCGGACTTCCCGGATCACTCCGAGAGGGGGCCCCGGGGGAGGAACGCTGGCCGCGCCCGAAATCGTTGAATTCGGTCGCGATAGCCGCTAAGTTCCTCTCTCTGTTGGGCTTAGCTCAGGTGACTCCGATGCCGACCTACGAATACATCTGCCCCGCCGGGCACACCTTCGAGGCGTTCCAGAAGATCTCGGAACGCCCCAAGTCGAAGTGTCCCACCTGCGGCAAACCGGCCACCCGGAAGATCTCCGGCGGGGCGGGGCTCCTGTTCAAGGGCTCCGGCTTCTACATCACCGACTACGGCAAGGACGGGAAGGGCCCCCGCAAGGAGAAGGCGGAGTCCGCGCCCGCGCCGGCGGCGGCCGAGCCCGCGCCGGCCAAGGGGGAGTCCACGCCCGCGCCCAAGGCGCCCGCGAAGAAGAAGAAGGCCGATCAGTGAGCGACCAGCTCCGCGCCGAGCTGGCGCGCATCGCGGGGGAGCTGGGCGCGGGGGACGTCACCTTCGTGGTGGAGCGTCCGCGCGACGAGGGGCACGGCGACTGGGCCACGAACCTGGCGCTGGCGCTGGCCAAGCCGCTCCGGCGCAAGCCGCGCGAGGTGGCCGAGGCGATCGTCGCGCAGCTGGCGCTGCCGGCGGGGTTCGTCGCGCGCACCGAGATCGCCGGGCCGGGGTTCATCAACTTCTGGCTCGGCGAGGACGCGCTGGTGGCGGAGCTGCGCGGCATCCTGGCCGCGGGCGCCGCGTATGGCCGGCACGACTTCGGCCGCGGCGTGCGCGTCAACGTCGAGTTCGTGAGCGCCAACCCGACCGGGCCGCTCCACGTGGGGCACGGCCGCGGCGCCGCGCTGGGCGACGGCATCGCCGCGCTCTACGAGTGGACCGGCCACGAGGTGACCCGCGAGTTCTACATCAACGACGCCGGCGTCCAGATCGACAAGCTCGGGGTGAGCCTCTGGGCCCGGGTGCAGGAGGTCGCCGGCCGTCCCGCGGAGATCCCCGAGGGAGGGTATCACGGGGAGTACCTCAAGGAGGCGGCCGCGGCGCTCCTCGCCGGGGAGGGGAAGGGCTTCGCCGACCTCCCGGCGGCCGAGGGGATCGCGAAGTGCCGCGCGGCGGCGCTCCGGCTGATGCGCGCCGACCAGGACGGGGACCTCGGCACCTTCGGCGTGCGCTTCGACGTGATGGCGAGCGAGCAGGGGGTGCGCGACGCAGGCAAGGTGGAGGCGGCGCTCAAGCTGCTGGCCGAGCGGGGGCTCACCTTCGAGCAGGACGGGGCGCTCTGGTTCCGCACCAGCGCCTACGGCGACGACAAGGACCGCGTGCTCCGGAAGAGCGACGGCACGCTGACCTACTTCGTCCCCGACATCGCGTACCACGTGGACAAGCACGCGCGCGGCTTCCACAAGGCCATCGACCTCTGGGGGGCCGACCACCACGGCTACGTGCCGCGGATGCGCGCGGCGATGGTGGCGCTGGGCTACGGCGCCGACTTCTTCGAGGCCGAGATCATCCAGCTGGTGAAGGTGGTGCGGGGCGGGGAGGAGGTCCGGATGAGCAAGCGGAGCGGGGAGTTCGTGACCCTCCGCGACCTCATCGAGTGGGTCGGGGTGGACGCCGCGCGCTACTTCTTCCTGATGCGCCGGGGGGACAGCCCCTTCACGTTCGACATCGACCTGGCCCGGAGCCAGACCGACGAGAACCCGGTGTTCTACGTGCAGATGGCGCACGCGCGGATGAGCGGGCTCTTCCGCGTGGCGGGGCGCGAGGTGGCCACGGTCACCGCGGAGGGCGTCACCCTGGCCGGCCTCCCCGCGCCGCAGGACCAGGAGCTCCTCAAGAAGCTCGCCGCCTTCCCCGAGATCGTGGCGGGCGCCGCGCGGGCCCACGAGCCGCACCGCGTCACCGGCTACCTCGAGGAGCTCGCGCGGGTGGCGCACGGCTGGTACCATCATTGCCGCGTGCTGGGCGAGCCCGCCGCGGTGGAGCAGGGCCGCCTCGCCCTCGCGCGCGCCGCGCGCCAGGTGCTGGCCAACGGCCTCGCGCTCCTCGGACTCTCCGCTCCCGACCGGATGTAAGATGCCGCTCCTCGTCGTCGGTTCCGTCGCGCTCGACTCGATCCACACCCCCTTCGGCGAGACCGCCGACGCGCTCGGGGGCTCGGCGGTGTACTTCTCGGTCGCCGCCTCGCTGCTGTCGTCGGTCAAGGTGGTGGGCGTGGTGGGGAACGACTACCCCGTCCACGAGCTCGACCGCCTGGCCGCGCGCGGCATCGACTGGGGCGGCGTGGAGCGCGCCGAGGGGGAGAGCTTCCGCTGGCGCGGCAAGTACTCCTACGACCTCCAGAGCCGCGAGACGCTCGAGACCCGCCTCGGCGTCTTCGCCCAGTTCCAGCCCAAGCTCCCCCCCGGCTTCCGCTCGGCGGAGTACCTCTTTCTCGGCAACATCGACCCCGAGCTCCAGCTCGGCGTGCTGAGCCAGATCCAGGCGCCCAAGCTCGTCGTGTGCGACACGATGAACTACTGGATCCAGAGCAAGAAGGACGTCCTGCTCCAGCTCCTGCGCCAGGTGGACATCCTGATGGTCAACGACTCCGAGGCGCGCGAGCTCTCGGGGGACTGGAACATCCACCGCGCCGGGCGCTGGATCCTGGCGCGCGGGCCGCGGCGGGTGGTGATCAAGCAGGGGGAGTACGGCGCCCTGCTGATGCAGGATGGCAGCACCTTCTGGGTGCCGGCCCTCCCGCTCGAGGAGGTCTTCGACCCCACCGGCGCCGGGGATTCCTTCGCCGGCGGCTTCATGGGCTACCTGGCCCGCACCCGCGACCTCGACGACGAGAACCTCCGCCGCGCGATGCTCTACGGCTCGGCGATGGGCGCCTTCGCGGTGGAGCGCTTCGGCATCGGCGGCTTCGACGGCGTGGAGCTCGCCCAGGTGAACCGGCGGGTGCAGGGGCTCAAGCGCCTGATGCACGTCAACGTGCCGGAGCAGATCGCGTGACCGACCGCCAGTACGCCGCCGCCGGCGTGGACCTCGCCGCCGCCGAGGACGCCAAGACCCGCATCGGCCGCCTCGTGGCCGGCACCCGCACCCCCCTCTCGGTGGGGGAGGTGGGCGCCTTCGGCGGGATGCTCCGCGTCCCCGCCGGGATGAAGCAGCCGGTGCTCGTGATGAGCACCGATGGCGTGGGCACCAAGGTGCTGGTGGCGGTGCAGGCCGGGCGGCTCGACACCGTGGGCGAGTGCCTCGTCAACCACTCGGTGAACGACATCCTGGTGCACGGCGCGCGCCCCATCGCCTTCCAGGACTACGTGGCCGGCGCCTCGCTCGACGCCGCGATGATGGCGAACATCGTCGAGGGGGTGGCGCGCGGCTGCCGGGCCCACCAGATGGCCCTCACCGGCGGCGAGACCGCCGCGATGCCGGGCCTCTACCAGCACGGCCACTTCGACCTGGCCGGCACCATCGTGGGCGTGGTGGAGGAAAACGAGGCGCTCCACGGCGACCGCATCGCCCCCGGCGATGTCCTGGTGGCCTACGCCTCAAGCGGCCTTCATACCAACGGCTACACCCTTGCGCGGCGCGTGATCTTCGACATCCTCAAGCTGCAAGTCGATGCGCCGCTTGGGGATACGGGCCAGACCGTGGCCCAGGCCCTGCTGGCGGTGCACCGGAGCTACTTTGCCGCGGTGATGCCCGTCATCGCCAGGATCCACGGGATCGCGCATATCACGGGAGGCGGGATCCCCGGCAACCTGGTCCGGGTGCTCCCCGAGGGCTGCGAGGCGGTGGTGGACCCGGCGAGCTGGACGCTCCCGCCGCTGTTCCGGCTCCTGCAGGAGGCGGGGCGGATCACCACCCCCGAGATGCGCGACGTGTTCAACCTGGGCGTGGGGCTCGTCGCGGCGGTGCCGGCGGCGGAGGCCGACACGGTCCGGGCGGCGGCCCGGGCGGCCGGCGTGGAGACGTGGGTGTGCGGCGAGGTGCGCCGCGGCACCCGTGCGGTGCGGTTCACTTCCTGACCCCTGGAGGCGCGATGCGAATGCGTGGTCCGATCCTCTCGCTGGCCCTGCTCCTCACGCCGGCCCTGGCGTCGGCGCAGAGCAACCCGGAGTGCGCGCCGTACACGGCGTACGCCCAGTCGGAGAACCTCTGCAACGCGGCGGTGGACGCCACCCACTACTTCCACCCGCTCCTCGGCCTCGCCATCTCGGGCGGTAACCCGGTGGTCGGCTCCTTCCGCTCGCTCGGCGGGCTGGGGCACCTCTCGGTGGGGATCCGCGGCACGGTGTTCGAGGCCGGCGTCCCCGACCTCGCCTACGACGGCACCAGCCCGACCGTGAGCAAGGGGGACGACATCCCCCTCGGCGCGCCGACGGTGGACGTGGGGCTCGGCCTCTTCCGCGGGCTCAGCAGCGGCCTCCTCTCGGTGGACGCCCTCGGCAGCTTCGTCTTCGTGCCCAACGACGTCGAGAACCTGCACGTGGACCCCGACGCGCCTTCGATGGGCAATTTCAGCTACCGGTTCGGCTACGGCGCCCGCATCGGGATCCTGCGCGGCGGCTTCCCGATCCCCACGATCAGCGCCTCGTACATGCACCGGAGCGTGCCCACCGTGACGTACGGCGACGTGGCCGCGGGCGACAACTACAGCTACCAGCTCGGGCTCGACGCCACCAACCTGCGCCTGATGGCGGGGTGGCACATCCTCTTCCTCGACGTCGGCGCCGGGATCGGCAAGGACACCTACACCGGCGACGCCGAGATCAAGTTCGACGACCCGAACCCGTCCGATCCGGGGATCAAGACCATCCCGATCAGCCTCGACAACTCCCGCACCACGCTCTTCGCGGACGTCGGGATGAACCTGCTCTTCCTCAAGATCGGCGCCGAGGTCGGGATGCAGACCACCAACGACCTCAAGACCGCCACGGACTTCCAGGGCATCGACGTCAAGGAAGGGCGCAAGTACGCCTCGGTGGGCGTGCGGTTCCAGTTCTGACGGCGTGACCGAGCAGGAAGCGATGCAGCACGCCCTCAGCCTCGCGATGCGGGGCTGGGGGCGTGTGGCTCCCAACCCCCTCGTGGGCGCGGTGGTGCTCCGCGAGGGGCGCGCCGTGGCCGAGGGATGGCACGCGGAGTACGGCGAGGCGCACGCCGAGCGGGCGGCGCTCGCGCAAGCGGGGGCGCTGGCCGAGGGCGCCACGGTGGTGGTGACCCTCGAACCGTGCGCCCACACCGGGAAGCAGCCCCCCTGCACGGAGGCGCTGCTGGCGGCGGGGGTGCGGCGCGTGGTGATCGCGGCGGGCGACCCCAACCCCGAGGCGCGGGGCGGCGCCGCGCGGCTCCGGGCCGCGGGGATCGAGGTGGTGGGCGGCGTGCTCGAGGCCGAGGCGCGCCGGCTCAACGCGCCGTTCTTTCATCGGTTCGCCGACCCCGAACGCCCCTGGGTGGCGCTCAAGCTGGCGACCTCGCGCGAAGGGTGGATCGCGCCCCCCGGGGGGGAACGGCGGCAGCTGAGCGGTCCCGAGGCCCAGGCCTGGGTGCACTGGCTCCGCGCCGGGTTCGACGCCATCGGGGTGGGCGGGCGCACGGCGCTCACCGATGATCCGGCGCTCACCGTGCGCGGCGCCCTGGCGCCACGGCGCGCGCCCGAACGGGTCGTGTTCACCGGCGGCGCGGTGGTGCCCCCGTCCGCGCGCCTCCGCGCCGATCAGGGCCCGCGTACCCACCTCCTCGCGGGGCACGACCTTGCGGCGCAGCTCGGCCGGCTCCGGCGGGAGGGGAACCTCCATTCGTTGCTCATCGAGGGGGGAGGGCGGCTCGCCGCGGCGCTGGTCGAGGCGGGGCTGGTGGACCGCTATTACTGGATCGAGACCCCGGTGGCCCTCGGTCCCGGCGGGGTCCCCGCCTTCCCGGGGTACGAGGAGGGGCGGGGGGCTCCCCCGGGCCGATGGGTGGAGACCGAGCGTAAGTCCCTCGGACCAGATACCTTACACGTGATGGAGCGGGCCTGATGTTCACGGGGATCGTCACCGCGGTGGGGCGGGTGGAGCGCGCCGACCGGGACGAGCGGGGGCTCACCCTCCGCATCTCGGCGCCCTATGACGGGGTGGCCGTGGGGGAGAGCATCGCCGTGGATGGCGCCTGCCTCACGGTCGAGACGGTGGCGCCCGGGGCGTTCACGGTGCACGTGGTGGCCACCTCGCTCGGGCGCACCGCCTTCGGCGCGATGCAGGCGGGGCGGCGCGTGAACCTCGAGCGGGCCCTGGCGGTGGGCGAGCGGCTCGGCGGGCACCTCGTCTCGGGGCACGTGGACGGCGTGGGCACCGTCACCCGCACCGCGGCGGAGGGGGACGCGTGGCTCGTCGAGTTCACCCTCCCCGCCGAGGTGGCGGCGGTGACGATCCCGCTCGGCTCCATCACGGTGCAGGGGGTGAGCCTCACGGTGAACGCCCTCCCCGCGCCCGGCACCTGCCAGGTCTCGCTCATCCCGCACACCCGCGCGGTGACGACGCTGGGCGGGCTGGCGGTGGGGGATGCGGTGCACCTCGAAGGGGATATGGTGGGGAAGTACGTGCGGCAGTTCGTGGCCCCTTGGCAGGGAAGGTGAGGGCGGGCCTGGGGCCTCGGGCCTGGACAGCGAACGAAGGCGCGGGGCACCACGTCCCCAGGCCCGGCTTCCCAGGCACTTCTTGAGCGAACGACGGCGGACATGCCATTCAGCACCATCGAGCAGGCCATCGAAGACCTGCGCCACGGCAAGATCATCGTCGTGGCCGACGACCAGGACCGCGAGAACGAGGGGGACCTCGTCTGCGCGGCCGAGCTGGTCACGCCCGAGATGGTGAACTTCATGGCCACGCACGGCCGCGGGCTCATCTGCCTGGCGCTCACGGCGGAGCGGTGCGACGCGCTGGGGCTGGGCCAGATGGCGGAGCGCAACACCGAGGAGCTCGGCACGGCGTTCACCGTGAGCGTGGACGCCGAGCGGCGCTTCGGCGTGACGACCGGGATCTCCGCCAGCGACCGCGCCAAGACGATCCACGTGGCGATGAACCCCGAGAGCCGGCCCGAGGACCTGCGGCGGCCGGGGCACATCTTCCCGCTCCGCGCGCGGCCCGGCGGGGTGCTGCAGCGGGTGGGGCACACCGAGGCGGCGGTGGACCTGGCGCGGCTGGCGGGGCTGGCGCCGGCGGGGGTCATCTGCGAGGTGCTCGACGAGGACGGCGCGATGGCGCGGCGGCCGGCGCTCGAGGCGTTCGCGGCGCGCCACGGGCTCGCCTTCATCACCGTGGCCGACCTGGTGGCGTACCGGCTCCGCACCGAGCGGCTGGTGCACCGGGTGGCCGAGGCGCGGCTTCCCACCGAGCACGGCGAGTTCACCGTGATCGGCTACCGCAACGACGTGGACGCGCGCGAGCACGTGGCGCTGGTGCACGGCGACGTGGCGGGTCAGGCCGACGTGCTGGTGCGGATGCACAGCAAGTGCCTCACCGGCGACGTGTTCCACTCCCGCCGCTGCGACTGCGGCCCCCAGCTGCACGCGGCGATGGAGCGCATCGTGGCCGCGGGGCGCGGGGTGATCGTGTACCTGGACCAGGAGGGGCGCGGCATCGGGCTCCTCAACAAGCTCAAGGCCTACGCCCTGCAGGACGAGGGGAGCGACACCGTGCAGGCCAACGAGCGCCTGGGCTTCGGGGCCGACCTGCGCAACTACGGCATCGGGGCGCAGATCCTGCGTGACCTGGGGCTCTCCTCCATCCGCATCATGACCAACAACCCCCGCAAGCTCGTGGGGCTCGACGGCTACGGCCTCACCATCAGCGGCCGCGAGCCGCTGGCCGTGCCGCCGGGGCCCGAGAACGCGGGCTACCTCGCCGTGAAGCGCGACAAGCTGGGTCACCTCCTCCCGCACTGAGAACGTCTCCCGTGTCCGAGTTCGACGGCCAGCTCCGCCCCGTGGGGCGGGTGGCGATCCTGACCAGCCGATACAACGAGGTCGTGACCGGCAAGCTGCTCACGGGCGCGCGCGAGTGCTGCCGCGCCGCGGGCGTGCCCGACGACCAGGTGGACACCGTCTGGGTGCCCGGGGCCTTCGAGCTGGGGGTGGCGGCCGCGGTCGCCGCCCGCTCGGGGCGCTACGCGGCGATCGTCGCCCTGGGGGCGGTGATCCGCGGCGACACCCCGCACTTCGACTTCGTGGCGGGCGAGGCGAGCCGCCAGCTGGGGAGCGTGGCGCTCGAGACCGGGGTGCCGGTGGGGTTCGGCCTGCTCACCACCGAGGACCTGGCGCAGGCGCTGGCGCGCGCCGGCGGCACGGCGGGGAACAAGGGCTACGAGGCGTGCGAGGCGGCGCTCCGCGCCGCCGACGTGGTGCGCGCCCTCCGGGAGGCGCGATGAGGCGCCCCGAGCACAAGGCGCGGGCCCGCGCCGTGCAGCTGCTCTACGCCTGGGAGGTGGGGGGCGGCGGCCAGGTGCCCACCGTGAGCGAAGGGGTCGTGCGCCTGGCCGAGCGCCCGGCGGCGCTGGTGGACCAGCTGGCCCCCGCCGAGACGATCGCCACCGCGGTGGTGGCGGAGCTCGACGCGCTCGACCGGCGCGCCGCCGCCGCGGCGGAGAACTGGCGCTGGGAGCGCGTCGGTGTGCTCGAGCGGACCATCCTGCGCCTCGGCGTCTGGGAGCTGGTCCACGAGGCGGCGCCCCCCAAGGTGGTGATCGACGAGGCGGTCCAGCTCGCGCACCTCTTCATCGGGGGGCGCGCCGG
>DASTRQ010000143.1:0-3205 GCA_035761145.1 Gemmatimonadales bacterium
CGCGGCCGCGCAGGTCGACTATCGCAACCTTGACGCGGAGCGCCCGCTTCGCGCCGAGGATGCCTATCCCATCGAGCGCGGGGCGCTCGAGTTCTCCTTCCCCTACGCCGCCGAGTTCGAGGGGGGGCGGTGGGCGCACATCGTCTCGCCCGAGCTTGCCGCCGGGCTCGGCAACGCCCAGCTCGGCCTGGGGTGGCCGCTGCTTCGCACCGCCGGGGGCGACTACGCCTCGCTCGGTCCGCGGCTCTCGCTGCTCTGGAACGCCAACACCGAGTCGCCGTCGCTCCCCGGGGTGGGGCTCCGGCTCGATGGCGCCGCATTCGACGGCGCCGACGGCGCGCTCGACGGCCGGGTCACCGCGAAGCTCCTGCTGACGCGCGGGTTCGGGGCCACCCGGCTGCACCTCAATGGCGCGCTGAGCGCCGGGCCGGAGGCGCCCAGGCATGCGGAGGAGTTCGCGCCGCGCCGCGAGGCGCTGATCGCGGTGGACCGGAGCCTGTGGCGCCACTCCCTCCTGCTTGGCGTGGAAGGAGGCGTGGCGCAGGAGGTATCGGGGGCCGATGCCTCGTGGCTCGCGGGGGCGGGTCTTCGCCTGCAGGTGACCCCGGTGGATGTGCTCGATGTCGGCTATCGGCTCGCCCGTCACCCGGCGCGCGGCACCCAGCACTCCATCTCCCTTGGCCTGAGCCACGTCTGGGGATTCGGGAGGCCCTCCGCGCGTCCCGCCCCGCGGTCGCCGGGCACGGTGGACCGCCGCGACGAGCAGTTCTACGCCGCGGGGGGGTGGAACTGGAGCTTTCTCCGGGACGAGCCCGACGCCGCGCGGCTCTTCAACGCGTTCGACTACGGGCACGCGGTGCTCTACGAGCGGCTGCTGACGCGGCGCGGCCCCGGGCTCGACTCCAGCCTGGCGCGCGAGTACGCGTACCTGCGCACGGACCTGCTGGTGCGGCCTCCGCGCTTCGCCATCGCGGAAGAGGCGGTGATGCCGTCCTACGCCAAGGCGCTCTGGCGGGCCAAGGCGGTGTTCGAGTGGGCGCACCTGCTCCATCGGCAGGTCTACGACGTGTACGCGGCCAGCCGCCATCGGCCATCGGTCATCAGCCCGGCGCAGGCCGATTCTCTCATCGAGGTGCTGACCGACCGGTACCTCGAGCGGAGGGAGTACGCGCTGGCGGCGGTGCCGAAGTCGATGGCGCTGATGGACGGCCAGCCTTACAGCCGGGTCTTTGCCCAGCGGGCGCCGCGCTTCAACGGGCTCATCTGGGCGTACCACTGGCTGCAGGTGGGGCTCTATGAGCCCTATGCCCGCGCGATCGAGCCCGAGGACCGCGGCCGGGTGGACCTCGCCCCCACGGTGCGCCGGTTCCGCGAGATGCTCGCCACCGAGGGCTACCCCGAGGTGATGCCGATGACGAGCGCGGTCGCCCCGCGCTTCACGGCGGCCCATCCGCGGGCGGCGGCGATCTTCGACAACCTGCACGCCCTGCACGACATCATCAGCGATGTCCTGCTCAACGACGCCGTGGTGCCGCAGGACGGGAAGCGCGCGACGATCCTCCGCGCCATCGCCGCCTACCAGGACCCCACGCGGGACGTGGAGGCCGACGAACACTGGCGGATGATGGGCGAGATGATGGGGGGCGTCGGGCGGATGGGGGGCGCGGTGCCGTGAGGAGTGAGAGGTGAAAGGTGAGAGGTGAGAGGGGTGTCGGCCGTCCCTCTCACCTCTCAGCCCTCACCCCTTCCCCCTCACCCCGCCATCGCCGCTCCCGCCAGTGGCAGGATCGCGCCGATCACCCACGCGATCACCCCCGCCAGCACCGCCTTCGACTTGTCGATCCCCCCGGTCACCCGCAGGCCCAGCGCGATGAGCACCGTGGTCCAGAGCGTGAAGATCTCGAGCCGGGCCACCAGCGCCATCGTCGTGAGCTTGGTCGCGCCCGGGTCGAAGGCGAGCGCCGGGCCGAGCTGCAGGTGCATCGCCGTGTTGAGCATCGTGTCCGGGAGCACCAGCGCCAGCACCACCGCCACCAGGGTGCCGAGGAGGCGGGGGAGGTAGCTGTAGGCGCTCACCATGAACGCCTGGGCCAGGGAGGTCTTGGCGCCGACGATCTTCCCGGTGACCCAGGTGACGAACCCCACCAGCAGCACCGCCACCCCCGCGCCCACCGGCGCGAAGTACTTGGTGAGCCCCGACCCCGGCCCCCGGCCGGAGCGCATCTGCTCCACCACGTTGGCGGGGAGGTCGGGATGCGAGGCGATGTAGCGCTCCACCCCACGCAGGCTGTCGGCACGGTACGCCGGCTCGAGGAGGCTCCACCCCGCGATCATGATCACCGCGCTGAGCACGATGAACACCAGCCACGGCACGAAGAAGGTCGGGTCATCCTTCCGCCGCTCGAACACCTTGGTCGGGCTCAGGAAGATGTCGATGAAATCCTCCCAGACCGGGGTCGGGGCAGGAGCGGGGGGCGGGGTCACGTCTGACATGCGCGCTCCGGAGGTGAGGTGCTGGGTGCTGGGTTCTGGGTGCTGGGTGCTGGGTGGTCTACTCCAGCGAGGTCCTTGCCCACGTGAGGTACTCCGGTGCGACGGCAGAGGCCTCCACCGCCACGATCTCCGGCACCTCATATGGGTGCAGCGTCTTGATCCTCGCCATCAATGCGTCGCGCCGTTCCGCCGGCGCCTTGCAGAGGCAGTACCACTCCTCCGCCCGCTCGATCGCGCCGTCCCAGCGGTAGGTGCTCTCGATGGGCCCCCCGACCTGCACGCACGCCGCCAGCTTCTCCTCCACCAGTCGGGTGGCGAGGAGGTCGGCCGCTTCTTCGGTGGGGAGGGTGGTGGTGACGATGACGAGGGTCACGGGGATAAGGTACGCCGCGGAAGGGCGTCGGTCGAGGGCCCGCCGCGCGGGGACGGGCGGTGTCCGGGAAAGCGAAAGGACCCGGCGCCCACGCCAGGTCCCCGGATCCGCGCTGCGACCCCTCCGCGCTATCCCTGCGGCGACGCCAGGGGCGGAAGTCCCGCCGTCTCGGCGCCGTGCTTGCCGTCGTCGATCGGCACCACGCCCTTGATCCAGCCGCTCTTGAACTTCACCTGCAGCCGGTACCCCACCGTGTCGGCCCAAACGTCCACCACGTCGGGCATCTTGTGCGCGAAGTCCACCGCCGCCGCGATCTGCTCGGCGTCCTGCCGGCCGTGG
>DASTRQ010000144.1:0-5651 GCA_035761145.1 Gemmatimonadales bacterium
TGCGGGGCCGCAAGGAGGAGCTGGAGCAGCTCCGCCAGCAGGCCGACGCCGCCACCCGCGCCGGCGACCTCCAGCGCGCCGCCGAGCTCCGCTACGGCCGGATCCCCGAGCTCGAGCGCGCGCTCCAGGCCGACGAGGGGCGCCTCGGCGAGCTGCAGCAGGGTGCGCGCTACCTCAAGGAGGAGGTGGACGCCGAGGACGTGGCCGGGATCGTGGCCAAGTGGACCGGGATCCCAGTGGCCAAGATGCTCGAGAGCGACCGCGAGCGGCTCACCAAGCTGGAGCACGAGCTGGCGCGGCGGGTGGTGGGGCAGGAGGCCGCCGTGACCGCCGTGGCCAACGCCGTGCGCCGGAGCCGCGCCGGCCTTCAGGACCCCCACCGGCCGACGGGGTCGTTCATCTTCCTGGGGCCCACGGGGGTCGGCAAGACCGAGACCGCCAAGGCGCTGGCCGAGTTCCTCTTCGACGACGAGCGCGCGATGGTGCGGCTCGACATGTCGGAATACATGGAGAAGCACGCCGTGGCGCGGATGATCGGCGCGCCGCCAGGGTACATCGGCTACGAGGAAGGGGGCCAGCTCACCGAGGCGGTGCGCCGGCGCCCGTACGCGGTGCTGCTGTTCGACGAGATCGAGAAGGCGCACCCCGACGTCTTCAACCTGCTGCTCCAGATCCTGGACGACGGCCGGCTCACCGACAGCCAGGGCCGGGTGGTGGACTTCCGCAACACGGTCATCATCATGACCAGCAACATCGGGAGCCACCTCATCCTCGAGGCGGGCGCCGAGCCGAGCGAGGAGACCTGGCGGATGGTCGAGACCGCCACCCGCGAGGAGCTCCGGAAGCACTTCCGCCCCGAGTTCCTGAACCGGGTGGACGAGGTGATCGTCTTCCGGCAGCTCGGGCGCGCGGAGCTGGCCCGCATCGTGGAGCTCCAGCTCGTCCAGCTCCAGCGGATGCTCGCCCAGCGCGGCCTCACGCTCGAGGTCTCGGCCGCGGCGCGCGAGCAGCTCGGGCGCGAGGGGTACGACCCGGTGTACGGCGCGCGCCCGCTCAAGCGGGTCATCCAGCGGCGGCTGCAGAACCCGCTGGCGCTCCAGGTGCTCGAAGGCCGCTACCTCCCCGGCGACACCGTGCGCGTCGATGCGGGGCCCGAGGAGCTCACCTTCACCCGCCACCCCGGCGGCCAGGCCGCCAGTGCGTAGGGGCGCCCCCTCCGCCACCGACCTGGTCGGGATGGAGCACGCGCTCCGCCTGGCCCGGGCTGCCGCCGTGCGCGACGAGGTGCCGGTGGGCTGCGTGGTGATGGCCGGCTCCACGGTGCTCGGCGAGGCGCACAACGAGACGATCCACCGCGCCGACCCGATGGCCCACGCGGAGATCCTGGCGCTCCAGCGCGCCATCCACGCCGGGCACGCCGAACGGCTCCCCGAGGCCACCCTGTACGTCACCCTCGAGCCGTGCGCCCAGTGCGCCGGCGCCATCGTGCTGGCGCGCGTGGCGCGCGTGGTCTTCGGCGCCTGGGACCACCGCGCCGGGATGGTGGGCTCGGTGCACGACCTCCTCCGCCACCCGCGGCTCAATCACCGCCCCGAGGTGGTGCAGGGACTCTTCGAGGAGGAGTGCGGGGAGGTGCTGAAGGCGTTCTTCCGGGCGAAGCGGGGGTGAGGGCGGCCGGAAGGTAGGAAGGGAGGAAGGTAGGAAGGTAGGAAGGGAAGAAGGGAAGAGGGGAAGAAGGGAAGAAGGGAAGAAGGGAGCGCGGCGCGATGGCCACCTAGTCCGGGTGGTCCTCTTGGCGTCGTACCGCCGCACGCAGCGCGGCGAGGATCCTGGCGGGCTCCTCGGCGAGCATCAGGGCGGGCCTGGCGTCGCTCTCGGACAGGAGGCCAGCTCGCACCGCGACCAGGAGCTGCGTCCTGACCTCGCCGCACGACCCTTTCGCAAACGTTAGGCCACGGGCGAATTCCCTTCTTCCCCCACGCTCATAGCCTTCGGCCACGTTCGAGGGGACCGAGACCGACGACCGTGACAGCTGGTTCCTCAAGCCCCAATCACGCCTCAGTCCACCAGTGTTGGAGACGCGGTAGACCTCGGCCACCAACGCCATACCCTTCTGCCACGCGATGAGATCCTGGTAGCTCTTCATGCCACATGATATCACGCCGCTGCCTCGAGACCGTCACCGGAACGAGGCGTCCTCGGCGCAATAGACCGCACTTCCCACAATCGTACCTTCCTACCTTCCTACCTTCCTACCTTCCTACCTTCCTAACTTCCTACCTTCCTACCTTCCTACCCCGTTAGCATTCCCCCATGGACCCCGCCACCCGCACCGCTCTCCAGGCCGCCCAGCGCGCGCTGCTGCATGCCCACAAGGCGATCCTCGAGGAGGAGCGCCGCCGGTACGAGGCGGAGCACGGCCGGGTGCCGAGCGCGATGGCGTTCCTGCAGCTGCTGCTCAACGATCCCTGGTTCGCCTGGATCCGGCCGATGTCGGGGCTCGCCGCGCAGATCGACGAGGCGCTCTTCGCCAAGCCGGGGGAGAGCGTCCTCCCTGCCGCCCCCCTGCTCGAGGAGGCGCGTTTCCTGCTCACGCCGCGCGCGGACGGGGATCCCTTCCAGGTGCGGTTCCACGGGCTGATCCAGGGATCGCCTGAGGTGGCGCGGGCGTACGCCGAGGCGGTGCGACTGTGGCCGGTGGGGGGATGAGCCCGGGGCGGGGCGTGCGGTGGGGGATGGCCATCGCCGCCGTCCTGGCGGCCACCGGCCCCCTCCGCGCGCAGGACAGCGTATCGGCGGTCGTGGACCGGCTCGAGGCGGAGCGGGATGGCGCGCTGCTCTGGCAAGCGGGGGGACAGCTCACCCCCGTGGCCCGGGCGGTGATCGCCACGCTCGTCGGGGCGGGGGAGCGGGGGCTCGAGCCCGCGGATTACGCCGCCGGCGCGCTCGACAGCATGGCCCGCGGGATGCCGGTGCGCGGGCTCACGTTCGGCCCGGTGCTCGACCGGCGGCTCACCCTGAGCGTCGCGCAGTATCTCCACGACCTGGGACGCGGGCGGGTGCCCGACACCACGTTCGCGCGCGGGGCGAGGCGGCGTCCGCCGCTCGCGCTCGAGTCGCTTGTCCGGAGCGCCGCCGACGGGGTGCCGCTCGAGACGTTGGCGCGCGCGGTGGAGCCCGACCTGGCGCAGTACCGGTACCTGCTGCGCCAGCTCGCCTACTACCGGCATCTGGCCGACAGCACCCGCTTCGTGCCGCTCCCCCTCGTGCGCCGGCCGGTCACGGTGGGGCGGCAGTACGCGGGGGTCCCCGAGCTCCGGCGGCGGCTCGAGCTGCTCGGCGACATCTCCCCCGCTCCGGCGCCCGCCGACAGCACCGTGTACGACGCGGCGCTGGCGGCGGGGGTGCGGCTCTTCCAGGCGCGGCATTCCCTCGTGGCCGACGGCGTTCTGGGGCCCGACACGCGCTACGAGCTCAACGTCTCCCCGCGCGTGCGGGTGCGGCAGCTGGCGCTGGCGCTCGAGCGCCTCCGCTGGCTCCCCTCGCTCGAGGGGCAGCGCCTCGTGGTGGTCAACGTCCCCGCCTTCGAGCTCTTCGCGTTCGACTCGACCGGCGGGCGCGGCGCCCCCGCGCTTGAGATGCCGGTGGTGCTCGGGCGCGCGTTCGACAAGCGCACCCCGCTCCTCCTCGCGCCGATGCGCACCGTGCAGTTCCGGCCGTACTGGAACGTGCCCCGGAGCATCCTGCGGGACGAGATCCTCCCGGTGCTCGAACGCCAGCCCCGGTACCTCGCCGCGGAGCGGATGGAAGTGGTCGGTCCCCGGGACACGGTGCTCGGCGACACCCTCACCCCGGAGATCCTCCGCGGCCTGGCGGCGGGCACCCTGCGGGTGCGCCAGCGCCCCGGTCCCTGGAACGCCCTCGGTCGCACCAAGTTCTCCTTTCCGAACCTGGAGGACGTGTACCTCCACGGCACCCCCGACACGGCGGCGTTCCGGCTCTCCCGGCGCGACCTGAGCCACGGATGCATCCGGGTGCGCGACCCGGTGGCGCTCGCCACCTGGGCGCTGCAGGGGGAGGGGGGGTGGGACCTGGCCCGGGTGGACTCCGCGCTCGTCGGCAGGGACACCGCCACCGTGGCGATCCCCGACGGGCTCTCGCTGCTCATCTTCTACACCACCGCCGTGGCGACCCCCGACGGTCAGGTGCACTTCTACCGCGACTACTACGGGCAGGACCGGGCGCTGCTGGCGGCGTTGCGGGCGCGGCGGCCGCGCTAAGCCCATATCGGCGCACGTCTTACCGCCCTACCGCGCGGCCCCCGGACCCCCTATTTTCCTGCCCCGCGGAGTTCGCTCCGCGCTGGACAGGTGTCCGAGTGGCTGAAGGAGCCGGTCTCGAAAACCGGTATACCGGCAACGGTATCGTGGGTTCGAATCCCACCCTGTCCGTGGTAGTTGCCAGGCGCGAGAGGCGCAGAAGGCGCGAAGAGGGGCCCGCGGTATGGGGCCCCTTCTTCTCTCGCGCCTCTCGCTCCTCTCGCGCCTGTCGCCTTCCCTTACGCCCCTTCCCCCTCCCCCCGCCACGGCACCACCACCACGTTCGCCAGCGCGCCGTGCAGCACGCCGCTCGAGACCGAGCCGTGCCACCACCGGCGGAATCCAGCCCGCTGGTGGCTCCCCACCACGAGCAGGTCGGCCGCATTCTCCTCGGCCACTCCGGTCAGCGGACGGTCCACCCGGCCCAGGGCGCCGCGGATCACCACGCGCGCGGGCCTGCCCCCCAGCAGGTCGCTGCTCCGGGCCAGGAGCCGCTCGTGGAGCAGCTGCTCCACGTCGTGCCGGAGCGCCAGCCCCACCCCCGCGCCGGTGGCGCCCGCCGCCCGGTTCTCGACCCCGGGATCGACCAGGCGCGCCACGGTGATGTCCACGGCCCCGTAGGCCTGCAGCCCCGCCGCCTAGCGGAGCGCGGCATCGGAACTCGGACCCGGCTCAACGCCGACCAGCACCCGGAGGGGACGCTTGCCGTCGAGCCAGGCGTGCAATCCCTCCGGCTGCCGCACCACCAGCACGGGCACGTGCGACTCCCGGGCGGCACGGGCGGCGGTGCTACCCAGCAGCCAGCGGTCCACGGCCCGGTGGCCCGTGGCGCCCAGCACCACGAGATGCGCGCCTTCGCGCCCCGCGGCCGCCGTCACGACCTCGTCAGGCGCGCCCGCGGTGACCTCGGTGGTGATGTGCAGTCCGTCCGCGCCGATCCGGTGCGCCTCCTCGGTCAGCGTGGCCTGCTCGAGCGGGTAGGCCTCACCGGGCGGGGGCGTGACCGGGCCGGTGGGCTCCCAGGGCGGGAGCACGGCGTGCACGAGGTGCAGCGTGCTCCCGGTCCGGTGGGCCAGGTGCGCCGCCACCTCCGCCGCCTCGGCGGCCGCGGGCGAGAAGTCGGTACCGCAGACGATCCGCATATGCCGACCCAACGATGCATCAGGTCGGATGAAGGTTCATTGAAGCTTCCAACAACGGGCCGACACGGAGACCGGAACGGAGAACGGGGCCCCGATCCCAGGAGCCCCGCCCCCTCTCACCGCTCACCTCTCACCAGTCACCAGTCACCCCTCACTGCCTCCCCAGGTTCCTCCGCAGTTCGCCCAGGTT
>DASTRQ010000145.1:0-3415 GCA_035761145.1 Gemmatimonadales bacterium
GAGCAGGCCCTGCGCGGCGGGAGCGACGGCGCGGTGACCGAGCTCCTGGCGGTGCGGCTGGCGTGGGAGGTGGCGCTCCTCGAGCTCTTCGACGCGCGGGGGCTCGACCGCGCGTGGCTCATCGCGCGCGCGCGCATCGCGGCGCCGCGCGCCGCGACCCCGGCGGAAGCGGCGCTCGCGGTGGACCTGGTGCTGCACGCCGCGTACGAGAAGGCGCGCCAGGAGGAGCTCTTCGGCGCGATCGGGGCCCGGCCGGCCCGGCCCGCGCGGCCGGATCGTCCGGCGGTGCAGGCCGCCTTCTGCATCGACGTGCGCGCGGAGGTGTACCGCAGGGCGCTCGAGGGGGTGGCGCCCGGGGTGGAGACGATCGGCTTCGCCGGCTTCTTCGGCTTCCCCATCGAGCTGGTGCCGCTGGGCGAGGGGGCGGGGGGCGCGCAGTGCCCGGCGCTGATCGCGCCGCGCGCGGTGATCGCCGAGGAGGTGCCGGGGGCCGCGCACGCGGGTGCGTGGCGGCGGATCCGCCGCCAGGCGCGGCGGGTGTGGAAGGGATTCAAGTCCGGCGCCGTCTCCTGCTTCAGCTTCGTGGGGCCGCTGGGGCTCCTGTACGCGCCGAAGCTCGTCACCGACGCGCTCGGCGTCACGCGCCCGGTGCCGCATCGGGGGAGCGCGGACCTGCGGCGTGCCTGGCGCGCGCGGCGGCGGCCGTCGGTCACCCCCGCGACGGTGGACGGGCGCGCGGTGGGCCTCCCCCTCGAGGCGCAGGTGGAGCTGGCCGCGGGGGCGCTCCGCGGGATGGGGCTCACCCAGCGCGCCGCGCGCCTGGTGCTCCTTGCGGGGCACGGGGCGCGCGCGGTCAACAACCCGCACGCCGCGGGGCTCCAGTGCGGCGCCTGCGGCGGGCACAGCGGCGACGCCAACGCGCGGGTGGCGGCGGCGGTGCTCAACGACCCCGAGGTGCGCGCCGCGCTCCGCGTGCGGGGCATCACGCTCCCGGCCGACACGGTCTTCGTGCCGGGGCTGCACGACACCACCACGGACGAGGTGACGCTGTTCGACCTGGACCAGGTGCCGGCCACCCACCGCGACGAGCTGGCCCGGCTGGAGCGCCAGCTCGCGGAGGCGGGCGCGCGGAGCCGCGCGTTCCGCGCCCCCCGGCTCGGCCTCGACGCCGGCGAACCGGTGGACGCCGCGGTGCGCGCCCGGAGCCGCGACTGGTCGGAGGTGCGGCCCGAGTGGGGGCTGGCGGGGTGCGCCGCCTTCATCGCCGCGCCGTGGCGCTCCACGGCCGGGCTCGAGCTGGGCGGGCGCGCCTTCCTCCACACGTACGAGCACCGCGAGGACGCGGGGCACCGCGTCCTCGAGCTGATCCTCACCGCGCCCGTCGTGGTGGCGAGCTGGATCTCGCTCCAGTACTACGGCAGTGCGGTGGCCCCGCGGGTCTTCGGCAGCGGCAACAAGACCCTCCACAACGTGGTCGGCACGGTGGGGGTGCTCGAGGGGAACGGCGGCGACCTGCGGGTGGGGCTCCCCTGGCAGTCGGTGCACGACGGGGAGCGCCTGGCCCACGACCCGGTGCGCCTCACCGTGGTCGTCGCCGCGCCCTGCGAGGCGATGAACGAGGTGATCGCGCGGCACGAGCACCTGCGCCACCTCCTCGACCACGGGTGGCTCCACCTCTACGCGATGGACGATGAGGGCACGGTGACCCACCGCTACACTGGCGGGTGCACCTGGCAGGAGGTCGCCGGCGCGACGGCGTCGGAGGAGGAGCTCGCCGCCTAGTCCAGCACCCGCACTTCCACCCGCGATGGGTACCGGGGGGTGTGCCACACCCGGTGCTCGGCGGCCCGGAAGTCGCCCGGGCGGGCCGCGAAGATGTCGGGGACGAAGGTCTGCGGGTTCCGGTCGTAGAGCGGGAACCAGCTGCTCTGCACCTGCACCATGACGCGGTGCCCCGCCCGGAAGCGGTAGAGCTGCTGGTGCAGGTCCACCGTGAACGGCGTCACCTGGCCCGCCGGGATCGGCGTCGCGTGGTCGAACCCCCGCCAATAGCGGCCGCGCAGGATGTCGGCGTTGACCATCAACTGGTACCCGCCGAGCGCGGGGGCGCCGGACACCTGGTCGGGGTACACGTCGATGAGCTTCACCACCCAGTCGGCGTCGGTGCCGGTGGTGCTCGCGAAGAGCCGCGCCACCACGTCGCCGGCGATGGTGAGGTCGGCGTCGAGCGGCGCCGAGACCCAGCTGCGCACATCCTCGCGGCCGGCCAGGAAGCGCTGGTCGGCCGCGAGCCAGGTGTCCCATCCGCTGCCGTCGTCGGGGCGCCGCACGTACGGCACCGGGTCGGCGGGGTCGGAGCGCCACGCGGTGGACGCCGCGCCGCCGGCCGCCGGGGGATCGAAGCGCAGCACCCCGTCGGGGTGGAGATAGAGCGACAGCGCGCGCGCCCCCGGGGCGGGCCACCGGTCGAAGGTGCGCCACCGGTCGGCGCCGGTCTCGTACACCCACGCCTCGGGGAAGCCGCCGTCGCCGGTGCCGTGCAGCCAGTACGCGAACCAGGGGCGCTGGACGTGCGCGCGGAACCACTCAGACGTGGCGCTGCCGAGGGGCAGGGGGCCCAGGGAGTCGCCGGCGCCGCGGAGCCAGCTGCCGTGCGCCCAGGGGCCCAGGACGAAGTGGTTGCGCCCCTCCGGGTCGAGGCGCTCGGCCAGCCGGTACCCTTCCTGCGGGCCGTAGAGATCCTCTGCGTCCCACGCACCGCCGACCCAGAGCGCCGGCACCGCGGGGCGCGCGAGCAGGGGCCGGAGCGAGCGCGCCGTCCACCAGGCGTCGTACGCGGGGTGCGCGCGGAAGCCGCGCCACGACGGCAGGGTGTCCACGCCGGCGGCGCGGGCGAGCGAGTCGAGCGTCGGGTAGCGGAGGTACACGTCGTACGCGTCGCCGTCGGGGAGCGAGACGCCGCTCCCCTCGATGTAGCCGCTGTAGAGCACCCCCTGCGTCTGGCGGAACGCCCCCTGGTGGAAGAAATCGTCCCCCAGCCAGACGTCGGTCATCGGCGCCTCGGGGGAGACCGCCTTGAGCGCGGGGTGGGGGTGCACGGCCGCCATCGCGGCGAGCCAGCCGCGGTACGAGTGGCCCAGGACCCCCACCTTGCCGTTGTTGCCGGGGAGGTGCCGCACCAGCCAGTCGATCGTGTCGTACGCGTCGGTGGACTCGTCCACGCCGTGCGCCTCGCCCGGCGCGGCCAGCGGCCGCAGGGTCACGAACGTCCCCTCCGACGCGCCGCGGCCGCGGATGTCCTCGGCCACGAAGATGTAGCCGTCCCGCGCCAGCTCGCGGTAGCCGGCCGGCGGCTCCGCGCCGCGGAATTCCCGCTCGGCGTTGAACGGGGTACGCACCAGGAGGATGGGGAGGG